>NZ_LDQC01000026.1 GCF_001475545.1 Curtobacterium luteum | reverse complement strand
GGGTGCCGGGGTCATCGTGATCGGCGCGGACGTGGGGGTGGTGGCGGACGGCGCCGGCGCGGGTTCCTGCGTGGTCGCCGGAGCGGCGACCGGCCGGTCCTGCTGGGACAGCGACACCGCGACCGCGCCGGACGCGGTCCCGAGTGCCAGCAGCCCGACGACACCGATCGCGATGCCCGGACGGATCCGGCGACGCCGGGAACGCGGGGTGGCGCGCTCGAGGACGTTCTGCTTCATCGCCACGAGCATCCGCTGGAGGTCGTCTCCCTCGGGGGGTTCAGTGTTCATCGTGCATCACCGCCTTCCTCAGTCGTGCGCGGGACCGTGAGACCCGCTGGGTGACCGCGCCGACGCTCAGGCCGAGCATCCGTGCCGCCTCGGCGTAGCTGTGTCCCTCCAGGAGGCACAGCTCGCAGATCCATCGGTCGGTCTCGGGCAGGGCCGCGATCTCGTCACGGACCCACCGCAGACGCTCGGCTGCCTCCGCGTGGTCGTCGGGGGCCGGGAGTTCCTCGGGGAGTTCGGCCGCACGGCGTCGCGCCTGCTTCCGACCGACGTTCAGCGCGTGGTTCCGACAGACGACCAGCAACCACGGCAGCACGGTGTCCGCCGGGAGCTCCAGCGTCTCGGCGCGCTGCCAGAGCGTCAGGAAGGTGTCCTGCACGGCCTCCTCGACATCGGGCCGGCTCGCCACGACGGCCCACGCGTACCGGGTGAGGGTGGCCGCGTACCGGTCGAACGCACGCGCCAGCGCTTGCTGGTCACCCTGCCCGATCGCCCGGACGAGTTGCTCGTCCGTCTCCGCGCCCGTCACCACGTCCACATCCCACCTCCTTCGACCAGGAGTGTCGGCAGGACCCGCGATCGTGACAGGACCGTGGTGGAATCGTGATCCCGGGCGTGTCAGGGGCGGGTCGCGGACCGGATCGGGGCGCGGTCGTCAGTGGCGGATCAGGGCGCGGTCGTCAGTGGCCGAGGCGCAGTGGCGGCAGGTCGCTCAGGACCGACGGCAGCCGGCTAGTGGAAGGAGTCGTCGTCGTTCTCGCCCGGGGTCTTGTGCCCGCCGAGCATGTCGTTGTCGTCCTGGTCGCTGGTGGAGGCCAGTTGGAGCATCGCGAGCACCACGACCACCACGATGAACGCGACACCGAGGAAGATGACGGCCAGCTGGGGCTCGCGGGTGGAGATGAGGACCACCACCGCGACGAACACGGCGATGATCGCCGAGATGCCGAGGAGTTCGGCCGGACGCAGACGGTCGCGGCGACTGGGGGTGGTCATGCGTGAGGTGCTCCGTCCGGGGCGGCTGCCGGAGCGGCCGTGCCCCACTTGTGCGAGAGTCCGGCGATCACGTGGAAGACCGCCGCGACGGCCAGGTAGGCGCCGAGCAGGCCGACCAGGATGATCGGCGCGTCGAGGGTGCCCTGCGCGTCGTCGATGCCGCCGAGCTGCTTCGAGTAGTCGGGCGGGGTCACGAGGAAGGCGACGGCGAGCAGGAGGGTGAGGACACCGACGGTCGCCCAGTCGCGGGCGAACGGGGAGCCGCCGCGTGCACGGAGCCCCTGGGTGAGCTCCAGCGCGCCGGTGAGGACCGCGAACGCCACCACGATCGTGATGAACGCGGGGAGCCCACCGCCGTTCAGGGCGAGTGCGGCGATCCCGCACAGGACGGCGATGACCGCCTGGACGAGCGTCGACCGACGAGCGCGTGCGTCGCCGTCGAGCCGGCGCGAACCGGCTGCCAGGACGATGCCCTCCACCACCGCGTACCCGCCGAACAGCAGCAGACCGTACCCGGCCGCGTGGTTCGAGGAGAACGTGATCACGAGCGCGACGACCGCAGCGGGGACGGCCCGGAGGACCGGGACCGGCCAGTACCGTGCGCGACGGGTGGCGTCGTCCACGGCGGAGACGTCGTCCACGGAGTCGGACACGGGACCTCTTTCAGGCGTGCGGATCGTACGGTCGATCCTACCGCCGGCGCGGTGGACGCCCGACCGGGGCCGGGCGTCCGCGCTGAGGATGCTCGAAACCCGGTCGGGCGTCCGGTGCCCGCGATCAGACCCGGTCAGCCTCGGACCGGGCTCCGGCCCCCGGCGTCCGGACCCGGCCGGTGGGTGCGGTCACGGGGCGGCGTCGACGACGCGCGAGCCACCAGCACGCACCGCCGGCGGTGAGTACGACCCCGGCGAGCGCTGCGACCGGTGCGAGGTCCGCAGCGCCCGTGTACGCGAGCGCACCCGGTCCGCCGGGGCGGCTCCCGACTGCGTCCGCCGTCGCTGCGGGTCGCCGGTCGGCGTCGGGTCGGCCGCCGTCGCCGTCGGTCGGTGTACCGGTGGGCTCCGGAGAGCCGGACGGCCGCGACGACACCGACGGCTCCGGTCCGGTCGGACCGACGACGCCGATCACCACCTCGTCAGACTCGTCGCCACCATCCGGGTCGGTCGGTGACGTGGCCGTCGCCACGTTCGGGATGTCCGAGCCGTCGCCGCGGTAGTCCGGGTCGAGCTCGGCACGGATGCGGAAGGCCGTGGCGTCGCCCGCCGCGAGTGACCGTCCGGAGTGGCACGTGACGGTCTGTCCCTCGGCGGTGCAGTCGTCCGGCGACCCGACGAAGCGGAGCGGCCCGGGGAGCACGTCCACGGCTCCGACGTCCGCGGCGACGGCCGGGCCTCGGTTGCGGGCGGTCACGGTGTACTCGACTTCGTCACCGGGCTCGACGCCCTGGGCGGGGGTCACGCGCTTGTCGGTCTCGACATCCGCGACCGGAGCAGCGTCGTCCACGGTCGCCGTCGCCCGCGAGGTGTTGTCGGACTCGTCGACGTCCGACACCGAAGGTGCGGCGGCCACCGTCGCCGTGCTCTCGAGTGTCCCCGTCGCCTGCGCCGCGACCGTCGCGTTGATCGTGACCGCGGCGGCGGAGCCGCGGGGCAGGTCGAGGTCGGTGGTGACGTCGCCGGTGCCGGACGCCGTCGCGCACGCGGCGCCGTCGAGCCCGGCGCACCGCCAGGCGACGTCCTGCAGCCCGTCCGGGACGTCCACCGCGAAGGCGCTCGGCGCGCTCGCGTTCACGCCCACGTTCCGCGCGGTCGCGGTGTACTCGACCCGTGCTCCGGGGGCGAGCCGAGCGGGGAGGTCCTGCTCCACGGCGAGGTCCGCCGGCTTCCAGACCCGGAACTCCTCGACCTCGTGCACGTTCACGTGGCTGCCGGTCGCTGCCGAGAAGCCCAGTCGCAGGGTCGGTGGCAGCGGCGCCTGTCCGCCACCGTGCAGCGGGACGTCGGCGAGCACGGTCCGCATGGCTGCACCGTCCTGCAGTCGCACCGTCATGGTGAGTTCTCCTTCGTCGCCCGGGAGGAGCGTGATCCGGACGCGCCGCGGGTCGTCCCCGTCGGCGAGCACGCCACCCGGGGCCGATGCGCCGGCGATGTGCCGGTAGCCCGTGGTGCCGTTCCCGGAGCCGCGGACCACCACGTGCTGCGGTCGTGCGCCGGGACCGGATCCGCCGATGGGTGCGGAGAAGTTGCCGTAGTGGTCGAGCGCCACGGCAGCGAAGCCACCGGGGACACCCGGGAGGTCGCACGGGCGGGTGGTGCTCCCACCCTCCGTCGCCTCGACGCGACAGGTGTAGCCGAGTCCAGCGCCGAACGACCCGACGCCCTGGGGAGCGCTGCCGTCAGCGAGGAAGAGCAGCAGGCCGTCGGCGCCGACGTCGTCCTCGTCGGTGTACATCGTGTACGTGAACTCGATCTCGAGTCCGGTGTCGGAGCGGAAGGTGTCGTTCGTCGACCACGCCCCCGCCTGTCGCTGGACGTCCTCGGTCAGCCGGAGTCGCCCCCCGGTGATCGCCGCGTCGCCGTGGAGCTCGCCGCCGGCGGGTGAGGTGAAGTCGTGGACGTACGGGAAGCCGAGCTCGACCGCGGTCGACGACGACGCGGTCAGGGCGGGCGCGGCGAGCACGGCGAGCGCGGTGCACACACTCGCCGCGCCCGCCAGCCGCCGGAGGATCCGGGATCTGGTGGTACTGGGTTCTGTCATGCCCCGATCGTCGCCAGCGGGACGCCGCTCGCGACGGCTGGTCGCACGTCCGGTGGACGGACGCGGTCAGCGCAGTACCTGTGCAGGAACCGCGACGCGCACGACCGCAGGAACCGCGACGCGCACGACCGCAGGAACCGCGACGTGCACGACCGCAGGAACCCGACGCACGCACACGACCGGCGGTCAACCGACCGGCGCGACCCAGACGGTCGTCTCGCCGGGCAGCTCCCCGTCGCCCAGGGGTCCGGAGGCGAGCAGGACCCGACCCGCGGGCAGCGGAACGGGTCCGGTCCCGAAGTTCATGACGCACCGCCACCCGTCGTGCCGGTCGAACGCGACGACGGACGCGGACGCAGGAGCAGTCTCCGCGTCGACCCACGTCAGCTCCTCGCCGCGCTGCAGTCGGGCACGCGCCGCGAGCGCCGCCCGGTACAGGGTCAGCGTCGACCCGGGGTCGCCGTCCTCCGCCTCCACCGAACTCGCCCCGAAGTCCTCGGGCTGCGGCAGGTGGGGCGCCACGGGACCGAAGCCGAACGACGGGCCCGACGGGGTCCACGGGATCGGGACCCGGCAGCCGTCGCGGCCCTTCACGGTGTGCCCGGTCCGGTCCCACTTCGGGTCCTGGAGTTCGTCGTGCGGGATCGCGGGCGCCTCGTGCAGTCCGAGCTCCTCGCCCTGGTAGACGTACGTCGAACCGGGCAGGGCGAGCAGGAGCAGCGTCGCGGCCCGAGCCCGCCGGAGTCCGCGCTCCCGGTCGAGCGCTGGCTCCGTGCCGTCGGTCATGAGCCAGGCGTCGGTGTCGGTCCCCTCGGGCAGGCCGTACCGGGTGGCGTGCCGGACGACGTCGTGGTTCGAGAGCACCCAGGTCGAGGACGCACCGGACTCATCCGCCGCCGCGGTGTTCCGCGAGATGATCGTCCGGAACACCTCGGCGTCGAACGGGGCCTCGAGGAGGTCGAAGTTGAACGCCTGCCCGAGCTCCGTCGGCCGGGCGTAGAGCACGCGACGCGGGGCCGGGGCCCACGCCTCGGCGACGGCGGCCCGTGGCGGGTCGTACTCGTCGAGCACGCGGCGCCACCCCTCGAAGATCTCGTGCACCTCGTCGCGGTCGTACAGCGGGTCGGAGCCGTCGAGCGGCAACGCGTGCTCGTTCGACGGGCGGTAGGGCGTCGAGAGGTCCTTCGCGAGGCCGTGGGCGACGTCGACGCGGAACCCGTCGACCCCACGGTCCGACCAGAACCGCAGCGTCTCCTCGAAATCGGACCGCACCTCGGGGTTCGACCAGTCGAGGTCCGGCTGCTCCGGGGCGAACAGGTGCAGGTACCACTGCCCGTCCGGCACGCGCGTCCAGGCGCTGCCGCCGAAGTTCGACACCCAGTCGCTCGGCGGGAGCTCGCCGGACGCGCCCGCGCCGTCGCGGAACACGTACCGGGCTCGTTCCGGGGAACCGGGCGCCGCCGCGAGTGCTGCCTCGAACCACGGGTGCGCTGAAGAGGTGTGGTTCGGCACGATGTCGACGATGACGCGGAGGTCGTGCTCGTGCGCGGCGTGGAGGAACGCGTCGAAGTCGTCGAGTGTGCCGAGTCGCGGGTCGACCGCACGGTAGTCGGCCACGTCGTAGCCCCCGTCGGCGAGCGGTGACGGGAAGAAGGGTGAGAGCCACACCGCGTCCACGCCGAGGGACGCCAGGTACGGCACGCGGGAGGTGATCCCCTCGACGTCGCCGAGCCCGTCGCCGTCGGCGTCCGCGAAGCTCCGCGGGTAGACCTGGTAGACGACGGCGTCACGCCACCAGTCGGCGTCGGGGGTGCGGGGCGTGCTGGCGGGCGTCCTCGGGGTGCTCACGCGGCCGACGATACCGACGCGGGCTGCGCACGGGAATGGCTGCGTCGATACGGTGATTGGTTGTACGTGACACCTTTCCGTCAACGAACAAGGGAACGCTGATGACGAACGTCCTGGTCCTGGTCGGCAGCCTCCGCGCCGGCTCCATCAACCGCAAGCTCGCCGAGGCCGCGGAGCAGCACGCTCCCGAGGGCATCGAGCTCACCACGTACGACGCGATCACCGATCTGCCCTTCTACAACGAGGACATCGACGGGGACACCCCGCCCACCTCCGCCGTCGCGTTCCGCGAGGCCCTCGCCGCCGCGGACGGTGTGCTCCTCGTCACGCCCGAGTACAACGGCACGATCCCGGCCGTGCTGAAGAACGCGCTCGACTGGGCCTCGCGTCCGTTCGGGGCTTCGCCGATCTCCGGCAAGCCGCTCGCCGTGATCGGTTCGGCGTTCGGGCAGTTCGGCGGCGTCTGGGCGCACGACGATGCCCGCAAGGTCGCCGGGATCGCCGGCGCGAAGGTCCTCGAGGACGTCAAGGTCGCGATCCCGCAGTCGGTCGTCCGGTTCGCCGAGACCCACCCGCGCGAGGACGACGAGGTCGTCTCGCTCGTCCAGGGCGCGCTGCGCGCGCTCGACGACGCCGCGTCGGAGCCGGTCGCCGCGTAGTCGGGTCGGGGCCCGCCGCACGCGTCAGCGACGCGACGACAGGACGGACGGGAGGCGCGGTGCCAGCTCGCACCGCGCCTCCCGTCCGTCTCCTGCACAGCATGCGGACGCATGCACCTGTCCCCCACCCGCGCACTCGCTAGACGATCTAGTAAGGAGACGGGTTACGCTGTCCCGCATGTCCACGCAGGAGATCACCGAGGCGTCCGGGTACTGGTTCCCCGACGACGACGCGACGCAACGGGGCGTCGCCGTCCTCAACGCCCTGCGTCGCTACCGTTCCGCCGAGACCGCGATGCGTCGGCGCACCCGCGACTCGATGGGCATGGGCGAGACCGACCTCCTGGCGGTCCGGTTCCTGCTGCAGGCGCAGCGCGCCGGACGCCAGGTGAGCCCGAAGGACCTCGCTGCCTACCTCAAGATCTCGTCGGCCTCCACGACGATCCTCATCGACCGTCTCGTCAAGTCGAACCACGTCCGTCGCGAGCCGCACCCGACCGACCGCCGGGCCCTCGTCATCGTGCCGACCACCGAGACCGACGAAGAGGTCCGCGCGACCCTCGGCGTGATGCACCGGCGCATGATCGCGATCGCCGAGGGGCTGCCCGTGGACGATGCCAGGGTCGTCGCACGGTTCCTGGAGGACATGCGCAGCGCAGTCGACCAGGTCGACCCCGTCGCAGCGCACTGACGCGTCTCCGGACGCCCGCTGACGAGCCGGGGGACGGACGGCCAGGGAGCACTGAGGCGACCCCGCGTAGACCGGAGTGGTCACCGACGTGGAAGGAGCCGATCATGCACGCATCGGACAAGCTCGCCAAGAACCTCCAGGCGGTCCTCGTGGACCTCATCGACCTGCACGTGCAGGGCAAGCAGGCCCACTGGAACATCCTGGGCACGAACTTCCGTGACCTCCACCTGCAGCTCGACGAGATCGTCGACGCCGCACGCGAGTTCGCGGACGACACCGCCGAGCGCATGCGCGCGCTCTACGCCGTGCCGGACGGCCGGTCCTCGACGGTCGCCGCCACGAGCCACCTCGACCAGTTCCCGGACGGCGAGATCACGACGCACGACGCGATCGACCAGATCACCCTGCGCCTCTACCAGGCCACCGGCACCATGCGCGACGTGCACGACGAGGTCGACGAGGAGGACCCGACCACCGCGGACCTGCTCCACGGCTTCATCGAGCGCCTCGAGCAGCTCGCCTGGATGGTCTCCGCGGAGAACCGCGCGCCGAGCACGCCGCTCGCCTCCGCGACGACGCCCGCGGTCGCCGACGCCTCGGCGCACTCCTAGGACGCCGGGGGCCACGTGGACCTCGGCATCCGGGGCAAGACCGCGCTCGTCTTCGGCGGGGACTCGGGGATCGGCTGGAACACGGCGCGGATCCTCCTCGCCGAGGGCGCGACGGTCGTGGTCACCGACCTCGACCAGGGCCGACTGGACACCAGCGCCGACCAGCTCGAGGCGCCGCACGGCAAGCTGTTCGCCTTCGCCGCGGACGTGACGAAGGCCGAAAGCCTCGCTGCCCTGCACGACCGGGTGCGTGCGGCCGTGGGCGAGATCGACATCCTCGTGCAGTCCTCGGGCGTCACCGGCGCGCAGGGACTGTTCCACGAGATCGACGAGCAGGGCTGGCTCGACACGATCGACATCGACCTCATGGGGCCGGTCCGGATCACGCGCGAGTTCATCTCCGACCTGCGGAACGGCGGCTGGGGTCGCATCGTCTACCTGGTGTCCGAGGACGCCTCGCAGCCGTACGATGACGAGCTGCCGTACTGCGCCGCGAAGGCCGGCGTCCTCTCGTTCGCGAAGGGACTCTCGCGCAGCTACGCGTCCGAGGGCCTCCTCGTGAACTGCGTCAGCCCGGCCTTCATCCACACGCCGATGACCGACGCGATGATGGACAAGCGGTCGAAGGAGCTCGGGACCTCCTTCGACGAGGCCGTCTCGTCGTTCCTCGACGGGGAACGCCCGTACATGGAACTCGGACGCCGCGGGGAACCGGAGGAGGTCGCGAACGTCGTCGCGTTCCTCTGCTCGGACCTCGCGAGCTTCGTCAACGGCGCGAACTACCGGGTCGACTCCGGCTCGGTCGCCACGATCTAGGAGCACCACATGACCGACTTCCGGTACCTCATCGTCGGCGGCGGGATGGTCGCGGACTCCGCTGCGCGCGGCATCCGCGAACTCGACGCCGACGGGTCCATCGGGATCATCAGCGAGGACGTCGACCGGCCGTACGCCCGTCCGGCGCTCTCGAAGAAGCTCTGGACCGACCCCGAGTTCAGCTGGGACGACAAGGTCGACCTCCACACCGAGGAGACCGGCGCCACCTTCGTGCTCGGCACCCGCGTCACCGCCATCGACCGCGACGCGAAGACGGTCACCACCGACCAAGGCGACACCCACGGGTACGAGCGGCTGCTCATCGCGACCGGCGGCAAGCCGCGTGGGCTCGACGGCCTCGAGCCGTCCGACCGCGTCCTCGACTACCGGAGCGCCGCCGACTACCGGAAGCTCCGGGAGTTCGCGGACGCCGGTGCGCACGTCGTCGTGGTCGGCGGTGGCTACATCGGCACGGAGATCACCGCGGGCATCTCGCAGAACGGGGCCGAGGTCACCTTCGTGGACCCCGACGAGGTCGTGGGCGGACGGATGTTCCCCGCCGACCTCGCGCACGCGTTCCAGCAGCGGTTCGTCGACGCCGGGGTGGACCTCCGCCTGGGTCGCCGCGTCGAGTCGGGCACCCAGACCGCCGACCGCGTCGTGCTCACGCTCGACGACGGGACGACGGTCGAGGCGGAGGCGGTCGTCGTCGGGCTCGGCATCGAGCCGGTCACGCAGCTCGCCTCCGACGCGGGCCTCACCGTCCGCGACGGCATCGTCGTGTCCTCGACGCTCCGGACCGACGACGAG
The DNA here is from genome assembly GCF_001475545.1 of Curtobacterium luteum. Taxonomy (GTDB): domain Bacteria; phylum Actinomycetota; class Actinomycetes; order Actinomycetales; family Microbacteriaceae; genus Curtobacterium; species Curtobacterium luteum_A. Next base: position 106,891 of record NZ_LDQC01000026.1, on the reverse strand, counting down.
TCGATCTTCGCCGCGGGAGACGTCGCCGAGTACCCGGACCGCATCCTCGGCACCCGCCGGGTGGAGCACGTCGACAACGCGCAGCAGCAGGGTCGGCAGGCCGGCCGCAACCTCGCGGACGCGGACGAGACCTACGACCACACGCCGATGTTCTACTCGGACGTGTTCGACATGGGCTACGAAGCCGTCGGCCAGGTGTCCTCGTCGCTGCACACGGTCGAGGACTGGCAGGAGCCGACCGTGACCGGCGTCGTCTACTACCTCGACGACGACCAGGTCGTGAAGGGCGTGTTGCTCTGGAACGTGTGGGACAAGACCGACGAGGCCCGGAAGGTCCTCGCCGACGCCCACTCACTCACGCCGGACATGCTCGTCGGACGCATCCAGCCCTGACGGGCAGGACCGACAGACGGATTGGAGGCGCGGTGCCAGCTGGTGCCGCGCCTCCAGGCCATCGCCCGGTTGCGCCCCGCTGCCGGCCGGCGCGGTCCGGACGACGGTCAGTCGTCGCCTCAGCGCGCGTCGCGCGCTTCGGGGGCGACCTGGTCGACCACCGCGCGGCGGTCGTCCGGGTCCACCGGCAGGCCGTCCCCGTCCGCCATCGCGACCGCGTGCGCGGACTTCGCGGCCTCGAGGGTCTCGTCGTCGTTCCGGGCCATGCCGAACAGCTCGATGAAGCGCGACTTCACGAGCAGCCAGGCGTCTCCGGGGCTCAGGCGAGCGAGGTCTGACGACGTCGAGTCGTCGCGGACCCGCTGCAGGGACGAGACCCCGCGGTCCGGGATCCGACGGCCCACGTGGTCCACCGCGAGCTGCGCGACCGCGTCCGCCTGGGCGTGCATGACCGAGTGCGCGCCGTCGACGACCTCGCGGAGCACGGCGTACGGGAAGACCCGCGCGAGTCGCCGCACCCAGTCACGCGGCACCATCGCGTCGTGTTCGCCACGGACGATGAGCGTCCGGGCCTGCACCTCGGCCGCGCGCTCCTCGATCGGGAAGGCGATCATCCGCGGGAGCACCTTCGAGAACCAGTGCCAACCGCAGAGGACGTACGCGGTGATGCCGTGCCACCGCACCGCCGCGGGCTCGTGCACCGTCGACCGCAGGAACCGGAACGCCGACTGCCGGACGGTGCGCGCGCAGGAGTCGACGACGGGGCTGATGAGCACGAGGTCCGAGATGTCGGGCCGTCGGGCCGCGACCTCCGTCACGACCTGGGTACCCATCGAGTGCCCGACGAGCACCGGGTCCTCGAGACCGAGCTCGTCGATGACCCGTTCGACGGCGTCTGCGTAGCGCTCGATCGACACCCGGCCGCGGAAGTGCGGCACACCCGCGAAGCCGGGCAGGTCGAGCGCGTGCACCGGACCGTTCTCGTTGAGGTGCGGCGCGAGTCGCTCGTAGTACGTCGCCGCGATGCCGAGTCCGGCGACGAGCACGAAGGCGCGGTCGCCCGGCTGGCCGATCGAGCTGACGCGGACGTAGGTCCCGTCGACGGCGATGCGGTCGACCTCCACGGTGACGTCGGCGTCCTCCGCCTCGGCCAGGCGGCTCGACGGGTCGGGCGCGTGGGCAGCGCGGTCGGCGGCGTGCGAGCTGCGGTCGTGCGGCGTGCGGTCGTCGTCCACGGCGTCTCCTCGGGTCGAACGGTCGCCCAGGATACCCGCGGTCGGGGTCCGTCCGGCGGACCCCACCCCGTCACCCGCTGAACGTGTTCGCGGGGAAGCCGTGCACGCGGGTCGGGACCGCGAACACCGCGCCGGAGTGCGGGTACCGCTCCAGGTCGTCCTCCGCGAGGTTCTCCCGCGCCGTCCCGATGCAGAGTGTCGACAGGTCCTCGCCGCCGAACGCCACCGACGTCACGTTCGGAGCCGGGACCTCCACCGTCTCGAGGTGCGTCCCGTCCGGTCCCCACCGTTCGACCCGGCCCGCGCCGTAGACCGCCGTCCAGAGGCAGTCCTCGTCGTCGCGGACGAGGCCGTCGTGTGCCGCGCCGCTGATGAACGGCAGCAGCTCTCCGAGGACCCCGTCCGGACCGTAGGCCGCACGGTAGATCGTCGACGTGCTCGTGTCCGTCACGAACATCTCGGAACCATCGCCGGTCCACTCGAAGCCGTTCGCGACACCGAACCCGCCGCGGAGGATCCGGACGGTCCCGTCGGGCTCGATCGCGTACAGGGCCCCGGCCGGGTCGTCGCCGCCGAGGTCCATGCTGCCCACGACGAAGCGGCCGAAGGGGTCGCACTTGCCCTCGTTGAACCGGATGCCCGCGGTCGCGTGCTGCACGCGCGCGAGTTCACGCTCGACGACCCCGTCCGCGTCGGTGAGCACGACGGTGTCGCCGAGCGCGGCCACGAACCCGCCCGTGGCCCGCGGCTGGAAGCTCGCGAGCGGCGGCGGCAGCGGGACCACGCTCCGGACCGTGCCGTCGGCAGCCGCGGTGGTGAGCGTGCCGAGCGTGATGTCCGTCCAACGGAGCACCCGCTCCGTCGGACTCCAGACGATGCTCTCGGCGAGCACGGCCTGGTCGTCGCAGAAGACGGTCACGGGTCCGGTCGTCGCGGTGTCCATGCTCCCTGCGTACCGCCTGCCGCCTCCGCGCCCGTTCACCATGGTGTGCGGACTCTCATCCACTCTCCGCTCGGGAACCTTGCTCCCGGAGATCGAGCGACGCATCGTTGGGCACACCGCACCGAGGGGGCCGACACGTCGCCGGCCCGACGACAGAGGGGGTCCCATGACGCCGGAGCCTCGACCGTCACTCCGAGACCGGTTCGGAGCGTTGGCGTACGTCGTCGTCGGGAGCGCGGCCATCGCGGTCGGGACGGTCGTCGGGCTCGCGGCGGCGGTCGGCGAGTTCTTCGCGTCCGGGATGGAACCGAGGGAAACATCCCAGCCCGCCGACCCGCTCGACGAACAGCCCTCGTAGCGTCCGGGATCGGGCAGTGTCCGGCCTCGGCCCGTGTCCGACCTCAGGCTCAGAGGCGGGCGTAGCGGGCCCGGAAGAAGCTGTACACGCCGAACGCCACGAACCCGATCCCGATCGCCACGAGCAGGACGCCGCCGCCGGACATGCCGTGCAGGGCGTCGAAGGCTCCGTCGAGGCCGGTCGCCTGGTCCGGGTCGCTCCGGAACGCCGCCACGGCGACGAGCACACCGACCGCGATCACCGCCACGCCCTTGAGGACGTACCCGACGACCCCGAGCACCGTCACGGTGTGCTCGATCGGTTGCCGCGGCCGGACGAGCTGCTTCCAGAACGACCGCCGGGCTCCCTCGACGACGAGGGCGGTGCCGATGCCGACCGCGACCGCGGCGACGAGCAGCAGGAGGAACACCCCGCCCGGCGTCGCGAGTGCCTTGGCCGCAGCGCTCCGCGACGAGCCGCTCGAACTCGTCCCGGCGCCGATCGCGTACTGCATCGCCGACACCGAGATCGCCCCGTAGACGACCGCCTTGCCGGCGTTCTTCGCCCGGGCACCCCAGGCGCGGGCGCTGTCGCTGCGACCGCCGACGACGGCCTCGACGACGAGTCGGATCGTGAGCGCCGCCGTCCCGATCGCGACCACCCAGAGCAGGAACACCCCGCCGGGGACGTCCTGGATCTGCTGGAGTGCTCCGGACTGGTCGGTCTCGCTGCCACCGGCCGCGCTGCCGATCCCGAGCAGGACCACGAGGTAGCCGATGAGCAGGTGCACGACACCGCTGCCGATGAACCCACCGCGCGCGAGCAGCTCGAACCAGCGACTGTCCGCCACCCGTCGCGCCTGTCGCCCGGCGTCCTTGACCGCTCGTTCCGCCGTTCCGCTCATCGATCCAGCGTGCCCGTCCGCGGCGCCCGTGTCCGGTGCGTGCGGTCGCCGGACCTGCTGCGCAGTCGACCGGACGACCGACGGGAGCCGCGTACCGGACCGCCGTGCGCCTCGTGCGTCGCGGGACCGGACCAGGAGACCGACGGGAGGCGCGTGGCGGCCGCGCCACGTGCCTCCCGGCCGTCCGTCAGTCGCCCTCGTCCGCGCGACCCTCCAGGCGCTGGCGGAGCCGTGCCAGGACGTCGCCGACGTCCGCGAGCACGCGGCGGTCCGCCGCGGAGGCGGCCGCCATGGCCTCGACGAGCACCCGCTCGGCGGACTCGTCGTACACCGCGAGCCGTCGCTGCGCGAGCTCGGTGAGGCCGACCTCGGTGCTCCGGCCGTCACCGCGCGCGAGTCGCCGCTCGACCAACCCGTCGCGCTCCATGGCGGCGACGAGGTTGCTGACCGTGGACCGCGCGAGCCCGAGCGCCCGCCCCAGCGCCGTCGGGCTGGACCACCCGTCGACGTCGAGCCGCCTGAGGACCTCGATCTGCGCGTCGGGGATGTCGGGCAGGTCCCCGGAGCGGCGTGCAGTGTTGAGGAGCGCGCGCCGGAAGGGACCGACCTCGGCACTCAGGCGGCGCGCCGCGTCGGACAGGCCGGGATCGTTCGAACGGGGGGACACGCTCTCAGGGTACTCACCGAGAAAACGTCTGCAACAAACGCATTTCAGGAGCAAACTCGAACGCATGCAGATCACCACGAGCGTCGAGCACCCCGTCCCCGAGCAGGACCTCTCCGGCATCGTCGGACACCGGTTCATCTACACGTACGCCAACGGCTGGCAGTACGAGATGTACGTCAAGAACGCGACGACCATCGACTACCGCATCCACTCGGGCATGGTCGGCGGCCGCTGGGTCAAGGACCAGCAGGTCGACCTCGTCGCGCTGACCGCCGGCGTGTACAAGGTGTCCTGGAACGAGCCGACCGGCACGAGCGTGGTCGTGACCGTCGTGCCCGGTGAGCGCGTCCTGCACGGCACGATCTTCTTCCCGCACTGGGTCGAGGAGGACGGCAGCAAGACCGTCCTGTACCAGAACGACCACCTCGACCGGATGCGCGAGTACCGCGACCAGGGCCCGACCTACCCGATCTACGTGGTGCCGGAGTTCGCGCACATCACGCTGTTCGAACACGTCGGCGAGGACGACGAGACCGTCGTGGACACCGCCCCCGCCGACCTCCCCGCCGGCTTCGCGGACCGGACGAACTGATGCAGCCGACCAGCCTCGACCACGACGGCCGGACGCTCCGCGGCTGGCAGCTCGGCGCCGTCGAGCCCGGGCGCCAGGCGGTGCTCCTCGTGCACGGGTTCGGCAGCACGGACACCGGCGGGCAGCAGCTCTTCGTCCAGACCGCACGACGGCTCGCCGACCACGGCGCCGCGGTCCGCTCGTACAGTCGGCTCGGCCACGGGACGAGCGACGGCGAGTTCGCGGACATCACGATCACGGACGAGGTCGAGCAGGTCACGACCATGGTCCGGACGCTCGCCTCGGACGCCGGCGGCCCCGTGCACGTCGTCGCACACAGCCTCGGAGCCGTCGAGTCCGCCCTCGCCGCTGCCCGCGAGCCCGACCTCGTGGCGACGTTGACCCTGTGGTCACCCGCCGGCGTGGTCGTCGACGACATCGCGAGCAAGGACGAGATCCAGGGACAGCCGCTCGCGCCGGCTCGCGAACAGGGCTTCTTCGACTTCGGTGGGATGGCGCTCGGGACGGCGTTCATCGACGAGGTCACGGGCGGGCTCGACGTGTACGCGGGGATCGACCGCTACACCGGTCCGGCGGAGGTGTTCCACGGGACGGCGGACCAGATCGTGCCGCTGTCCTACGGCGAACGGTACGGCGAGGTCCTCCCAGGGGCGGCGTTCACCCCGGTCGAGGGCGCCGACCACGGGTGGTCGTCCGTGCCGTTCCGACGACTCCTCCTCGACCGGTTGGTCACCTCGACGGGACTCACCAACGTCGCCTGACGGCTCCTGCACAGCCTGGAGGCGCGGTGCGGCTGCCCACGACGGGGTACGTCTCGCTGATGGTCGGCCGCACCCCCGGAGCAGGCTGAGACCATGAGCGAGCGGACCCTGGACACTCCCGACGCGACCGAGAACGAGGAACGCACCGACGGCTACGTGCCCCTCCGGTCCTACGGCGCGGTCGGGGACGGACGGACCGTCGCCCTCATCGCGCTCGACGGTCGGATCGACTGGCTCCCGATCCCCTCGATGGACTCAACGCCGGTCTTCGCGAGCATCCTCGACCCGGAACACGGCGGCCACGTCGCGCTACGGCCGACCGGCGACGCCGAGGTGACGCGGGAGTACCTGCCCGGCACGAACGTGCTGGTCACCACCTGGACCACGTCGACCGGGCAGGTCACGGTGACGGACGCCATGGTGACGGGCGTCGCCGGTCGGCTGCCGTGGGCGGAGGTCGCCCGGTGCGTGCAGGGCGTCCGCGGTTCGGTCGAGCTCGAGTGGGCGGTCGTGCCCGGTACCCTGCTGGGCACCGCCGAGCCGAAGCGCCTCGACACGGCCAACGGGGCCGTGATCGGCATCGACGGCGTCACCATCGCGATCGTGGAGCAGGGCTTCGAGCCGGTGCACGACGACGGCCCGCGCTTCTCCGGCCGGTTCACCGCGACCGAGGGGTCGAAGCACATCCTCACGATCGTCGGTACCCACGACGAACCGATCTTCATGCCGAAGCCCGAAGCCGCCCTCGCGGCGATGGACCGCACGATCGACAACTGGGCGACGTGGTCCGAGGCGTTCCACTACGACGGCCCCTGGGCCGACGCCGTGCAACGGAGCGCCCTCGCGCTGAAGCTGCTCATCTACTCCCCCACCGGGGCGATCGCCGCGGCCCCGACCACGAGCCTGCCCGAGGACAGGACCGGCGGGAAGAACTGGGACTACCGGTTCGCCTGGGTCCGCGACCTGTCGTACACGGTGCACGCGCTCACCCGCTTCGGCCTGCGCGAGGAGACGCACGCGGCGGTGTCCTGGGTCATGCGGACCATCGCCGAGCACGACGCTTCGATGCCGATCTTCTACGAGCTCGACGGGTCGAAGAGCGACGGGGTCGAGGAACGCGACGTGCCGGGGTGGCAGGGCATCGGCCCCGTCACGATCGGCAACCGGGCGAGCGGCCAGCTGCAGCTCGGCGTGTGGGGCGACGTGTTCGAGATCCTGCGGCAGTACGTGCGCGCCGGCAACGTGATCGACCGCAAGACGGCCAGGGTGCTGCAGGACCTCGCCGACGACGCGTGCCACCGGTGGGAGGAAGCCGATTCGGGCATGTGGGAGCTCCAGGACACGCAGCACTACGTGTCGAGCAAGATCGGGTGCTGGCAGGCCCTCGACGCCGCGGCCGAACTGCACGACGCCGGGATGATCGACGGGCCGCGCGACAAGTGGGTCGAGAACCGCGAGCTCATCGAGCAGTGGGTGGCCGACCACGGGTGGGACGAGGAGCGCGGGTACTACGTGATGTACCCGGGCTCGGACAAGATCGACACGTCGATCCTGCTGCACGCGATGAGCGCCTTCGACCGCGGTCCCCGCATGGCGTCCACGATCCGCGCGATCGAGGAGCAGTTGCAGCGCGGGCCGCTCGTCTACCGGTACTCCGGCATGGAGCAGGAGGAGTCCCCGTTCGTCGCCTGCTCGTTCTGGCTCGCGGCCGCGATGGCGTGCACCGGCCGGGTCGACGACGCCGCGGCACTGATGGACGCGATGGTGGCCCAGGCGAACGACGTCGGTCTCTACAGCGAGATGATCAGCGAGGACGGCTCCTTCATGGGGAACCTGCCGCAGGGGCTCTCGCACCTCGCGCTGATCCAGGCCGCCCTGACGATCGAGGAGGTCCGCGCCGAAGCGGCGGACAGCGACGCCGGGGACGCGGACGGGGACGAGGACGGGGACGACACTGGCGGGACCGACCGCGCAGCGTGATCATGGAGGGGTCATGAACGACGTCGACGCACGCATGGACCGGCTCCGGCGCGCTGCTCGCTACCGGTACGAGCGGCTCGTCGAGAGCGAGATCGAACGGGGGTCGCTCGACCCCGACGAGGTCCGCGAGGAACGCCGGCTGCTGCAGGCGAAGGACGTCGGGCAGCACGCGCGGGCCCTCATCGAAGAGGCCGAGCGTCGCGGTGTCTTCGAGGGCAACCCGTACCACGGCAAGCCGCTGCCCTCCAACGACGGCAGGCACGACCCGGACTGGTGGATCCGGTCGAAGATCGAGCGGGAGCAGCTCAGCGGGATCGCGCCCCCGGCGTTCGCGCTCCGGAAGGAGGACGCCGAGCTCACAGACCAGCTCGACACCCTCACGGTGGAAGCCGACGTCCGCGACGTCCTCGAGGACTTCAACGCCCGCGTGAAGGAGGCCCGGCGGCAGCTGCTGGGCGGCCCGCCGGTCGTGACGCCGCTCCGCGACGTCGAGGCGGAGCTGCGGGCGTGGCGCGATCGCCGGGAGGCACGGGCCGCCTCCGACGCGGCAGCGGCGGCCGCGCAGGCGGCCGCGTCCGACACCCGGCCGTCCCGGTGGTGGCGCCGGCGTCGCTGAGGCGATCCGCGCCTCCCGGCCGACCCACGACGCACGACGCACGACGGGCCGGCCACGACGCACGAGAGCGCCGTCCCCTGTCGGGGACGACGCTCTCGGCGTGTGGTGCGGGGTGTTACTTGATCTTGGCGGTGATGGTCGCGGTGCCCACGAGCAGGCCGCGCTTGACGGCGTCGGTGCCGAACGTCTTGTTCAGCAGGCCCGCGGCGTCCTCGGAGATGTGGACCGTGGTGCCGGTCAGGATCGCGTTGTCGCCCTCGAGCTGCAGCGGCTTGAGGGTGCCACCCCAGAGCTCGAACAGGTACGCGTTCGCCGCGGCGACCTTGCCGTTGACCAGCACGTCACCGTAGAGCTTGGACGAACCCGGGTTCACCACGAAGTTCTCCAGCGTCACCGTCGTGTCACCGGCCTTGAGGGTCAGGCCCGAGTCGTCGTGGTTGAGCAGACCCTGCACGTAGGGGCGGTACGAGCCGTCCGGGTTCCAGTACGTGACCGAACCGGCCGTGATCGGGAACGACACCGACCCGTTCTCGAGCTTGGCGTTGCCGGACACACCGGGGGTGAGCTTCAAGGCGGTGAGGGCGTCGGTGAAGCCCGAGTCGAGCTTCACGGCCGTGCTGCCACCCAGGACCTCGGGCACCGACGCGACCGGGGCGGGGATCTTCGACGAGGACGAGGACACGGTGTGCACCGACGGGGTCGAGGCGTTCGCGGCGCCGACACCGAACGCGGCGCCACCGAGGACGAGCGCGCCGGTCGTGGCGAGGGTGATCGAGGTCTTCAGGCTCTTGCGCATGGTGATCGTTCCTTTGCTTGATCGAGTGCTCCGGCCGGTGGCCTTGCCCCTCTCGCTGTGTGAGAGACGTGTACCGGCCGAGCGTGACCGGGGAGCTTCTTGGGCGTTTCGCCCTGGTGTCATGCATTCGGCACGCCCAGCCGATCGGTTTGGACGACTTGCTGGAAGATTTCCACCCGGCCCTCCGTAGCGTGGGCGCATGTCCCCTGCACCCATCGCGACCACCGACCGCATCCGGGCGATCGACGCCTGGTGGCGCGCCGCGAACTACCTCACCGCCGGGCAGATCCACCTGCTCGACAACCCGCTCCTCACCCGGCCGATCGAGCCGGACGACATCAAGCCGCGCCTGCTCGGCCACTGGGGGACCTCGCCGGCGCTCAACCTCGTCTACGCACACTGCAACGCGCTCATCGCCGAGACGGACCGGCAGCTGCTGTACGTCTGCGGGCCGGGGCACGGCGGCCCGGCGATGAACGCGAACGCGTGGCTCGACGGCACGTGGAGCGAGCTCTACCCGGACATCACCCCGGACACCGACGGGCTCCGGCGGTTCTTCCGGCAGTTCTCGTTCCCCGGAGGCATCCCGTCGCACGCCGCTCCGGAAACCCCCGGTTCGATCAACGAGGGCGGTGAGCTCGGGTACTCCCTCGCCCACGCCTACGGGGCGGCGCTCGACAACCCGGACCTCGTCGTCGCGTGCGTGGTCGGCGACGGCGAGGCCGAGACCGGTCCGCTCGCGGCGTCCTGGCAGGCGCACACCTTCCTCGACCCGGTGTCCGACGGTGCCGTGCTGCCGATCCTCAACCTCAACGGGTGGAAGATCGCGAACCCGACCGTCCTCGCCCGCATCCCCGGGGAGGACCTCGACGCGTACTTCCGCGGGCTCGGGTACGAGCCGATCACGGTCGACTCCTCCCGGGTCGACCACGACCCGTTCGCCGTGCACGCCCTGCTCGACGCCGCACTGCGCCGGGCGCTCGCCCGCATCGACGACATCCAGGCCGCCGCCCGCGCGCAGGCCGAACGCGCCGCCGCCGGACAGCTCGCGGGTGCCGCCGATCTCCGTCCGCGGTGGCCGATGATCGTGCTGCGCACCCCGAAGGGCTGGACGGGGCCGAACGAGGGCACCTTCCACTCGCACCAGATCCCGCTGCCCGACGTCCGGACGAACGACGAGGACCGCGCCCGGCTCGAGGAGTGGATGCGCTCCTACCGCCCGGAGGAGCTGTTCGACGAGCAGGGCCGGCCGATCGGCATCCTCGGAGCCATCCGTCCCGAGGGCGACCTCCGCATGAGTGCGACCCCGTTCGCGAACGGCGGGCGGATCCGGACCGCGCTCGACCTCCCCGCGATCGCCGACCACGGCGTCGCCGCCGGCGAGCCCGCCTCGGCCACGGGCACCCTCGGACCGTGGCTCGCGGCACTGGTCGAACGCAACGGGTCGGACTTCCGGCTGTTCGGTCCCGACGAGACGATCTCCAACAAGCTCGACGCGGTGTTCGACGTCACGAACCGCGTGTGGCGGGCGGATCGCGCCCCCGGTGACGAGCACCTCTCGGCACGCGGCCGGGTCATCGAGGTCCTGTCCGAACACGTCCTGGAGGGCATGCTCGAGGGCTACGTCCTGACCGGTCGGCACGGCATCCTCAACACGTACGAGGCGTTCGCACACATCATCGACTCGATGGTCGGGCAGTACGCCAAGTGGCTCGAGTCCTCCGCGGACCTCGACTGGCGGCTGCCGGTGTCGAACCTCACGATCCTGCTCTCGTCGCACGTCTGGCGCCAGGACCACAACGGCTTCTCGCACCAGGACCCCGGGTTCCTCGACGTCGTCGCGTCGAAGCAGCAGGACCTCGTGCGGATCAAGCTCCCCGCCGACGCGAACACCCTCCTCGCCGTCACGGCCCACGCACTCGAGACCACGAACCGCATCGAGGTCATCGTCGCCGGGAAGCACCCGGAACCGGTGTTCCTCTCGCTCGAGGACGCCGTCGCGCACGCCGAGGCAGGGCTCGGGGTCTGGGACTGGGCCGGCACGGAGTCCGCGGTCGGTCGGGCGGACGTCGTGCTCGTCGGCGCCGGGGACGTGCCCACCGTCGAGACGCTCGCCGCCGCCGCGATCATCCGTGAGCACGCTCCCGCCGTCGGCGTGCGGGTCGTCAACGTCGTCGACCTGCTGTCCATCGGCGACCCGCGGAAGCACGAGCACCCGGTCTCCGACGAGCGGTACGACGAGGTGTTCCTCCCCGGGACGCCGGCGGTCTTCGCGTTCCACGGGTACCCGGCGCTCGTGCACCAGCTCACCTACCGTCGACACGGGCACGACGACCTCCACGTGCACGGGTTCCAGGAGCAGGGCACGACGACCACCCCGTTCGACATGCTCATGCGCAACGACATGGACCGCTTCGCGCTGGCGCACGACGCGCTGACGCGGGTCGACGCCGCGGAGCACGCCGAGCTGCTCGACCGCCTCACGGCGGCTCGTGACGCGGCGCGGGAGTACGCCTACACGCGCGGCGAGGACCACCCGTCGGTCGCGGGGTGGGAGTTCGCGGGGTGGCCGCAGGACTGAGCAGTCCGGGATCCGGCAGGCCCGACCGCCGACGCGTCTGGTGCGACGTCCGGTACGTCTCCTGCACCGGCCTGGAGGCACGGCTCGCCCTCCACAGGACCGGTCACGCCCGTCGCGTGGCCGGTCCTGTGCCGTCAGGCTGACGACATGGACGTGCGGTGGACGAGCGCAGCGGTGGCAGTGATCGGAGCCGTGGTGGCGGTGGCGAGTCTGGTGGTCACGATCGTCGAAGGCGTGCGCGCGAGGCGACATACAAAGTTCTTGGCCCACCACGACCACTGGTGGCAGCGTTGGTCGTGGATCGCCGAGCGGGCGCTCTCGGAGGCGGAACGCGACCACGACGCCGCGGCGCTGATGGCTCGTGCGGTCCTGAGTCGTTCATGGTCGACGGACGACGACAGGTGGATGGAACGCGCCCTGGACGACCACGAGTTCCAGACCGAGAACCGACGGCGGAAGGACACACAGCGTGATCGGTGACATGGACGACGAACGCTTCTTCGAGGTGTTCGCGCGCTACGAGCGCAGCACGCTCGAACTGTTGCAACACCCGCACTACGGCGCCATCATCCGGTCGGACGGGTCCCTCGAGCGCCTCGAGGAACTCCGCGTCGAGCGCCGCGAGCGGGAGGAACGCGCCCGCGCCCGGAAGCTCCGCGCCGAGGCGTCCTTCGCCGAGGGCTGAGCGGGCCGACGCACCCCGGGCCGTGCCGGGCCGGGGTGCCGTGCCGTGCCGGGGTGTGCCGTGCCGTGCCGTGCCGGGCCGAGCCGGGCCGGACCGGGCCGAGCCGAGCAGCGTCGTGCCAGGGTGGACGGGTGAGCGACCTCGTCATGCCGGCCCCGCCGCAGCCGACCGTCCCGACGACCACGGGTGGACGCTTCCCCGTCCGGCGGATCTTCTGCGTCGGCCGCAACTACGCCGCCCATGCCCGGGAGATGGGCCACGACCCGGACCGCGAGCCACCGTTCTTCTTCTCGAAGCCCGCGGACGCCGTCGTCGCGGACGGCGCCGACACCCCGTACCCGCCACTGACCGGCCAGCTCGAGCACGAGGTCGAACTCGTCGTCGCGATCGGCGCCGCCGCGGCGGACGTCCCGGTGGCGGACGCGCTGGACACGGTCTGGGGCTACGGCGTCGGGCTCGACCTCACCCGCCGCGACCTCCAAGCCGAGGCGAAGCGGCTCGGCCGCCCGTGGGACGCTGCGAAGGGGTTCGACGCCTCCGCCACGGTCGGCGTCCTCGTCCCCGCCGCCGGGGTGGACCCGACGCACGGGACCGTGGAGTTGACGGTGAACGGCACCCTCCGACAGGCCGGCGACCTCGCCGACCAGATCTGGTCGGTCGCCGAGACGATCGCCGAGCTCTCGCGCGCCGTCCGACTCGCTCCCGGCGACCTGCTCATGACCGGCACGCCGGACGGCGTGGGGCCGCTCGTCCGGGGCGACGTGGTCGAGGGACGCATCGCGGGCGTCGGGTCGGTCCGCACCGTCGTCGTCTGAACGAGTGCGACGCTCGGCCACCTTCGGACACGTACCGCGTTTCGAGCACGTGTCGACGGACTGGGAGCGCTTGCAGGTCGGCAGCGTAGACCTCATGTGACGTCAGGGGTCAGCGACGTCGCAACATCACGGACAGGGCCGGGTGCGGGGAGCAGCAGGCCGTCCGGAACCGGAGGTGCCGCCGTGCTCGAACACGACCTGCTCGCCACGTCCTCGACCTGGGCGGGCGACGAACCGATCGGTGAGCGGGTGCGCGCCGTCGGTGCCGCCGGGTTCGCGGGACTCTCCCTCACCGTCGGCGACCTGCACGAGGTCCGCGCGACGATCGGGTTCGCCGAACTCCGGCGCATCCTGGACGGCTCCGGGATCGTCTGGGTGCAGCTCGGCCCGCTCGACCGCTGGTGGTCGAGCGACGACCGGTCCGCTGACGAGGACGCGGACCGCGGTGTGGTCTTCGAGGCCACCGCCGCGCTCCGTGCATGGCAGGTCGTGGTCGGAGCCGACACGACCCTGACTGTCCGGCCCACAGCGATGACCGACGACTGGGTGGCGCTCGCGGCACGGACCGAGCAGCTCGGCGCGCAGCTCGTGCTCGAACCGGAGCCGTGGTCGAACCTGCCGACGGTCGAACGGGCCGCTCGGTTCGTCAGCGCCGCCGGGCACCCGAACGGCGGTCTGCTCCTCGACGCGATGCACACCCTCCGGGGCGGCTCGACCCTGGCATCGGTGCACGAGGGCGTCGCTCCCGCCGTGCTCGCCGCGGTCGAGCTGAGCGACGGCCTGCTCCACACGCCGGCCGGCATGACCCTCGCCGAGGAGTCCCACGCCGCGCGGTACCTGCCCGGCTCCGGAGCGTGGGACCTGCTCGGGTTCGTCCGGACGGTCCGGGACCTCGGCTTCGACGAGCCGTGGGGTGTCGAGGTCCGGACCGCCGCGCACCGCGCGATGCCGACCGCCGACGCCCTCCGCACCGCGGCGGCCGCCACCCGCGCCGTGCTCGATGCGGCCGATGCGATCGGCGCTCCCGCTGCTCCGGCGATGCCGTCCACCCCGGCGCCGGCCTCCGCCGTGGACCTCGACTCGTCGCGGGCCCCGCACGCGCCGATGCCCTCCGTGCCGCTCCCCCGCCGGGAGGCTGACACAGGGACGCCGGCGTAGGTTCGCCAGCATGACGGACCACGACGACGAACTCCTCCGCCGCTCCCAGGACGCGATCGACGAGGCGAAGGCGGCCGCAGCCGACGTGACCGAGCCCGAGGAGGACGACCTCGTCGAGGAGGACCTCCCGGTCGCGGACGACGCCGAGCCGACCGATGGCCCGGCGCCCGCACCCTGAGCGGCGGCCCGCGGAGAAATTCTCGAGATCAGGTGTGACGAACCGGGCCGTCGTCCCGTCTCAGTGGTGAGCCTGTCAGTTGCTCACCACGGCTGGCGTCAGCGCGCCGTGGCCGGTCATCCCTGAACGCCGGTCACGGCGCTTGAACGGCGACCCGTGCGTTCCCTGATCCGGCGCACGGGTCGCCTCCGCCCGGATCGCCTCGACGGCCGCTGAGGTCAGTCGTCGACCTGGTCGCCGAGGAAGTCGGCGTAGGTGACCTCGCCGTCGACAGCGACGTCCGCCGGGTCAGCCGAGGCGCGTCGTCCCCGACTGCCCGCAGCCGTCCCGCGTTCCTCCGGCGTGAACGGCGGCAGGTACTTGCTCGCGCTCATGGTCACGCCCTTCCGTCCCGGTGAACGTAACAGTCTCGGGGCCCTCGGCGGCGATCGTTCCCGCGAACGTCCCCCGGAGGCGCGCCGAACGGGGGACGGAAGTTCGCCGGGGGCGGACCCCATGCGCATGCATGTGCGCGATCAGGACTCGCGCACGACGTCGTCGGGCTGCTTGTCCGCGCGCCATCCGCGCCACGAAGGCTGGCGGAGCCGCCCGTCCCCGGTCCACTCCGCGAACTCCACCTCGCCGACCCGGACCGGTCGCACCCAGTGCGCGTCGCGGGCGTCCGGACGAGGGACGTCGACGAACGGGGAGTCGTCGGTGCCCAGGGGCTCGAGCACGCCGGCGATCTCGTCGAGGTCGCGGTCACGGAACCCGGTGCCGACCTTGCCGACGTACTCGAGGCCCTCGGCACCCGGCACGCCGAGCAGCAGCGAGCCGATGCCGCCTTCCCTGCGACCGGCACCGGGGCGCCACCCGCCGACCACGACCTCTTGCGTGGCGTGGTGCTTGACCTTGAGCCACGCCTCCGAGCGGCGTCCCTCGGCGTACTTCGAGCCGCGCTTCTTCGCGACGACGCCTTCGAGCCCTCGTCGTTCGGACTCCGCGAGCGCGGCGGCGAAGTCCCCTTCGACGGCGTCGGGCACCTCGATCACCCCGCCGGGCTCGATGACGGTCGCGAGGGCTTCCCGCCGGGCGGTGTACCCGTGGCGGGTGAGTTCGTGGCCGTCGGCCTCGAGCACGTCGAACAGCAGCAGGCGGACGGGGGTCGTCGCGCGGGCTGCCTCGACCTCGCGGGTCTTCGTGAGGCCCATGCGGTTCTGCAGGAGCTGGAACGAGGGCCGCCCGCGATCGTCGAGCGCCACGATCTCCCCGTCGTAGACACCGTCGACCCCGGCCCGCTCTCCGAGGTCCTGCAGCTCGGGGTACTGGGCGGTGAGGTCGTTGCCGTTCCGGCTCCGGAGCGTGACCTTGCCGTCCCGGACGGTCGCGAGCGCCCGGATGCCGTCCCACTTCAGCTCGAACGCCCAGTCCGCGGGGTCGAGCCGGGGCTCACCCTTCGCCAGCGTCGCCTGCATGGTGCGGCGTTCCTCGGGGCGCTCGGTCGCGGGGCTGGTCGCGTGCACGGCCGACCGGGAGGCACGGGTCGGTCCCGCCCGGTGCGTCGCGCCCGCCGTGCTGCCGGGCTCGCGGTCCGGCTGGTCCTTCGTGCGGTGGATGAGCCAGTTCTTCTCGTCGCCGTCGCGTCCGCGTCCTCGCCCCCGGGTGTGCAGGAGCGCCAACCGTCGCGCTCCCCCGGTCCGGCCGTGCAGGGTGACGATCACTTCCTCGCCCTCGCGCCACTTCTCGAGCTCGTACGTGCCGTCGTCCCAGATCGTGACGGTCCCGCCGCCGTACTCGGCTGCCGGGATGATCCCCTCGAAGGAGCCGTACTCGAGCGGGTGGTCCTCGGTCTGCACGGCGAGGTGGTTCTTCCCTGGGTCGGTCGGCTCGCCCTTCGGCAGCGCCCAGCTGACGAGCACGCCCTCGTGCTCCAGCCGGAAGTCGTAGTGGTCCCTGGTGGCGTGGTGCTCCTGGATCACGAACGTCGGGGTGCCGTCGTCGCGGACGGTCGGCGCGCCCGTGGGGACCGGTTCGGGGGTCTTCGCGGCGTCCCGTTTGGCCCGGTACGCGCTCAGGCGGTCCTCGCTCGCCCGGTTCGCGTCCTCGGTCCGTTCGCCGTCCCAGTGGCCGTGGTCGGGCCTGCCGACGGACAACGAGGCGGACGCGACCGGGTGCAGGAGGTCGCCACGGGCCTCCAGACGGTCCAGCACGTCGTCCAGGGTGAGCTGGACGAGCCCACGCTGGGTGAGCTCGTCCCAGGTCCGCGGTGCTGCGACCGTCGGCCGGTCACGGCCGCGGAGCGAGTAGGGGGCGATCGTCGTCTTGTTGCCGTTGTTCTGCGACCAGTCGACGAAGACCTTGCCGGTGCGCTCGGCCCGGCTCATGGAGGACAGGACGAGGTCGGGGAGGTCCTGCTCGAGCGCCCGTGCGAGTTCGTGCGCGACGTCGGACACCTGGGCCGTCGTCGCGCGCCCGTCGAGCGCCGCGTAGAGGTGGATGCCCTTCGACCCGGACGTCACCGGGTACGGCTCGAGCCCCATGCCCTGCAGGACCTCGCGCGCCGCGAGGGCGACCTCGACGCACTCGGGGAGCCCGACGCCCTCGCCCGGGTCGAGGTCGAGCACGAGTCGGTCCGGGTTCTGGTGTCCGCCGCGCGGGCCGAAGCGCCACTGCGGCACGTGGAGCTCGAGCGCAGCCTGCTGCGCCATCCACACGAGCGTGGCGACGTCGTCGACGATCGGGTACTCGGTGTCGTGTTCCTTGTGTGCGATCGTGTGGTGCCGCACCCAGTCGGGGGCGGAGTCGGGGAGGTTCTTCTCGAAGAAGACCTTCCCGTCGACGCCGTTCGCCCAGCGCTTCCGCGTCACCGGGCGGTCCTTCACGTGCGGGATCATCCACGGTGCGACCCGTTCGTAGTACTCGATCACCCGCCCTTTGGTCGTCCCGGTCTCCGGGTAGAGGACCTTGTCGGTGTTGCTCAGGCTGATCGACCTGCCGCCGACGACGACGGTGCGACGCTTCGCCACCGGGCTCACAGCGCCACCCCGGTCGCTCCCGCCACGGTCAGGGTCGAGCCGGAGGTGTACGACGACTCCGGCCCGGCGAGGTACACGTAGGCGCTCCCGAGCTCCACGGGCTGCGCCGGTCGTCCGAACGGGGTGCCCTCGCCGTAGTGCGCGATCTCGTCGCCCGGGTAGCTGGTCGGCTGCAGTGGCGTCCAGACCGGCCCGGGCACGACCGTGTTCGCCCGGATGCCCCTCGGGGCGAGCTGGCGCGCGAGTCCGTTGGTGTACGTGATGATCGCGGACTTCGTCGCGGCGTAGTCGATCATCCGCGCCTGTGGCTCGTGGGCGGACACCGAGCTCGTCGTGACGATCGCGCTGCCGGGCGCCAGGTGCGGCACCGCGGCACGGACGAGCCAGAACAGCGAGTAGAGGTTCACCTTGAGCGTGCGGTCGAAGGACTCGGTCGTCTGCTCCGCGACGTCCTCGTGCACCTGCTGGAACCCGGCGACGGTGACGAGCGCGTCGAGCCCGCCGAGGGTGCTCACGGCGTCGCGGACGAGCCGTGCGCAGAAGTCCTCGTCGGTGAGGTCGCCCGGCAGCAGGACCGCCTTGCGTCCGAGGCCGCCGATCACGTCGCGGACGTCCTCGAGGTCGCTCAGCTCGTCCGGCAGGGCGTTCAGGGCGACGTCCGCGCCCTCCTTCGCCATCGCGACCGCCGCTGCCCGCCCGATGCCCGAATCGGCGCCGGTCACGAGCACGCGGTAGCCGCGCATCCGGCCGGTGCCCTCGTAGGACCGCTCGCCGTGGTCGGGCGCCGGGTCCATCGCGCTCGCGAGCCCGGAGCCGTCCTGCGTCTGCGCCGGGAACGGTGGGCGGGGGTGCTGGGTCCGCGGGTCCTGCTTGTCGAGCTGACTCATGGGCCCATCGTGCTCGTCCTCCCCCGGCACCGGCACAGCAGCGGCGGGCCTGTGGAGAACCCGTCCCTCCGGACGCTCCGGTGCAGGGACGTGCATCATGTGGCCATGAGGTCGATCTGGAAGGGCTCCATCGCGTTCGGGCTGGTCAACGTGCCGATCAAGGTGTACGCGGCCACCGAGACCCACGACGTCTCACTGCACCAGGTCCACGACGAGGACAAGGGCCGCATCCGGTACAAGCGCGTGTGCGAGTTCGGCCACGAGGTCGAGTACGCCGACATCCAGCGGGCCTACGACGACGGCGAGAAGACCGTCGTGCTCACCGCCGACGACTTCAAGCAGCTGCCCGAGGAGCAGTCGCACGAGATCGAGGTCCTGGAGTTCGTGCCGGTCGAGCAGGTCGACCCGATGATGTTCGAGAAGTCGTACTACCTCGAGCCAGACTCCCGGTCCCCGAAGGCGTACGTGCTGCTCCGTGAGACGCTCGCGAAGACCGACCGGCTGGCGATCGTGCAGTTCACCCTCCGGCAGAAGACCCGGCTCGGGGTGCTCCGGGTGAACGACGACGTCATCCTGCTGCAGGGGCTGCTGTGGGGCGACGAGGTCCGGGCAGCCGACTTCGCGTCCCTCGACAAGTCGGTGAAGGTGAGCGCGAACGAGCTGAAGATGTCGTCCTCGCTCGTCGACAGCATGTCCGCCGACTTCGACCCGGACCGGTACACGGACGCGTACCAGGAGGAGCTGCAGCAGCTCATCGACGCGAAGCTCGCCTCCGGCGACGACGTGGACACCGCCGAGACCTTCGGCGAGCGGGACGAGGACGACGACGAGGGCGAGGGGGGTGACGTCATCGACCTGATGGCCGCCCTGCGGGCGTCGGTCGACAAGAAGCGGACGGGAGGCTCGGGGTCGCGTTCCCGGAGCGGGTCGCGTTCCGCGTCGCACGACTCCACCGCCGACGACGCGTCCGGTGGGCAGACGCCGGCCCCGGAGGAGTCGGGCGCGGCGAAGAAGAGCACGTCGAAGAAGAGCACGTCGAAGTCGAGCACGGCGAAGAAGAGCACCACGAAGGCGCCCACGGCGAAGAAGACGAGCAGCACGAAGACGTCGACCTCGGGGACCACTGCGAAGAGGACACCGGCGAAGAAACGCGCCAGCTAGTCCTCGGTGTCCCTCGCCGTGCGACGCAGGACCGTCGGCAGCACGGTCCACAGCGTCCCGGTCCCGACGAACACCGCGATCCCGGCGATGATCCCCCCACGTCCTCCGAGCACCACGTCGAACACGAACCACACGGTCCCGGCGAACAGCAGCGCGGCCGCGAAGAGCGTCACGAGCAGCAGGACGTTGCCCGCGCGCACGAGGTCGTGCTTCTGCCGCTGCTTGAACACGAGCCGGTGGGTCGCCACGACGGCGAGGGCCACCACGGTCACGACGACCGCGAGCACGACGAGCGTCAGGTAGATCGTCTCCTGCCGGGCGCTCAGCGACGAGAACCGCTGCTGGAACGGCAGCGTGAGCAGGAACCCGGCGAGGATCTGCGTCCCCGTCTGCACGATCCGCAGCTCCTGCTGGATGTCGCTCCAGTTGCGGTCCCACCGCTCCGTCGGGGTCTCGTTCCGGCCCCGCTGCAACTCGCTCATGCCGCGACCGTACTGCCCGCACCGGTCTGCGGATCGCCCCGCTCCGTCACGAGCCGGAAACACGCTTCGGGGACACTGGGAGCATGACTCCACAAGAGCCAGGGAGCCTGACCTCGTCATCCGTGAGCGCAGGCCCGCCCGTCACCGTGTCCATCACCCGTCTCGTCGAACCCGACCGCATCCCGGAGGTCACCCGCTGGGTGCAGTCCGGTGTCAACCTCGCGAACCGCTACCCGGGCTTCCTCGGCTCCGGGTGGGTGCGCTCCCACGCGACGAGCCGGGAGTGGCACATGCTGTACCGGTTCGCGGACCACGAGCAGCTCGCGACGTGGGAGAACTCCGACGACCGGCTGCGGTGGCTCGACCTCGGACGTGACCTCGTGGTGGAGTCCCGGGTCGAGAAGCGCACCGGGATCGAGGGGTGGTTCGACGCCCCGCAGGACGCCCCGGCGTCGAGCGCTCCTCCGCGGTGGAAGCAGGCCGTGAGCATCTGGCTCGGGTTCTTCCCGGTCAACCTCGTCTTCACGTACCTGGTCGGGTGGCTCGTCCCGGCGTTCGGGCACCTCGCCGTGCTGCCGCGCGTGCTGATCACGACGCTCGTGCTCACGCCGATCATGACGTTCTGGGTGCTGCCGTTCGTGACGAAGGCGATCCGCCCGTGGCTGCTCTCCCCGCCGCGGAACGCCGCGCTGCGGGACACGTAGCACTCAGCCGAGCACGGACAGCTGGTCGAGCCGCTCGAGGATGACGCCCTCACGGAGGGCCCACGGACAGATCTCGAGCGCCGGCAGGTCGAAGATGTCGAGGCAGGCCTCGGCGACGAGGGCGCCGGGGACGACCTGGTGCGCCCGGCTCGGCGAGACCCCCGGCAGCGTCGCGAGCTCGTCGACCGTCATGCCCAGCAGCGCGGGCAGCTGTCGCCGGAGCTCGGCGCCGTCGAGGGACCGCGGGACGAGCGGCCCGGCCACCGAGGGCGCGGCGCCGCAGATGCGCGCGATCGACCGGAACGTCTTCGACGTCGCCACGGCCCGGTCCGGCCGGCCGGAACGGAGCAGGAGCCCGGCGTCCCGCGCGATCGACACCCGGATCTCGTGCCGGAGGCGTCGGACGTCGTCGTCGGTGGGCGTACCGGCGGCGAAGAACGAGCGCGCGAGGCGGGCGGCGCCGATCGGCATCGACCACGCCACGTCCGGTGCCTCGTCGGCCCCGCCGGCGATCTCGAGCGAACCCCCACCGATGTCGAACACCGCGAGCCGTCCGGCGGACCACCCGAACCACCGCCGGACGGCGAGGAACGTCAGGCGGGCCTCGTCGTCACCGGAGAGCACGGCGAGCTCGACACCGGTCTCCTCCTGCACGTGCGCGAGGACGGCGTCGGAGTTCACCGCGTCGCGGACGGCGGAGGTGGCGAACGCGAGCATGTCCTCGCAGCCGCGTTCCTCGGCGACGCGGACGGCGTCGCCGACGAAGGCGGTGAGCGCATCGACGCCGGCCTGTGTCACGGCTCCGGTCGCGTCGAGGTGCTCGGCGAGCCGCAGCGGCTGCTTGAACGACGACGCCGGCAGCGGCGCGGCACCGCCGTGGGCGTCCACCACGAGCAGGTGGCCGGTGTTGGACCCGATGTCGAGGACTCCCACGCGCATGGCAGCAACGCTAGCGGCCGGGAGGCCCGGATCAGCTCCGCAGGAACGCCTCCAGCTCGGCGGTGGTCGGGTACGAGGCCTGTGCGCCCGGCTTGGTGGCGGCGTACGCCCCGACCCCGACGGCGAAGCGTGCGGCGTCGGCGAGCGTGTCGCCTGCGGCGAGCCGCAGCGCAACCGCTCCCATGAATGCGTCGCCGCACCCGGTCGTGTCGACGGGCTCGACGCGGACGGGGTCGACCGACACCGGGTCCGCGTCGCCGTCGTGCACGGTGCAGCCCGCTCCGCCCCGGGTGACGATCGAGCGCGCGACGCCGTGGTCGCCGAGCTCGGCCGCCTCGTGCTCGTTCACGAGCAGGACGTCGGTCAGGTCGAGGAGTTCCTGCGGCACGGCGCCGAACGGCGACAGGTTCGTGAGCACGCTGACGCCGGCGTCGTGCGCGGCGCGCGCGGCGGCGAGCACGACGTCGACCGAGACCTCGAGGCAGAGCCCGAGCACGCCGGCGTCGGCGAAGGCGTCGGCGGGGACGTCGTCGGGCGTCAGCGTCCCGTTCGCCCCGGCGGAGATCACGATGGTGTTCTCCCCCGCGCCGTCGACCGTGATGACGGCCGTTCCGGTCGCGACCCCCTCGCGGACGGCGACGTGCGTCGTGTCGACACCGGCCGCCGCGACGGAGTCGCGGAGCAGCGCACCGTTCCCGTCGTCGCCGACCGCACCGATCATGCGCACCGTGCCCCCGAGCCTCCCGGCTGCCACCGCCTGGTTGGCGGACTTGCCGCCGGGGAGGATCGCGAGGTCCGACCCTTGCAGGGTCTCACCGGGCTTCGGGAAGCGCTCGGTGCGGACCACGAGGTCGGCGTTGAGGCTGCCCACGACGACGATGCTGGTCATGCTGCTGCTCCTGTCTCGGCTGAGGCCGGGCGCGGGATGAGGAAGGACGTGGCGAGGGCCGCGCAGGTGATCACGGCTCCGAGCAGCATGCCACCGGAGTACCCGGCGGTGCCGGCCGACCCACCGGTGCCGAGGGCGATCTGGAGCGCCGGGAGGACCGCGAAGCTGATGCCGGCACCGAGGTTGAACGCGCCGGCGTTGAGGCCGGGCAGGAACCCCGGGTTGGACTCGGGCGAGAGCACGATGCCGAGCCCGTTCAGGATGATGTTCGCGATGCCCGCGTAGGTGATGCCGATGAGGACCGTGGCGACGACGAGCACGGGCAGGGAGTGCACGCCGACGAAGGCCATCACGAGCGTCGCGACGATGCTCCCGACGAGTCCGACGCGGAGGACGGCCCGGTAGCCGAGGGTGGGCGCGAGCCGACCGGCGAACGGCCCGACGATCCAACCGACCAGCGCGTACGGCGTGAGGAACGCGAGCGAGGCGAGGTCGGCCTCCATCCCGAAGCCCACCTCCGTGTTCTGCGCGAGCGACGTGACCAGCCCGTTGACCACCGCGAAGACACCGGTCATCGTGAGCAGCGTCGTGACGAGGAGTGCCCAGGTCCCGCGACGCCTGAGGAAGCGTGTCTCGACGAGGGGTTCACGGACCCGCGACTCGACCGCCCAGAAGACGCCGAACGCGACGAGCGCCACGACGATCCCGCCGCCCACGAGCGCCCAGTCCGCAGCGGCGAGCTTGCCGGCCTCGTTGAACGCCGTGAGCAGCGCGCCGACGCTCACGACGAGCGGCAGGACCCCCCACCAGTCCATCCGGGTGCCGGCGGACGGCTTGGACTCGACGCCCCACGCGGCCACCATGAGCGCGGCGACGACGGTGACCACGGCGATGACCCAGAAGATCCCGCGGAAGCCGAAGTGCGTGGCGATCCACCCGCCCGCGAGGGCGTCGACGCCCGCGATGCCGCCGTTGACCGCGGTGAGCAGGCCGAGCGCGGCGCCGTAGCGCTTCGGGTCGGCGATCTCGTTGCGGAGGATGAGCAGACCGATCGGCACGACCGGACCCGTGACGCCCTGGACCATGCGGCCGACGAACAGCATCGGCACGTTGACCGCGAGCGCTGCGACGACACTGCCGACGAGCATCACGACGAGCATGCCGAGCAGGACCCGCTTGCGGCCGACGATGTCGGACAGTCGGGGCAGGAAGAGCGAGAACAGCGCCGCGAGCGTGAAGAACAGGGTCTGCGACAGGCCGATCGTGGCGTCGTCCGTGCGGAGCTCGCGCGCCATCGTGACCAGCGCGGGACTGAGCATGCTCGCGTTGAGCTGGAACGCGACGCAGGCGGCGAGCAGGGCGGCGGTGAGTGCGCCGATCGACTTCTTCGTCGAGGTGGTGGTCATGGGGGTCAGTGCTCCGGGGTGACGGCGGTGTCGGCGTTCTCGGGATCGGTCAGGGTGGCGGCTGCCGCGCGCGGGGTCCAGCCGGTGTCGGGCGTCTCGCCGATGCGCTCGAGGGCGTCGACGACGAGGTCCCAGAAGCGGCCGTGGTCGAGCTCCATCGCGGCGCTCGTGCGGCAGTCCGCCGGCGCAGGTGCGCGGAAGTCCGCGACGGTCATGCCGAGGGTGTGCTCGCCCTTGGTCTCGATCGTGATCGGCACCTGCACGGTGCGCACGACGGTCGGGTCGATGACGTACGCGACGGCGCAGGGATCGTGCACGGGCGGCGCGTCGAAGCCCTGGGCGTCCTGGTACGTCCGTCCGAAGAAGTCGAGGAGCTCGCCGACGAACGCGGCCGGCCCGGTGCCGACGGCGGCGATGCGGGCGGCGACCTCCGGCGTGGCGAGGGCCTGGTGCGTGAGGTCGAGCCCGACCATGACGACGTCCCAGCCCGCGCTGAAGACGATGTCCGCGGCCTCGGGGTCGATCACGATGTTGAACTCGGCGACCGGGCTCCAGTTGCCGACGTGCACGCCGCCGCCCATCAGGACGACCTCCTTGACGCGCTCGACGATGCGGGGCTCCTTGCGGGCGGCGAGGGCGATGTTGGTCAGGCCGGCGGTCGGGACGAGCGTGACGGTCCCGGGCTCGTGCGCCATCACGGTGTCGATGATGAGGTCGACCGCGTGCCGCTCGTCGAGGTCGAACGACGGCTCGGGGAGCATCGGCCCGTCGAGACCGCTCTCGCCGTGGATGTCCTCGGCGACCTCGATCTCGCGCAGGAGCGGCCGGGGCGAGCCCGCGGCGAACGGAATGCCGGTGATCCCGGCGATGCGGGCCACGGCGAGGGCGTTCCGGGTGACCTTCGGGAGGGTCTGGTTGCCGACGACCGTGGTCACCGCCAGCAGGTCGATGTCCGGGTTCCCGTGGGCGAGCAGCATGGCGACGGCGTCGTCGTGGCCGGGGTCGCAGTCGAGGATGATCTTCTTCGGCACGCGAGCCGGCACGCGGTCTTCTGCCACGGGGTCTCCACTTCGTCGGGGATGGAACGTCGAGGCCTGACGCGGTGGGGTCCGCGGCGGAGGAATCAGCTCCCGCGGCGCGTCAAGCGTTTGACATGGAAGCACGTCAAGCGTTTGACGTCAAGTTGCTGCGAGGCCGGTCGCTACGATCGGCAGGTGCCCTCTCCCACCCGCGTCACCGCCGCGATGGTCGCCGAGCGCGCCGGGACCAGCATCGCCACCGTCTCGCTCGTGGTCAACGGGAAGGACCGCGGTCGCGTCTCTGCCCCGATCGCCGAACGGGTCCGGGCAGCGGTCGACGAGCTCGGGTACGTCGTCGACCACGCCGCGAGCTCCCTCGCCCGCGGCAGCGGCGACCTCGTGGTGCTGATCGCCCCCGACCTGTCGAACCCGTTCTTCGCCGAGGTCATCCGCGGCGTCCGGGACACCCTGACGGACCGCTTCCAGCTCGTGCTCTCGGTCACCGAGCGCGGACGGCAACCGGAGACCGCGGACGTCCGGCGCTTCGAGCGGCTCCGGCCGGCCGGCATCCTCGTCGACGCACCGGCAGCCGGCGAGGACCTCTCCGCCAGCGTGCCCGTCGTGCAGCTCGACGCCCCGGGCGGGGTGGACGCCGTGAACTACGACCTGACGACCGGCGTGCACGAGCTGGTCGCGCACCTGGCCGGGGCCGGGCACCACCGGATCGGGTACCTCGACGGCACCTCCCGCGCAGCGACCTTCGCGCTCCGCCGACGCCTGCTCGAGGATGCCGCGACCGCCGCCGGACTCACCGTGTCGCCGCTCGTCGGGCGCGCGGACCTCACGGTGGACGCCGGCGCCTCGGCGGCGTCGGAGGTGCTCGACCAGTGGGTCGCGGACGGCGTCACGGCGGTCGTCGCGGCCGCCGACACCCTGGCCTACGGCGTCCTGCGGGTGGCCGCGGACCGGGGACTCCGCGTCCCGGCCCAGCTCGCGGTCGCGGGCTTCGACGACCTGCCGTCGTCGTCGGTCACCGCGCCGGCGCTGACGAGCGTGGCCCTGCCGGGAGCGGACCTCGGCCGGGCCGCGGCACTCCGGCTCCTCGCGATGTTCGACGGCGGCGCCACCGAGGTGCCGGCGCTCCCGACACGGCTCGTCGTCCGCGCGAGCACCGCCGGCTGATGTCGGTCGGCCCGCCGGCGGGCCATGCCCGGTCTCGTGCGGCCCGCGACGAGTCTCGTACTGGCGGACGAGTCTCGTGCGCGTTCGCACGAGACTCGTCCGTCAGGCCGGGTCTCGGCCGTCGCGCTCCGCTCCGGTGGGCGACGCAGGTGCGGGCGCGTCCGCAGCGGCCGGGACAGCCGGGCCGCGCTGCGCGCGCTCGAGTTCGTCGGCCTCGGCGCCGCCGACGGCCTCCCCGCGGGCGACCATCCCCGCCACGTCGGCGAGCCGCATCTGCGGGATGAACAGTGCGAGCACGAGTGCGACCGCGATGAACGGCAGGAGGTACCAGAACACCGGCGCGAGCGAATCGGCGTAGGCGTTCACGATGCCGTCCTGGATCGTCTGCGGCAGCTCCGCGAGCGCTGTCGGGTCGATGCTCGCGCTCGCGGACGCCGCGTCGGACGCACTGCCGCCGGCACTCGTGAATACGTCGCGGAGCGCGTCGGTCAGGCGCGAGGTGAAGAGCGCACCGAAGACGGCCACCCCGAGGGAGGCGCCGACCTCGCGGAAGTAGTTGTTCGTCGACGTCGCGGTGCCGACCTGCTCCGGTGGGACCGCGTTCTGCGCCACGAGGACGACCACCTGCATGATGAGCCCGAGTCCGGCGCCGAAGACGAACAGGTAGACGCAGATGAGCCAGATCGGGGTGCTCGCCGCGAGGGTCGTCATCGAGAGCATCGCGAGGCCGACCAGGACCGTCCCGACGATCGGGAACATCCGGTACTTCCCGGTCTTCGTGATGAGCGTCCCGGAGAGGATCGAGGTCCCCATCAGGCCGGCCATCATCGGCAGCATCAGCAGCCCGGACACCGCGGCCGAGGTGCCCGACGCCATCTGGAGGAACGTCGGGACGAAACCGATCGCCGCGAACATGCCGACGCCGAGCACGAAGCCGATCGCCGTCGCAGTGACGAACGTGCGGTTGCGGAAGAACGACAGCGGGATGATCGGGTCCTCGGCGCGGGACTCGACGAACACGAACAGCGCGGCGGCGACGAGGAACCCGGCACCCCAGGCCCAGGTCTCGGGGGCACCCCAGCCGTGGTCGCGGTTGCCTCCGGACTCGGTGAAGAACACCAGGCACGCCGTCGTCGCGGAGAGCAGGAGGACGCCGAGCCCGTCGACCCGGCGCGAGGCCTTCTTGCTCGGCAGGGTCAGCGCGAACCAGGCCACCGTGAAGGCGGCGATGCCGACCGGGATGTTGATCCAGAACGCCCAGTGCCAGGTCAGGTGGTCGACGAAGAAGCCGCCGAGCAGCGGGCCGCCGACCGCCGACAGCCCGAAGATCGCACCGAGCGGCCCGAGGTACTTGCCGCGCTCCGATGCGGGGACGATGTCGGCGATGATCGCCTGCGACAGGATCATGAGGCCGCCGCCGCCGAGGCCCTGCAGCGCGCGGAACACCACGAACTGCCAGAAGTCGGTCGACACCGCGCAGCCGAGCGACGCCAGCGTGAACAGGGCGATCGCGACGAGGAACAGGTTCCGGCGCCCGATGACGTCACCGAACTTGCCGTAGATCGGCATGACGATGGTGGACGCCAGCAGGTACCCGGTCGTGATCCAGGCCTGGTGCGCCACCCCACCGAGGTCGCCGACGATGGTCGGCATCGCGGTCGAGACGATCGTCTGGTCGAGGCTGGAGAGCAGCATCCCGGCGATGAGCGCCGAGAAGATGATCCAGATGCGCCGCTGGGTGAGCAGCAGCGGTCCGTCGGAGCCGGGGCGGGCGCGTCTCGAGCCCTGCGCGGTGGCGGTCATGCGGTGGGGTCCTGTCCGGTGGTGGTGACGGCCGCCCTGAGCTGGCGGAGGTTGTCGGTGAGCAGCGCCTCGAACGGCGGACTGGTGGCCTCGTCGTAGGCGTCGTCGAAGTACGTGGCCGCGGTGACCTTGAGCAGGGTGCCCGCCGTCTCGGCCACGAGCTGCGCCCGACGGTCCGCGGGGTCGTCCCAGCCGAAGCGCGCACGGACCGCGCGGGCGACGGCGGCGAGTTGCTCGTCGACGACGGCGAGGAACTTCGGCACCATGGCCGGCTCGCGCTCGAAGACCCGGCGCGCGAGGTCCTGTTCGGCACGGTCGAGCCCGACGACCTGGACCTGCTCGAGTGCCAGTGCCACGACGGACGCGAGGGGATCGAGTTCCTCCGGGACGAGCGCGCGGACGGCGTAGTCGTGCAACAGCGCCTCGGATGCACCCTGCTCGATGCCGAGCACGGCGTCGTCCTTCGACGCGAAGTGGTTGAAGAACGTCCGACGGGACACTCCGACGGTGTCGCAGAGCTGCTCGATCGTGAAGCCGTGCAGGCCGTGCTCGACCGTCGCCCGGCGCGCCTCGACGATCATGCGGCGGCGAAGCGCCCGGGTGCGTTCGGTCGTGGTCACCGACCAAGAATTGCACTATGACACTGAGAGTGCAATGCGTGTTTGCGCGGCTACAGCGCCTTCGCGAAGCAGAACGACCACGGCATGGTCTCGGCGTAGGGCGCGTACACGGGGATCCGGCCCCACCCGGTCTTGCGGTAGAGCGCGACGGCCTCGGGCTGCTTGTCGCCGGTCTGCAGGATCACCCGCGCGGCACCCTGTTCCCGCGCGACCTGCTCACCCTCGGCCAGCAGAGCGGTGGCGGCGCCCTTGCCGCGAGCGGCCGACAGGACGATGAGACGCTTCAGCTCGACCTCGTCGCCGAGCCGCCGCACGGCGATGTGCCCGAGCGGTGTGCCGTCCTCGTCGACCGCCAGCAGGGACGTGATCACGTCGGCCGGATCGACCGTGAGCACCCGGTCGCGCTCGGCGGTGACGGCAGGGTCCTCGGCGGCGTTCGCCGAGCCGTACCGCTCGTGCATCTCCTCGTCCATCGTGGCGCGGAGGGCCACTCCGCGGGGGTCGTCCCAGCCGACGCGTTCGATCGTGATCACGAAGAACGATCCTCGCACGGCGGGACGACGAGCGTCCCCGGGCGCGCTCACCGCAGGGCGGCGATGGGCCCGTCCCCCGCTCGGAACGCCGACAGGACCGCGGCCGCATCGTCGTACACCGCCGCGGCGCCGGCCCCGCGGAGCTCGTCGCCGCCCACGCCGCCGGTCATCACCCCGATGCTCGCGACGCCGACCCGTCCCGCCGACTCGACGTCCCACACGGCGTCCCCGACCATGACCGCGGAGTCGGCGGACACCCCGGCCCGTTCCAGCGCGACCGCGATGATCCCCGGATCGGGCTTCGCCTGCTCGACGTCCTCGGAGCTGGTCACCGCGGTCAGCCACTCCTCGGCGTCGAGCAGTTCGCGGAGTCGCACGAGCTCGGACTCCGGCGCGCTCGTGGCGAGGACCACGGCGTGCCCGGCGTCGGAGACCGCTGCGAGCAGGTCGCGTGCGCCGGGCAGGAGCCGGAGCCGTGGCTGCTGCTCCGCGTAGTACGCCGAGTGGTACTGCTTCGCGGCGTCACGGGTGTCGTCGGAGGCGTCCGGCAGCATCGTCGCGAGCAGCTTCGCGGAGTCCATGCCGATCGACCGGTGGATGCGCCAGGCATCGACGGACTCGCCGATCGCGGTGAACGCCCGCCACCAGGCGTCGATGTGGGCGTAGTTGGAGTCGACGAGCGTGCCGTCGATGTCGAAGAGGACTGCGGTCGTGGGTGCGTCGGCCATGACGCAATGCTCCTCGGCGACCGACGTGACGTCTCCCAGGGCTGTCCGTCGGTCAGACGGTGATCGACTCCCCGGACGCCAGGATCGCCACGGGCACCGGTCCGAGTCCGTCCGGGCCGAGGAACCGGGCGGCGGATTGCTGCCCCATGTCGCTCAGCATGGCCTCGTGGATCTGCACGGCACGCTCGGGAGCGACCGCGCGCACGAAGTCGACCGCCTCGGACGTGTGCGACCACGGACCGCTCGTGGGCACGAGGAGGGTCTGCACGGGGACGCCGGGCACGAGGTACGCGTCGCCGGGGTGGAAGACGGCGTCGTCGACGAGGAAGCCGACGTTCGCGATCGTCGGGATGTCCGGGTGGATGACGGCGTGCTGCTCGCCGAACACCCGGACCGAGAACGGGCCGACCTCGAACGCGTCACCGGCCTGCACCGCCACGACGCGGCCGTCGTGCTCGCCGAGCTGGTCGAAGACGGGCTGCGGGGCACGGACCACCAGGGCAGGGTTCGCCTCGAGTCCGGCGCGGACGGCGTCGACGTCGAAGTGGTCGAAGTGCTCGTGCGTGACGAGGACGCCGGTCGCCGCACGCACGAGGTCGGCGGCCTCCGGGGTGAAGGCGCCGGGGTCGATCACGAGGGCCGCGCCGTCCCGCTCGAGGACGACGGTGGCGTGGGTGTACTTCGTCAGCTCCATGCCCTGAACGCTACCCCTGGGCGGACGGGAGGCCCGTGGCGGCGCCGCCACGGGCCTCCCGGCCGACTGCTGGTCGCGTCAGCTGCTGCGCACGTCCTGCGCCGCGCCCTGCGCGTGGTCCCGCACGTCGGACGCGGCGCCCTGCGCCTCGCCCTTGACGGTCTGCGCCGCGTCCTGCGCGGTGCCCTTGAGGTCCTGCGCGTGCTCCTTCGCGACGTCGCCGAGCTGCGAGCCGAGGTCCTTCGCCTGCTCCTTGACGTCCTCGACGAGCGGAGCGGCCTTGTCCTTCAGCTCGCCGGCCAGCTCTTCCTCCTTGTCGGACGTCGGGATCAGCGAGGACACCAGCCACCCGGCTCCGAAGGCGATGAGCCCGACGGCGAGCGGGTTGCCCTTGGCCTTCGCGACGCCCTGGTGTGCGACGTCCTTCGCGTGGTCGGCGACGCCGGAGGCCGAGCCGGAGGTACTCGACCGGGCGGAGTCGGCCGCACCCATCACGGACTCGCGGACGTTCTGGAACCGACCCTTCACCTTCTCGGTCTGCCGGTGGGCGATGGACGACGGGCTGACCTTGTCGGCGAGCGCGTCGACGTCCGAGCCGAGGTCACCGCGCGTGCGTTCGATGTCGGCGCGGATCTGGTCGGGCGTGCGGCTCTCGTTGGGGGTGCTCATGACTTCCTCCCGGTGGTGTGGGGCTTGAGTGCTTCGGGGACTTCCTTGGCCGTCTCGACGGTCTGCGGCGCGCCCTGGATCTCCTTGATCTCCTTGCGACCGCGCACTGCCAGCACGGCGGCGACGATCGCGTAGACGACCGCGATGACGACGGCCGACCAGGCGTTGCCGATGAGGTACCCGAGGCCCCACCAGGCGGCGATCGACAGGAAGAGGAGGGCGAAGAGCGCGGTGATGCCCGCGCCGCCGAACATGCCGCCGGCCTTGCCCGCCTTCTTCGCCGAGTCGGTCAGCTCCGCCTTGGCGAGCGCGACCTCCTGGCGGAAGAGGTTCGACAGGTCCTTCGAGACGTCGGAGAGCAACTCGCCGAGCGGGGTGGTCGCGGCGCGCTCCTGCGGGCTCGGTTCGCCGAGCGGTGTCTCGTGGGCGCTCGGTGGCGTGTGGCTCATGCGCCGTCCGCTTCCTTCTCGTGCTTGACCTCCGTCGCGAGCGCCTTCGTCAGGCGGCCGGCGAGGATGCCCGCGCCGGCGGCGATCGCGATGAACGTGCCGGGGCGCTTCGCCGCGAAGGACTTCACCTCGTCGAGGAGCGAGCCGGGGTCACGGCCCTCGAGGTACCCGGCGGCGCTGCTCGCACGGTGCGAGAGATCACGGACGACCTTCGCCGCGATGCCCTGCTCGTCGTCGTTCTCGGCCATGCGTCCGAGCTGGTCGCCGATGTCGCGGAGACCGGACGCGGCGCGCTGCTGCTGGTCGGCGGCCTGGGACTTCAGGGTCTCGCTGGCCTGGCCGTAGAGCTGCTTGGCGTGGTCGGTGGCCTCGGACGCGACCTTGCCGGCCTGCTCCTTGGCGGTGCCGGCGACGTCCGCGGCCTTGTCCTTCGCGTCGCCCGCGACGTCCTGGGCGGCGCCCTTCGCAGCGTCGGCCTTGCCGCTGCCACCGGCACCGTCGCCGCTGCCGCTGCCGCCGTCGAGCCCGCTGCTCGCGCTCGACCCGGTCGCGAGCCCGATGCCCGCGGAGCCGGCCGCGCTCGGTGTCGCCGGGAGCTGCTCGTCGGCGGGGAGGGCATCGAGCGGCTCGTCGAGCACGGGGTCGACGCCCGGGCCGGCGTGCCCCTCGGAGCCGGTACCGGCGTGCTGTGCGGCACCTTCGCCGAACGGCGCGTCGTCACCGAACGGGTCGTACGTCTGCGGCACGTCGGAGCTGGTACCCGGCAGACCGTCGGCGGCAGCGGTGCGGTCGTGGATCGGTGTCCCGGAGTCGTTCCCGGGTGGGTTCGTGGTCATGGTGGCCTTCCGGTTCGGTACCGCGAGCACGACGCCCGCGGGTTCGGAACCGACCGTGCGCCGGCGTCGCTCCGCCCCGGTCCAGACCGTCCACCGAGCGCGGTCCCCCTGTCCACCGCGCGCGGGAGCGCGGCCCGACGTGCGGTCCGACAGCAGCGTGGACCCGCCGGACCTCCGTCAGCGCAGCGCCACCCACACCGGGAACGCCGCCGCCGCGCTCCACGCTTGGGGCCGGCACGCGGCGGGGTACGGCGCCGGACGGGACACCTCGGTGGCGGCGTCCCCGGCGTGCAGCTCCGGCATCCGGAAGTCGAACGCGACCGCCGCGGCGAGCAGCTGCTCGGCGAGCACCCGGGCCTCGGTCCCGTGGCCCGACCGGACGAGCCCACTGATGACGACCGCGGTGTCGTGCGCCCACACGGTGCCGCCGTGGTAGCTCAGCGGCCAGTAGCCGGCGGCCGTGGTGGACAGGGTGCGCAGGCCGAACCCGCTCGCCATGTCCGGTGCGACGACACGGGCGGCGACGACGGCTTCCTCCTCGGGGCTGAGGATCCCGGTGCCGAGCAGGTGCCCGATGTTGCTCGTGGCGGAGTCGACCGGGCGCTTCGCGGCGTCGAGCGCGATCGCCGGGTACGGTCCGACCTCGTCGCGGACCCAGAAGGCCTCGCGGAAGCGCTCCGCGAGCCGCGCGGCCCAGGCACGCCAGTCGGCGCCCCCGCTCCGGCCGAACGCGTCGAGCAGGTCCGCGCCGTGCACGGCTGCCTCGTGCGCGTAGCCCTGCACCTCGCAGAGCGCGATCGGCCCCTCGGCCAGCGTCCCGTCGCGCCACTGCACGCTGTCGCCGGAGTCCTTCCACCCCTGGTTCGCCAGGCCGCGGCCGGTCTCGTCGACGTACTCGAGCAGCCCGTCGCCGTCGTCGTCGCCGTGGTCGCGCATCCACGCCAGGGCCCGTTCGAGCGCGGGGAGCAGCGCCTCGACCTCGGCGTCCGGCAGGCCGGCCCGCCAGGCGTCGTGCAGCAGGCAGACCCAGAGCGCGGTGGCGTCGACGGTGCCGTAGTACAGCGGCGGCAGCGTGAGCTCGTCGTTGTCGATCGCGAGGGTCGCCTGGCGGAGCTCGTGCATGACCTTCCCGGGCTGTTCGGCCGTCGCGGGATCGGTCCGGGCGCCCTGCAGCGCGGCGAGCACCCGGAGCGTGCCCCCCGCGATCGACGTGTCGACGGGCAGCAGGAAGCGCGCTGCCCAGATCGAGTCGCGGCCGAACAGGGTGAAGAACCAGGGCGCGCCCGCGGCGAGGAACTCCCCCTCGGGGCGGGCCAACCGCAGGGCGTCGAGGTCGTCGGTCGCGCGTGCGAGCCAGCGGCGGAGGCGGTCGTCCCCGACACCGGCCGGTGCCGCGAACGGAGCGGGCGTGGTGGCGCCGGTCACGACGGCGTCCGGTGCGACGACGGAGCAGTCCCACCCGACCTCGACGACGCGGTCGCGCGGGACGCGCCAGGTCAGGACGACGTCGCCGTCGTCGAG
Organism: Curtobacterium luteum; assembly: GCF_001475545.1. Classification (GTDB taxonomy): domain Bacteria; phylum Actinomycetota; class Actinomycetes; order Actinomycetales; family Microbacteriaceae; genus Curtobacterium; species Curtobacterium luteum_A. Next base: position 72,714 of record NZ_LDQC01000026.1, on the reverse strand, counting down.
GGAGACGTCGGCTCCTGGCGCGCCGAGGGTCACCTCGACCGACCCGGCCGTCCAGGAGGCGCGGATCCCCCCGTCCGGTCCGGCCTGCGGCGCCAGGGCGGCCGGCACGGGCGCGGGGCCGCCGCCTCCCTTCACCGCGTCCATGCCGCTCGCGTCCGGTGAGATGCGCACGGTGACCTCGATCGTCCCCGCGGCCGACCCGACGGAGCCGGGGCCTCCGCCCGTGCGGTCCGTGATCCGGAGGGTCTCGGCCACCCCGTCGGTCCGGACGCGCCGACGGCGGTCGAGTCGGACGTCGGGGTCGGCACCGGGCGCGTCGAGGCCGCGGAGGAGTGCGCTGAACACGACCTCCCGGGCGTCGGCCGGTGCGGTCGACACGGGTTCCACGTCGGTGGACGCGATCGTGACGCCGACCCTCGACACGAACCGCTGGTCGCCGGTCCAGTAGCCGTGCACCGGGTTCGTCCCGACGGTGCCGTGCCGGTCCGACCACGCCTGGGTCGGGGCGGCGAGGACGACGACCTCGTCGTGGAGCAGCGGTTGCCGGGGCATCGCGAGCGCCTCGGCGGTCGTGGTGGGTGTGCTGGTGGACGTGGTGGTCATTCCTTGACCGCCCCTTCGCTGGAGTTCATGATGCGCTTCTGGAAGACGAAGAACGCGACCGCGACCGGGATCGTCATGACGAACGCGGCGGCGAGCTTGATCGGGTACTGGTTGCCGGCGCTGAGCGCTCCGGACGCGAGCGACGCGACACCCTTCGTGAGGGTCGTCAGGTTCGGCGACGACGTCGAGACGATGAAGTGCGCGAGTTCGTTCCACGAGCCCTGGAACGACAGGATCGTGATCGTGACGACGGCCGGCCGCGCCATCGGCAGCACGACCGACCAGAACGTCCGGAACACCCCGGCGCCGTCGATTCGGGCCTGTTCCTCGACGCTCACCGGGATCGACTCGAAGAAGTTCTTCATGATGAACACGCCCGCGGCGTCGACGAGCAGCGGGACGATCATGCCCGAGTACGAGTCGTACATGCCGAGCTGGTTGATCACGAGGAACTTCGGGATGAGCAGGACGACCCCGGGGACCGCCATCACGGCGATCACGAGCGCGAAGACGGTCTGGCGTCCGGGGAAGCGGAGCCGGGCGAGGGCGTACCCCGCGAGCGAGTCGAAGAAGATCCGGCCGAGGGTCACGAACACCGCGACGATCACCGAGTTCATCGTCCAGATCCCGAAGTCCGAGTTCTCGAACAGGGTCCGGAACGCCGCTCCCGTCCAGGTCGTCGGGAGCGCGAGCGGGTGGAGCGAGGCGTCCTGGTCGGTCTTGAACGCGTTGACGATCGCGACGTAGAACGGCAGCAGGTACACCGCGGCGATGACGATGCCGACGACCAGCAGCGCGAGCCCGCGTCCGGTGAGGCGGCGTGGTCGCCGGCCCGGGCCGGGCGCCTGCGTGACGGTGGCGGCGCGGAGGTCCGGCACCGCGCCTCCAGGCCGCGTGGACGTGGCGGTCATCGTGACCCTCCCTGCTCGATCCAGCGCATGCGGCGGCGCGACACGGGGCGCTCCTTGAGCGCCCAGCGCTGCAGCAGCGTGAAGACGACGATGATGGCGAACAGGACGAACGCGATCGCCGCCCCGACACCCCACTGCTGGCTGCCGAAGGCCGACGTGTACGACAGGTACGCCGGGGTGAGCGTGGTGTTCGCCGGGGCGCCCTTCGTGCCGGTGTAGATCTGGTCGAACACCTGCCATGTCCCGATCAGCCCGAGCGTCAGCACGGTGAACAGGGTCGGTCGCAGCTGCGGCAGCGTGACCCGCCAGAACCGCGTCCACGCACCGGCACCGTCGATCATCGCGGCCTCGTCGACCTCGGTCGACAGGTTCTGCAGCGCCGCGATGAAGAGCAGCATGAAGGTGCCGCTCGTCGTGAACACCGCCAGCAGGATGAACGCCGTCATCGCCACCGACGGGCCGGCGAGCCACTCCGACCACGGGATGCCGAGCATGGTGTGGTCGGCGAGGAAGGCGGGCGGGTTGCCTGCTCCGAGCTGGAAGATGCCGGTCGGCTCGTTGAACCAGTTCGGGCCCTCCACGCCGATCCACCCGATGATCGCGTTCACGGCTCCCGACGACGAGAACAGGAACAGCCAGAGGACGGTGATCGCCACCGAACTCGTGACGGACGGGAAGTAGAACGCGGTCCGGAAGAACCCGCGGCCACGCAGCGCCCGACCGTTCACCAGCACGGCGAGGCCGAGCGCGACCGCGGTCTGCAGCGGCACGACGAACACCACGTACCAGAGGTTGTTCCGCAGCGCGGTGCCGAAGTTCTGCTCGTCGAGGCCGCCCCCGCCGAGGATCTTCGCGTAGTTCTGCGCGCCGACGAACGACACGCCGGACGAGAACGGGCTGCCGACACCACGCCAGTCCGAGACACTCACCCACGCCGCCATGAGGACGGGGACGAGGAGGAACAGGCCGAGCACGATCACCACGGGCGCGGTGAACAGCCAGCCGGACACAGCCTCCGCGCGGTTCTTCCGGGACACCTCCGTCAGCCCTTCAGGGCGGCGGTCATGTTCTTCTGCACGCCCTCGAGCAGCGTCTTCACGTCCGTGCTCCGCAGCGTGCCGAGCTTCGAGTCCATGTCCGCGATGACGTCCGCCGTCCCGCTCTTGGTCGGCAGGCCCACCGCGTCGCCCGCCTGGTCGAGGAACGGCGCGTACTGCGGGTACTCCTGCTTCCAGGTGCCCGCTGCCGACTCGACGGAGGGCATGACGCCGAACGCCTTCGCGAAGGCGAGCTGCTGGTCCTTGCTGACCATCTTCTCGACGAACGACAGCGCGGCCTCCTGGTTCGGGGAGTCCTTCGCGATGCCCCAGCAGTTGGTGAACTGCAGCGTGCCGGCACCCTTCGGCCCCGCGGGGAGCTTCGCGACCTCGTAGCCGACGCTCGGGTAGCTGGACGACATCGCGCCGGTGAGCCAGTTGCCCTCGATGGTCATCGCGGCCTTGTTCTTGCCGAAGGCGTCACCGCCCCAGCTCTCGCCGAGGTCGCTCGAGAACTTCATCGAGCCGTCGTCGAGCAGGCCCTTGACGTAGTCCAGCGCCTCGACGTTCGCGGCGGAGTCGACCGTGGCCTTCGTCTGGCCACTGTTCGTCAGTGCACCGCCGGCCTGGGCCATGAACGCACCGAGCCGCTCGACCTGAGGGCTCACGGCGAGTCCGACGCGACCGTCCCGGGTGAGCTTCTCGGACACCGACTTCAGCTGGGCCCAGGTCGTGGGGACGTCGGCGTCGGTCAGCCCAGCGGCCTTCCAGTCGGCCTTGTTGATGAAGAGCGCGAGGGTCGAGAAGTCCTTCGGCGCGCAGTACAGCGTGCCGTCGAGGGTGAACGACTTCGTGAGGGTCGGGTAGAAGTCACCCTTGTCCTGCAGCTGATCGCCGTACGCGAGGAGCGAGCCGTTCGAGGCGTAGCCCGCGAGCGACGAGGTGCTGACGTAGAAGACGTCCGCTGGCTTGCCGGCGGCGAAGCCCTGGGCGAGCTGCTGGTCGAGGTTGTTGGCGGCCTGCACGGTGGCCTTCGTGCCGGACGACTTCGACCACGATGCCGCTGCGCTCTTGACCGCTGCGGTCTCGGCGTCACCGGACGAGCCGATCAGCACGCTGATGGGGTCCTTGCTCGAGGTGAGCTTCCCGGTTGCGGACCCACCGGAGCCCCCGGAGCCCCCTGCGCCACCTGATCCGGAGAACCCGGACCCGCAGGCCGAGAGGGTGAGTGCCGCGGTGAGGGCGATCGCGCCCGCGGTCAGCTTGCGTGCTGTGCTTCGTCGCACTGGTCGTTGCATCGGGGACTCCTCGTCGAGTTCGGGCTGATTCGGGTTCGATCGTTCAAATTTGATCGATCAAACGATGTCACGGTACACCCTCGACCCGCTAACGTGAACCCCGTGTCCCAGCCCGCCACCGTCGCCGACGTCGCCGCGGCCGCCGGGGTGTCCCGACAGACCGTGTCGAACGCGTTGAACCGGCCCGAGATCGTCAAGCCGGCGACGCTCGACCGCGTGCGCGCCGCGGTCGAGGAGCTCGGCTACCGGCCGCACGCCTCGGCTCGGCGGCTGCGGACACGGCAGAGCTCCACCCTCGGCGTCCGACTCCCCCCGGTGCACGGCATCTCCGGCGCGGTCCTCGACCGGTTCCTGCACGCCCTCGTCGAACGGGCGGACGAGCGCGGGATGCGGATCCTGCTCTTCACCGCCACCGACCTCGACGACGAGCTCGCGCACATGGAGCGCCTCGTCGAGGGCTCGGACGTCGACGGTTTCGTCCTGACCTCGACGGCCCACGGGGACCCGCGTGCGGCCTGGCTCGGCGAGCGTGACGTGCCCTTCGTGACCTTCGGCCGCCCGTGGGGCGTGCCGGACATGGACGACGCACCACACCCCTGGGTCGACGTCGACGGTCGGGCCGGGCTCCGCGAGGCCACCGCCGGGCTCGTCGCGCGCGGCCGCCGGCGGATCGGGTTCCTCGGTTGGCCGAGTCCCTCCGGTCAGGGGGACGAACGGCGGCTCGGATGGCGGGACGCCCTGGCCGCAGCGGGGCTCGACGACGGTGCGGTGCCGCTCACGTGCGAGGACGACGTCACCGCGGCCGCGTCGGCGGTGACGCGAGCGGTGGACGACGGTGCTGCGTTCGACGCCGTGGTCTGCGCCTCGGACACGCTCGCCCTCGGGGCCCGGTTCGCTCTCGGAGCCAGCGTGCCCGTGGTCGGCTACGACGACACCCCGGTCGCCGAGGCCGTGGGCATCTCGAGCGTCGAGCAGCCCCTGGACGCCGCGGCCTCGGCCGCGGTCGAACTCCTCATGGGGTCGGGCCGCTCGGTGCTGCCGGCCACGACCGGGCACCGGCTGCTGGCGCCACGGGTGGTCTGGCGCGACTGAGGCCAGCCACGCGAACTCGCCCGCTCAGTGACCCACGCCCCTCACGCGGCCCACGCACGCACCCGCCACACGAACGGCGGCCGACGCACGTCGGACGGACGGACGGTCGGACACGATCCGGTGACGTTCGCGCCGCTGACGAGCCGGACGGCTGAGCCCGCGACTACCGTGCACCCCGAGGCCGAGTGCACGCACGAACGGGGGACGGTCATGGGACGCAGGCGACGAACCGCGGGGGCGGCCGTCGGGACGAGCATCGGTGTCGCATGCCTCGCGACGCTCGCGCTGACCGGCTGCACGCCGACCACGGCGGTGGACCCGACCGCGACGCCCGTCGCCGAGAGCGCGACAGCCGTCCCCGGGCCCACCGCGGCGACCCCGTCGGGGACGTCGACCCCGCGTCCGACCTCGACGATCACCCCGGTGCCCGGCGTCGACGACGACCACGGCACGATCCCCGCCTCCTGCGCCGGGCTGATCACCCCCGGGAAGTGGGACGACGCGTTCGCCTCCGCCCCCCTCAACGACCCGAGCTCGATCGTCGACCCGGCGGACCCGCCGACCGACAGACTGACGCCGGTGCTCCAACCGGACGGCAAGCGGCTCTACTGCATCTGGCGCGACCCCCAAGCGGACACCACGTTCCTGTCGATCCGGGTCGCCGTCGTCGACTCGACGAAGGCCTACCCCCACCTGCAGAGCGCACTGAAGGGGTACGACTGCTCCCTCGACGGGTACGGCTACCGGTGCCAGAAGGTGTCGCAGAACAGCCAGTACCCGGTCACCGACGGCGACACGTACTTCACGCGCGGTGACGTCGGCATCCACATCCAGCAGTCGAACGTGCAGACGTCGGGGCTCCTCGACGACGTCATCGCGCACGTCTTCTAGCGGACGTCCGAGTCCTCCCTCGGTGCGGGCTTCGACCGGACGTGCGCCCGCTCCCCTTGCGGCCCGTACAGGCAGAGCACCTCGGTGACCTCGTCGGTCGTGTTGCCCACCCAGTGCGGGGTGTGCGTGTCGAACTCGACGACCTCACCCGGCCCGAGATCGAAGTCCCGGTCGCCGAGCAACAGCCGGAGCCGACCGGACAGCACGTACAGCCACTCGTAGCCCTCGTGCGTCCGCAGGGTCCGGTCGGAGTTCGCCGACTCCGGCGGGATGAGCTGCTTGAACGACCGCACCCCGCCGGTCCGACGCGTGAGCGGCACGACGACCCGACCGCCGTGCACCTCGGGCTTGAGGTGCACCCGCGGGTCCCCCGTGGGCGGCGCCCCGACGAGGTCGTCGAGCGGCACCTGGTAGGCCCGCGCGAGCGGCAGGAGCAGCTCGATCGTCGGCTTGCGCTGCCCGGACTCGAGCCGCGAGAGCGTCGACACCGAGATGCCGGTCTCGGCGGCGAGCGCCGCCAGCGTGACGTCGCGGCGCCCGCGCAACGCGCGGAGTCGTGGGCCGACCGCCTCGACGACGTCGGCCGTCGTGCGTGGGTCGATCCGTGCCTCCCGGTCGTGTGCCATGCCGCCCATGTTGCCACGGCGGCAACGTTCCTTGCTGATTCAGGAGCCGGGTGCGCATGCTGCCGTCATGCGAGATCACTTCGACGTCATCGTCATCGGCGGCGCCGCCGCCGGCCTGTCAGCTGCGCTCATCCTCGGGCGGTCACGACGCTCCGTCCTGGTCGTCGACGCAGGCGAACCCCGGAACGCACCGGCCGACGGCATCCACAACTACCTCGGGCGTGAGGGCGCCTCCCCGTCAGAGCTCGGTCGCGTCGGTCGCGAGGAGGTCGCCTCGTACGGCGTCGAGGTGACGACCGGGAGGATCGTGGCGACGTCCGCCACGGACGGGGACGGAACCGATCCGGTCGGCTTCTCGGTCACGCTCGACTCGGCCGCGGTCGTGACGGCACGCAGGTTGGTCGTCGCCTCCGGCGCCGTCGACGTCCTGCCGGAGGTCCCGGGGCTCGCCGAGCAGTGGGGCCGCGGGGTCGTGCACTGCCCGTTCTGTCACGGGTGGGAGATCCGCGACCATCGGATCGGCGTGCTCGTGACGACGCCGAACGGGGCCCACCACGCCCTGATGTTCCGAGCACTGAGCGACGACGTGACCGCGTTCGTCACTGATCCGGTCCTGCTCGACGACACCACCCTGGCCGGTCTCCGTGCCCGCGGGATCAGGGTCATGCCCGGTCCGGTGACAGCGGTGGACTCCGAGGACGACCGGCTGACCGGCGTGGCCCTCGGGTCCGGGGAGTTCGTCGCGCTCGACGCCCTCGCGGCCGCGAGCACGGTCGAGGCGCGCGTGGACTTCCTCGCCGGCGTCGGTCTGGAGGCCACCGACTTCATCGTCGGGGGTCACCGGTTCGGGAGTGCACTGACGGTCGACGGAGCAGGGCAGACCTCGGTCCGGGGTGTGTACGCGGCCGGGAACGTGACCGTGCCGATGGCGACCGTGATCGCGTCGGCCGCGGCGGGGACGGCCGTCGGTGCGGCGGTGCACGGGGACCTGGTGCAGGCGGACCTCGCGGCGGCCGTGGCGACGGCGGCGTCGTCGGCGTCGTCGGCGTCGGCGTCGTCGTCGTCGTCGGGATCGTCTCCGCTTCAGTCGACGCGGTAGCCCGCCTGGGCTGCGAGGAGCGGGGCGAGCGTGTACAGCTGCTCGCTGCCGATCGTGGCTCCGCGGAGCCCCTCGAGCCGCTCCACCCGGTCGAGGTCGGTGTCGCGGAGGTCCACGTGCTCGATCCGGGTGTTCGTCCCTTCGACCACCCGGATCCGCGCCCCCGGGAACGCCACCCGGACGAGCTTCGCGTCGGCGAGGTCGAGCTCGTCCACCACGCAGTCGCGGAACACGACGTCGGTGAGGGTTGCGCCACGCAGGTTCACGAACCCGAGCTTCATGCCGACGAACTCGACGCCGTTCAGTGCGGAGTCGTAGAGCTCGGCGGACCCGATGCGCCCGCCGGCGACCTGGACGTCGCGCCAGGTGCTGCTCGAGACGCGGAGCACCGGTGCGTCCAGTTCCTCCACGACCGCGTCCCGGATCCGGAGCCCGCGCAGGTCCGCGTCGTCGGCGCGGAGTGACCCGACGACGGACTCCTCGAGCTCGAGGTCGGGCACGCGCTCACCGGCGAGGTCGAGCACCGCGATGCGCTTGCCCTCGATCCGGTCGCCGGACAGGACGTCGCCGGCTCCGGGCGTCCACGGTTCGAGGTCGGACGGGGACGGGACGGTGGTGCGCGGGGCGTCGGTGCCGTCGGTTCTGCGGGCCATGCGGTCGAGTCTGGCATCGCACGTGCGAGCTTGACAGCCGGAACATCAACGGTCAAACTCTGGAATGCTACGGCGGGGGTGGGAGCTTCTGGCGGTGGGGTGTCGGGAAGGACGACACGTACTCGAACTCCTTCCGGGAGAAGCGCTGTCACGGCGCGACGGCGGTCGGCAAGAAGACGAAGCGCGTGACGAACGTCGCCGGGGGCAAGTACGCGAAGGCGCTCACCCCGAAGGCCACCAGCGGCAACAAGGCGTACTCGCACAACTGCTGATCGCCACGGGCGGGCGCCCGGCACGGCGCCCGCCTCCTGACCGACGGGAAGGAGCTGTCTGTTGCGCTCGGTGCGAATCGCCTACGTCCTGCTCGGCGTGCGGTCCGCGACGCCGGCGTGGATGCCGTCGCCCTCGTGGCCAGCCTCATCGTCGCTGCGGGGGTCGGTGCGATCGCGGCCACGACACACCGGAAGCGCCACGGACGACGGATGTTCGTGCGGATCGCGGCCGGCGACGCGTGGGCGAGGGTCAACGCCGGTCCCCTGGTCGTGGAGGCCGTTGTCCTCGCGGCCGCGGCAGTCGTGATCGCGAACACGTGGTGGGCGGGCCGTCCTGACGGTTCGGGCCGGATCTCGACACTCGACCCGGTGGCTCGGAGCACGGACGCCGCTGGTCTGATCGCAGCGGTCGCGGTCATCGCGTTGTGCGCTACCCAGTTCGCCGTGATCGCGTGGAGCACGTCGGTGACGACGCGGAAGCGCGGACGAGCCGGATGACGATCGAGGTGCGGAGCGCGGTGAAACGGCGAGGGACCAGACTCCTGTGGAACGGCCTCTCCTTCGACGTGGGGGCGGGAGAGTTCGTGACCGTCCTCGGCCCCAGCGGGTCCGGGAAGTCCACCTTGCTCGACTGCATCGGCCACCTCGACCGCTTCGACGCAGGGACACTGCGGGTCGGCGGGGTAGCAGCCGGCCGGAGCAATCGTCGGGCCAGGGCAGTCCGTCGTCGATCGCTCGGCTACCTCTTCCAGGACTTCGGACTGGTCCCGGAACTGACCGCCGCGGAGAACATCGCCATCGCCGTGCCTCGTCGGCTGCGGGACGGTCGGGCGGCCGCACGAGCCCTGGGAACAGTCGGGCTCACTGGCGTCGCCTCGCGCCGAGCGTTCGAGTTGAGCGGCGGCGAGCAGCAGCGCGTCGCCCTCGCACGACTGTTCGTGAAACGACCGGCCGTGATCCTCGCCGATGAACCGACGAGTGCGCTCGATGCTGCCAACGAGGGGCTCGTACTCGACACACTCCGGGACCTCGCCGGGAAGGGGGCGGCAGTCCTCGTCGCGACGCACTCCGCCGGCGTGCAGGCGGTGAGCGACCGGTCCGTGGTGCTGTCAGGTGCGGTCGACTGACTGTGGTCGTCCGAGCTCGCTCGTGAGGGTGTAGTCCTTCGCCGGGCCGCGGGCGTCCCAGCGAACGGTCCACCGCTCGGTGTCGCCGCCGAGGACGCCGGTGTAGTCGTCGGGCGAGCAGGCGTGCTCGACCGAGGTACCCCAGACCCACGGGTGGAAGACCCGGCCGTCGGAGAAGTGCACCATCCACGAGCCCTCGTCATCGCGTTGAACCGACAGCGACCGCGACACCGGCACCGTGCGGCCGTCGAGGGTCATCGTGCCGTTCTCGTCCCAGCGCACCTCGTCCGTGCCCGTCAGGGACAGCGTCGTGCTCCCGGTGACGGTGCCCTCGACACCGGCGAGCCTGTCGACCACCCGCCGCCGGAGTTCCCACTCCCCGAGGAGGTCCGTCGGTTGCAGCATCCATCCACCCTACGTCCGACGATCCCGACCGTCATGTGGACGGTGGCGTCGTCGGAGCACTGCCACGACGGCCGCCCCGACTCCGGCCAGAGCAGCCACAGCGACGATGCCGAGGGCGATGCCGGCCGCCGAACCGACGCCGTAGTTCGACCAGGGCAGTCCGAACGCCCACTGCACGGCAGGCCCGGCCACCAGCAGCACGCCAGCCGGCACCACGACCAGGACGAACCGCCGCCGCTCCGACCACGACGGATGCAGGAGCACGCCCACGCCGGACAGGGCCGCCACCGCCGCCGCGCCGAACACCCAGGACGATCCGGAGACCCGCCAGCCGTCGTGTGCGAGCCAGGCCTGGACGCCGTGGACGGTCTGCGCCCAGGCTGCTTCGTCGACGCCGTACCGACCGCCGCCGACCGGCAGGGGCCAGCCTATGACCGCCAGCACCCCGACGACCGCTCCGAGCACCCCGAGGAGCACCGCCCAGAACCGCGCCCCGGCGGCGGGCTCGACGTCGAAGTCGGGGATGCTCGTCCCCACGAGGTCCGGGTCCTCAGCGCCCGAGTGCATCGGCGCGGGCTGCGCGGTGCTCCTCGTCCGAGATGACGCCGCGGGCGTGCAGGTCGTCGAGCTCGGCGAGCCGCTGCTCGAGCGTCTTCGCGGGCGCGAGGGTCTGGCTCTGCATCGCCCGGTACGCCAGGTCCTCCTGCATCGTGAACGGGTTCTGCCCGCGCTTCGCCATCCGGGTGCTCCGGACGACGATCGTCACGATGATCGCCACGAACCCGAGGCCGATGAGCGCCGCGACGATCCCGAACATCACACCGAAGGCGCCGAAGCCGGCGCCGAGCTCGTCCCCGAACAACTCTCCGAACACGTGGTCCCCCTTCGTCGGACTGCTCCGACCGTAGTGGACGCCGTGCCGGTCGTGCTGCCCCGCGAACGAGGCAGCCGCCGGCCCGAGGACCGAACGCCCTTCACCCCCACCGACATCACCCTCGCAGCGGTCCCGACGCCGGCACGTTCGCCCCGTCCGCGAACCCGCCGACGAGCTCGCGCAGCGCCTCCTCGGCGGTGTGCCGTGGTTCCCACCCGAGCTCGGACCGGGCGCGGTCCGTGCGCATGACCGGCACGCCGGCGGCGATGTCGATCCACCCGGCGTCCGTCGGTTGGAGCCGGAGCCGCCACGTGAGCGTCACGATCCCGCGCAGGAACCGGAGCGGGATCCGCACGGCCCCGCGCATGCCGAGCGCCCGAGCGATGCGCGGCGGGTTGAGCACCGGCGCGGCGGCGATGTTGAAGGCGCCCGCCGCCCGCTGGTCGAGCACCCGCCAGTACGCGTCGGCGAGGTCGTCGGCGTGCACGCCCTGGAACACGAACGGGTACGGCAGCGGCAGCACGGCCCAGCGCACCCAGCGGACGATGCGCATCGGCACGAGGTGTCCGAGGAACAGCCCGTGCAGCTCCGCCGCGGCCGACCGCTGGAAGACGAGACCGGGCCGGAGCCGCGTCACGGTGATCGTCGGATGCGCAGACTCGAACGCGTCGAGGGCCGCCTCGTTCACGGCCTTGTGAGTCGAGTAGGTCGCGGTCGGGATGCCCGTGGCGGGCCAGGACTCGTCGACGGGCGTGCGCTTCCCCGCCGTGTCCACCCCGCGGTACGCCCCGACGGACGAGGCGACGACGACGTGTCTGACGCCCGCCCGGACCGCAGCCTCGAGCACGTGGGCCTGCCCGTCGACGTCGGTGCGCCGTTGCGCGGGGATGTCGTGTGTCGGCTGGAGCGCCCAGGCGAGGTGCACGACCGCGTCCGCGCCCTGCAGCACCGCGGCGAGTCGCGGCACGACGCCGGGGTCGCCGACGTCGAGCGCGTGCCAGACGGCCACGTCGTACGGAGCGACCCGGGCGTCGGGCAGCCGGCGCGCGACACCGACGACTTGCAGGACGCCGCCACCGTCACCGGAGCCCGCGAGCCGTGCGGCGGCGAGCCGGCGGAGCAGGGCGGTCCCCACGTTGCCGGTCGCCCCGACGACCACGACCCGCATCAGCGCGACCCCCGCGACGACGTCCCGCGCGACATCCCCACGGGAGCCACCCGCGACCCGCTCGTCACGCCGCGGCCATCGCGGGATCGAGCACGACCTTCACGCAGTCGTCCTCCTTCTTCTGGAAGACCGAGTACATGCGCGGCGCGTCCTCGAGCGACACCCGGTGCGACGTGAGGTCGAGCGTGCCGAGCGGGTCCGACGAGTCCTGCACGAGCGGCATGATGTCGTCGATCCAGCGCTTGACGTTGCACTGCCCCTCACGGATGGTGATCTGCTTGTCGAAGAGCGTCATCATCGGCATCGGGTCGGCCATCCCCCCGTAGACCCCGCTGAGCGACACGGTCCCGCCGCGGCGGACGAGGTCGATCGCGGTGTGGACGGCTGCGAGCCGGTCCACGCCTGCGGTCTCGATCGCCTTCTGTGCGAGCCTGTCCGGCAGGAGGCCGGCCGCGCGCTGCGCGAAGCCCGCCACGGGGTTGCCGTGCGCCTCCATCCCGACCGCGTCGACGACGCCGTCGGGGCCGCGGCCGTCGGTGAGGTCGACCAGCTGGGGCACGAGGTCCTTCGTCAGGTCGAAGACCTCGGCGCCGTGCTTCGCGCCCAGGTCGCGGCGGACCTGCTCGGGGTCGACGGCGAGCACCCGGTAGCCGAGGTGCTTGCCGATCCGCGCGGCGAACTGTCCGACCGGTCCGAGTCCGAGCACCGCGAGCGTGCCGCCCTCGGGGACGTCCGCGTACTGCACGGCCTGCCAGGCCGTCGGCAGGATGTCACTGAGGAAGAGCCACTGGTCGTCCGGACCGGAGTCGGGGACCTTGATCGGACCGTAGTCGGCGTGCGGGACCCGGAGGTACTCGGCCTGTCCACCGGGGACCTGCCCGTACATCTTCGTGTACCCGAAGAGCGACGCACCGGTGCCGTACTCCGTCACCTGGGTGGTCTCGCACTGCGACTGGAACCCGTGTCGGCACATCCAACAATGGCCGCACGAGATGTTGAACGGGATGACGACGCGGTCGCCGACCGTGAGGTTCGTGACGCCGGAGCCGACCTCCTCGACGATGCCCATCGGCTCGTGCCCGAGGACGTCGCCCTTGTCGATGTACGGGCCGAGCACCCGGTACAGGTGCAGGTCGGAGCCGCAGATCGCGGTCGACGTGATCCGTACGATCGCGTCGGTCGGCTCCTGGATGGTCGGGTCGGGGACGGTCTCGACGGACACCTTCTCGGTGCCCTGCCAGGTCAGTGCGCGCACGTCGCGTTCCTCTCGTGGTCGCTTCGGGCCGGCCTGGAGGCACGGCTCGTCTCCGCCCCGTCGCTACCCTCCCGCCCCGTGGCGCGTTCCCAGCCGCGTCCCCGACGCGCGGAACGCACGGTGCGCGGGTGGGCCGAGTCGAGCCGGCAGGCAGGAGATGACGCGAGAAAGCAACTGAGGCGGCGGCGCCGCCGTGATGCGCTTGTACATTTCAGATTGTGCGTGCACAATTTCAAGTACCAGCACCCTGCTGGCCAGCAACGTCGCTGGAACTGGAGGAAAACCCTTGAAGCTCTTCACCATCACCCAGGCTCGATCGACCCTGATCGCAGCCACGACCGCCGCCCTGTTCGGATCGATGCTCGTGGCGAGTCCGGCGAGTGCCTCCGCGACATCGCCCGCTGCGACGACTGCCATCACCGAAACAACCGTGCAGGCCTTGTTCGATGCCACAGACCGAATCGAGGATCGGTTCGACGGAGCGCTCGCCCGTCGAGCCGGCGTCGATGCTGCAACAGTCGACTCCTACGCGACCGGCTTCGCGGCAACGGGTGGCATCGTCCAGAACGCCGCCGTTGATCCGGATCAGGCGTAACGGGGCTTGGTGCCGCAGCATGTGTCGCGCTCGCTGGCCTCCTTGCCGTCGCGGGCGCATTCCTGGGCGTCTGCGCATCGAACGGCCGAGGTACCGTGATCCACAACATTCCGCCGTCCTCGATCACCTGGTGCAACTCCCAGTGATCGAATCCGGGAAGGGGACCGTCTTGCGATCTCTCATAGCCGTACTCCACACGATCGTGGGAGCACTTGCCGGCTCGACGATCACGCTCGGGATCGTCGCAGTGTGCGTCGTCGGTCCGGGGAGCGCCCAGGCGAGCCGACTCCTCGCTGCCGCCCTCATCCTGGCCGGCTCGAGCGTGGCGTGCTTCACGGCCACGGCCGTCGTGCAACACCCGAAACGCGCCCAGCAGCTGCCGCAGCGGTACTGATTGCTGGACACGACGAAGGCCCTCGGTAGCAGGAGCTGCCGAGGGCTTCCGCGTCGCCAGCCGTCGGACCGGAGACCCCGGATCCGAGCCGCACGCAGGGCCGGATCGGCGGACGACATGTCGCGCCACCGGCGCTGGTGTCGGCCGACCCTGTTGCGCGTTCCCGGCCGCATCCGCGACGTGCGGTGGGCGCCGGACACGCCAGGTGCCTCCAGTCCGGCCCGCGAACTGCACGTACGGCGGAAGCGGCGATGGCCGACCGGCCACCGCAGGATCGTCCGCCGCGGCGATGTGCCGGACCCGACCCCGTCGGATGGTGGTGGGGATGGACCACCGCACCACCCGCCGCACCCTGCTCGCCGCAGCCGGTGCCCTGCTCGCCACCTCGGCCCTGTCGGCGTGCTCGCCGGCCACGCCCCGTCGCGTCACCGACCCGTCCCGCTCCGCGACGCCCGTCGCCGTCCCGACGCCGACGGCGCCACCGACCTGGACCGCGCCGGCGATCGCGAAGCGACCGCTCCCGGCCGGGACGGTGACGGGGCTGCCCGCGGGGACACCGGGGATCGCGTGGACGGTCGACGACGGCGCGTCCCCGGAGGTCGTCGGTGCCTACGTCCGGTTCGCCCGGGAGACCGGCACGCGGCTGACGTTCTTCGTCAACGGGGTGCGCCCGTCGTGGACGGAGCACGCCGACGCCCTCCGGCCACTCATCGAGTCTGGGCAGGTGCAGATCGGGAACCACACGTGGGACCACCCGGCGCTGACCGGGCTCTCCGACCAGGCCATCGAGGACGAGCTCACCCGGAACCACGAGTTCATCGAGCACACGTTCGGTGTCGACGCGCGGCCGTACTTCCGTCCGCCGTACGGCTACCACGACGCCCGGGTGGACGCAGCGGCCGCGCGGGTCGGGTACACGACGCCGCTGCTCTGGTACGGCACGCTCGCCGACTCCGGTGACATCGGCGCCGGTCAGATCGTCGGGTTCGCCGACCAGTGGTTCACCGCGGGGCGGATCGTGATCGGGCACGCGAACCACCCTGGGACGATCGGCGCACTCCCCCGACTCGGGCGACTGCTCCGGCAGCGGCGGCTGGGGACCTACACGCTCGACGACGTGTTCTCGCGCTGATCCGGATCCACGGCGTCGAGCGAGCGACCGAAGCAGACCGAGACGTCCGAGCCGACGTAGGCCCCGAAGAGCGGGATCGGCTCGTACCCCTCACGCTGGTAGAACCGGATCGCATCCGGCTGCGCGGGTCCGGTCTCGAGCACCAGCCGCGGCGCGCCGAGGCGACGGGCCTCGTCCTCGAGCGCCCGCAGCACAGCCGTGGCCACCCCGGTCCCCCGCGCCTCGGGAGCCGTGTACATCCGCTTCACCTCGACGACACCGGGGCCGAGGACGTCGTCGGCGAGGGGTCGGAGCCCACCGCACGCGACCGGGGTGCCGTCGGCGTCCCGTGCGACGAGGAACACGGGGACGTCCGCCCCGGACGGCGGAACGCCGGGCTCGTGGTCGCTCGAGCCGTAGCGGGCGTCGAGTTCCCGGCGCTGCGCTCGGCGGAGCCGGTCCGCGTCGGGGTCGTCGAACGGTGTCGTCGTGATGGTCCAGGGCGTGGCGTCGGGCATGGCCGTCCTTTCGTGACGGTCGTTACGGTAACACCTGTTACGCTTCCTTCGTGCCCCGGATCCGCGATGACGCAGCGCAGCGCGCACGCCTCTCCGACGCGGTGTTCACGGCCCTCGCCGAACTCGGCCCCACCGGGCTGACCCTGCGAGCCGTCGCTGAGCGGGCGGGCTGCACCACCGGCCTCGTCCTCCACACGTTCCCGGACAAGCGCGCACTGCTCCTCCACGCCCGCGCCGTCCTCCACGAGCGCACCCGGGTCCGCGCCGACCAGGCCGAGTCGACCGCTCCCGACCCCGCCGCGGCGGTCCGCGCCGTGGCACTCGGGGCACTCGCGACCGACGCCGATCGTGCCGCGGAGGCTCGCGTCTGGGTCGGCTTCCTCGCCGCGGCACTCAGCGACCCGGCCCTCGCTGAGCGACATGCCGGGAACGCCCGCGCGTTCGCCGATCGGCTCGCGCGCTTGATCGGCGCCGCGACGAACCTGCCCGCGGACACCTGCACGGCGCGGGCAGGATCACTCGGTGCGGCGGTGGAGGGCGTCACCGCGCTCGCGGCCGGCGACCCGGACCACTGGACGCCCGAGCGGCAGACAGCGGCGCTCGACGTCGTGCTGCGCGCGGCGCTCGCACCGGAGCCCGACCCACGGAGCTGACCGCGTCGGAGCCAGGGCGCGGACCCCGTCAGACCGCGCTCGGTGTCGTGACCGGGTCGGCGAGCACGGCGTCGAGGACCGCACGGTGTTCGTCGGCGTCGCCCGGTCCGGCGCTCCCGGCGAGCATGATGAGCGACTTCCACAGTGCCCATCCGCGAGCCCGTGCCCAGGTGTCCGCGTCGAGGCCGACCGCGCCGTGGAACACCTGGCGAGCATCGGGGTCGAGGAACGTCCACGCCAGCACGAGGTCGCACGCTGGGTCCCCGACGCCGCACGTCCCGAAGTCGATCACGGCGCTGAGTCGGCCGGCTTCGTCCACGAGGAGGTTCCCGGGAGCGACGTCGCCGTGGAACCACACGGGCGGGCTGCTCCAGGTCGAACGGGCCGCCGCGTCCCAGACCGCCTCGCACGCGGCGCGGTCGACCCTGGACCCGAGCGTGTCGAGCGCGGCGACCACCTCGGCGGCGTAGCGCGACGGGTGCGCGCCCCGGTGGAACGAGTGCGTGCCCGCAGCCGGTCCGGGCCCGACGGGGACGCCGCGCAACTGCACGAGCGCAGCGGCGACGTCGCCGGCGATCTGCCCGCGGTCCGGGTCCGGCACGTCGGCCGACACCCGCCCCGGGAGCCACCGTCGCACCGACCACGGGAACGGGTAGTCGGGGTCGGGCGAACCGAGCGCCACGGGCTCCGGCACGGGGACGTCGAGGCGAGCGGCGAGGTACGGCAGGACCCGCTGCTCCTTCTCGACCGCGGGCACGTACCCGGCAGCGCTCGGGAGCCGGACGCTCAGGCCGTCGCCGAGCCGGAAGGTCCGGTTGTCCCAGCCCTGGTGCGCGACCTCGCTGACGGGCAGGCCAGCCCACTCGGGGAACTGCGTCGCCACGAGTCGTCGGACGAGGTCGGCGTCGATGCGGGGCACGTCCGTGGGCATGCGCAGCAGGCTAGTCGCGTGCCCCGCGCACCCGCGATGACGGGACCGGCGAGGCGGAGGCGAGCCGCGCCTCCAGGGCGTCACCCGCGCAAGCGGTCCCGGTCTGCCGGCGGCAGGTGCTCGGTCGCCGTCGTACGCGCCGCGGGCGAGAGCCAACGACCCTGCCGCTCGAGGAACGCCACGAGCGCCGGTTCGGACGCGCGCTTCCCGACCTCCCGCAACACCCACCCGACCGCGGACTGCACGGTCTCGCCGCGCTCGCTCACGAGCCGGCCGACGATCCCGAGCGCGACCTCCGCGTCGCCCTGCTTCACGAACGCCAGCGTCGCGACCACCGCGATCCGGCGCACGATCGCCACGTCGGACTTCGCGAGCGCGAAGAGCTGTCCCGTCGACCCGCCGGCGACGAGGGGCGCGCCGACGAGTTCCTCCGCCGCGAGGTCCACGAGGACCGGGTCGTCGAAGCGCTCGGCCTTCGCCGCGGCGAGGTACTCGTCGGTCAGCTCGTCGTCCGGACGCTCCCGCATCGCCTGCACGAGCAGCAGCACCGCGACCAGCCGCGCACCCGGGTCCTCGCTCCAGAGCAACGCCGAGCGCTCACCCTCGTCCAGCGCGGCGAACCGCCGCGCGACCCTGCGGGCCGCGGCGACGTCGCCGGTGGTGCGCGCGAGGGCCGTGATCACGTCCTCCGCCGAGCCGCCGGCCTGGAGGCCCGTCACGCGACCTCCCCGACGGTCGCCTCCGCTGCCCGCCGGCTCCGGCGACCGCGGCTCAGCACGATGACCGCGACCACCACGAGGAACGCCGCGAACAGCCACGTGCCGACCTGCGGGTCCACCAGCCGGGCGAGCCAGGCACCCGCCGGCGAGCAGACCGCGGCCGTGATCCCGACCGTCAGGCCGACCCGTACGTCCACCGCACGCCGGCGCAGGTTCGCGACCGTGCCGGACACCGACGTCGGGACCATCGTCAGGAGCGACGTGCCCTTCGCGAGCAGGTCACCGGCGCCGAGGGCGACCTCGAGCCCCGGCACGATGACGACCCCGCCGCCGACGCCCACGAGCCCGGACAGCACGCCGGACAGCAGTCCGAGCAGGAGCAGCACCAGGGCCTCCACGACGCCGAAGTGCACGTCGCCGCCGCGGGTCGGGACCGTCGAGAAGAGCGACACGAGCACCACCGCGATGAAGCCCACGAAGATCCACGGCAGCGCGCGGAGCGGGATCGTCCGGAGCAACCGGGCACCGATCGGCGCCCCGACCACGCTGCCGACCGCCAGGGTCAGCGCTGCGAGCCAGTGCACCTCGCCCTGCACGCCGTAGGTGACCGCACCGACGACGGCTGCGGGGGCGATCGCCACGAGCGAGGTGGCGGAGGCGCGGCGCTGGTCCATGCCGAGCACGGCCATCAGTGCCGGGACGACCACGACGCCGCCGCCGACGCCGAACAGCCCGGAGAGGAGTCCGGCGACGACACCGATCGCGACGAGGGCGAGGGTCCGGAGCATCGTCCAAGCCTACGGCGCGCGCCGCGTGGAACTGGAGTACCAGTCCGCCGTGGGCTGACACGCGGGGCGCCGGTTCGCCGGACGACCGCCCCGGCGAGGCCGGACCCCACCCGCCCCCGACCGCGTCAGCGGAAGTGCAGGGCCGACAGCGGATCGATGAGGGTGCCGCCGCGCCGGGTCTCGACGTGCACGTGCGGCCCCGTCGACTGCCCGGTGTTGCCCGACTTCCCGAGCTCGATGCCACGGGAGATGATCTGCCCCTTCTTCACCTGGATCTTGCTCAGGTGGGCCGTGAGCACGGTCACGTTGCCGTACGTCACCACGACGTAGTTGCCGTAGCTCGCGTTGTTCGCGACGGTGCTCGTGACGGTACCGGTCCCCGACGCGTACACGGGAGTGCCGACGGGGACCGGCGCGTCGGTGCCCTGGTGGTAGCGCGGGACGTGGTTCGCGCCGCGGTCGTCGCCGTACCGGCCGGAGAGCTTCGTGCTGAGGACCGGCCAGAGCAGACCCGTGACGGGCTTGGTCGACCAGGTCCGCGTGTCCTTCTTGCCGTACAGCACCACGTTGCCGTCGACCTGCACGAGGAGCGAACCGCCGCCGGACCGGTACGTCCCGGTGTGCCAGATCGCCGTCTTGCCGGGCTTGTAGACGACCAGGTTGCCGTCGTTCTGCACCGCGGCCCAGGAGCCGGGGTTCCCGCCCGTCCCCGACTGCCAGACCGCCTTGCCCGAGATGCGCTGCACGAGGTTGCCGTCGGTCTTCATCTCGAGGGTGCGGGTGCCGCTCGCGTCCGAACGGAGCGTCGTGCCGCCGAGGACCACGTTCCCGGCCGTGACGCGGTCCTGGTAGCTCTTCCAGTTGACGACCGACTCGGTCCCGGCGAGCAACGCCATCGTCCCGTCGCCGCGCACGACGAACGACGTCGAGGACTTCTTGCCCGCCAGGGCCCACCGGGTGACGCGCTTGCCGTTGTACATGAGGTCGACGGAGCGGTCCCGGCCGATCTTCACGGTCGCCCCGGGCTTGTTCGAGGTCCCCGACGCCCACAGCACGGCGTTGCCGATGCCGTACTCGACGAGGTTGCCGTCGCCCTGCAGGATCAGGCGGAACTGTCCGTTCGGCGAGGTGACGGAGTCGCCCGGGTTGAGCACCGTGCCCGCGGGGACGCTGCCCGTCCAGACGGCGGACGCGGAGGCCGGCGCAGCGGTGCCGACGATGCCTCCGGCGACGACGGCGAGCGCTGCGAGGCCCGCCGCCAGGCGGGAAGCGCGGGCCCGGAAGGCCCGAGGCGGACGCGCGGTGATGGACGGGTTGCTGGTCATGGTTCCCCTGCTGGTCGGTGCGCCGTGCCCCTGCACGGACTGCGACCCGCCCTGCACAGGTCACCGGATGATGCTCGGTGTTCCGCGCTCCTGAGGACAACCCCAGTTCCGGGGGCACGGGGCGGACGGAGCAGGATGGGAGCATGCCGACCCCGAACCCCTCCTTCGTCCCGCCCACGACGACACCGACCCGTCCGGACCTCGCCGGCACGTTCGGAGCGGTCGCGTCCACGCACTGGATCGCGACCGCCACCGCCCAGTCGGTCCTCGAACGGGGCGGCAACGCGTTCGACGCCGCGGTGGCCGGAGCCTTCGTGCTGCAGGTCGTCGAGCCGCACCTCAACGGCCCGGGCGGTGACCTCACGGCGGTGTTCGCGACGGCCGACGACCCGACACCGGTCGTGCTCTGCGGGCAGGGACCGGCGCCGGCCGGCGCGACGCCTGAGCACTTCACCGAGGAAGGCCTCGACCTCGTCCCCGGCGCCGGCGCCCTCGCGGCCGCGGTGCCCGGAGCGGTGGACGCCTGGCTCCTGCTGCTCCGTGATCGTGGGACCTGGGACCTCGCGGACGTCCTGGCCCCGGCGATCGGGTACGCCCGGGACGGTCACCCGGTCACCGCCGGTGTGGTGCGGACGATCACGGCGGTGCAGGACCTGTTCCGCGAGCACTGGCCCACGTCGGCCGCGCAGTGGCTGCCGGGAGGCGCGGTGCCGGTCCCCGGGGACCTGGTGCGCAACGAGGAACTCGCTTCGGTCCTCGATCGGCTCGTCGCCGCCGGCGGTGCGCACGCCGGGCGCACCGCCCGCATCGACGCGGCCCGCACGGAGTGGGCGGAGGGCTTCGTCGCGCAGGCGATCGACCGCTTCGTCCGGGAGCCGCACCGACACTCGTCGGGCACCGACCACGCCGGCGTGATCCGCGCGTCCGACCTCCAGGCCTTCCGGGCGACGTACGAGCCCGCGACCACGGCGGAGTTCCGGGGGTGCACGATCGCGAAGACCGGACCGTGGGGTCAGGGTCCGGCGCTCCTCGAGACACTGCGGCTGCTCGAACCGTTCGACGACGCACTGCTCGACCCGTCGACCGAGGTCGGCGTCCACACGATCGTCGAGGCGCAGAAGCTCGCCCTCGCCGACCGCGACCTGTTCTACGGCGACGGGGACGTGCCCCTCGAGGTCCTGCTCTCGGACGCGTACACCGACGAGCGTCGTGCCCTGATCGGTGAGCGGGCGTCGGCGGAACTGCGTCCGGGGACCGTCCCCAGTGTCGCGCCCGTCGCGCCGCCCCTCCGGACCGAGTACGACGCCGATGCGGGCGGGAGCGCCGGAGAACCGACCGTCCGCGTCACCCGCGACGCCGAGCAGGCGGTGCCCGTGGAGGACCGCGGCGAACCGTTCGTCGCTCCGACCGGCGAGACACGGGGGGACACGGTCCACATCGACGTCGTCGACCGCTGGGGGAACATCGTCAGTGCGACGCCCTCCGGCGGGTGGCTCCAGTCGTCACCGACGATCCCCGAGCTCGGGTTCTGCCTCGGCACGCGGCTGCAGATGACCTGGCTCGAGGAGGGCACCGCGTCCACCCTGACCCCCGGGCAGCGGCCCCGGACCACCCTCACGCCGACCCTCGTGCTCCGGGACGGCCACCCGATCGCGGCACTCGGGTCGCCCGGGGGCGACCAGCAGGACCAGTGGCAGCTGCTCTTCCTGCTGCGGTGGATCGTCGGCGGCTACTCGCCCCAGCAGGCGATCGACGCGCCGATGCTGCACACGACGTCGTTCCCCGGGTCGTTCTGGCCACGGACGTGGGAACCCGCGGGCCTCGTGGTCGAGGACCGGCTCGGCGACGACGTCATCGGCGCGCTGGAGGCCCGTGGCCACGTCGTCACCCGAGCGGGCGACTGGGCGCTGGGTCGGCTGTGCTGCGTCACGCGCGACCCGTCGACCGGTGTCGTGGGGGCGGCAGCAAATCCTCGGGGCGCCCAGGGCTACGCGATCGCGCGCTGAGGACGGACCGGACGACGGGAGGCCCGGGGCGGAGACGCCACGGGCCTCCCGTCCGGCGTCAGCGGCGAGGACGCGCTGCGCGCGCCCAACGCACCACGTTGACGACCGGGTACGCGAGTGCGAGCACCGCGATGAGCGCCATGCCGATCGCGCCGGCCCACACGTCCTCGGGCCCGGCCAGGATGCGGCCGACCACGACGAGCGCGTTGATGCCGACCGCGGCGAGGACGATCGAGGCGACGATGCGCCAGACCAGCCCGGACCGCGAGACCGGCTCGGACCCACCGCTGACGAGGCCGCGCTCCGGGGCCGCGTAGGGGATCCCCACCGCCATGCCACCGTCAGGGGTCCCGTTGCCCGAGCTCCGCGGTCGGACCGCCTCGGTGTACTCCGGGTTCGTCGCCATGCTCTGCTCCCCACTGCGGGGCAACCACTGCCCCGCGACCTCACGGTAGCCTCGACGGGCCGGTCCGGACCAGGCCCGTTACCGGATCGTCGCGGTACCCGGGGCCTCAGCGCCCGAGGGTGACGACGACCGCACGGCCGTGGTACCGCCAGCCCTCCGTCCAGAACCGCACCCAGGCGGCGTCCGGGCGCCGGAGCACGTCGACCGGCCCGTGCTCGGTCACGCGCGTCCGGGACGTCCGGCTGTCCCCCGTGCGCCCGATCGTAGGGCAGACCTGCGTCTTCCCCGTGAGCGGGTTGCGAGAACGGTCGTTCTCCGATTGACTCGGCCTTGGCTCCGAACCGGAGTCGAGGGCTCCGCAGGGAGCCTCCCCACACGAAAGGAGCGGGAATGCCCACGCGCACCGCACGCACAGCCTGGAACGGCGGCCTCAACGACGGTTCCGGTCAGGTCGAACTCTCGAGCTCGAAGGTCGGCACCTACGACGTGTCCTTCCCGAAGCGCGCCGCGGACGAGGCCGGTGGCACCACCAGCCCCGAGGAGCTCATCGCCGCAGCCCACTCCTCCTGCTACGCGATGCAGTTCTCGGCGATCCTCGGCGAGGCCGGCGGCACCGTCGAGGCCCTCGACGTCAAGGCCGACGTCTCGCTCGGCCCGGACTCGGCCGGCGGCTTCAAGCTCACCGGGATCGTCCTCACCGTCAGTGGCGAGGTCTCCGGCATCGACGAGGCAGCCTTCCTCAAGGCCGCCGACGAGGCCAAGGCGACCTGCCCCGTCTCGAAGGCCCTCACCGGCGTCGACATCGAGCTGCACGCGACGTTCGAGCAGTAGTCGTCACTGCGTGACGGACGGGAGGCCCGTGGCGACCCCGCCACGGGCCTCCCGTCCGTCCGCCCCGTACGCTGGGCGACGTGCCCCGGTTCCTCGCCACCCCGACCTGGCTCGCCCTGTGGGCGGGCGCTGCAGTCTTGGTCGCGGGCGTGGTGGTCTGGCTCTCCGCACCGACCGCCTCGTTCGGCTGGTTCGCGTACGCCCCGCTCGCCGGAGCGGTCTTCCACCCGGTGACCCACTCGTGGCAGCAGGTCGTCGGGCCGGTCCTCGTCCTGGTCGGCGCGGTCGTCGCGGCCTTCGCCCTCGGCCGCCTCAGCGTGCGTCGACGGCGCTGACCGTCCCAGCCGACGGCAGGGCCGCGTTCAGCGCGCGTCCGGACTCGGCGGACCGCGCCTGGCACCATGGCGGGATGGCCGAGCAGTTCCTCCCCGGCGCGCCGCGACCCGGCCGCCCTCCGCGGCCCCGCGTCCGGAAGGTCGCGCAGCACGATCTCCGCGACGCCCGCGCTCGGCTGCGTGGCACGATCTACGAGGACGTCACCCCCGACGTCCGACCCCGCGAGCAGTACTCGCCGGTGCAGATCGTGGACTTCTGCCTCGACCTGGCCGAGGTCATGCTCGCCTCCGGCGCCGACACGCGGAGCGTCGAGACGGCCGTGGTCGCGGTGTCGACGAAGTGGAACCTCGCACCGCTCGACCTGGACCTCACCGGCAGCTCGGTGACGATCCAGTACGCACCGACCGACGGCCCCGCGCTCGTGAAGTTCCGCACCGTGACGATCGACGGCTCGGACCTCGGACGTCTCGCGTGGGCGAACCAGATCGTGGACGACCTCGTGCACGGTTCGCGCGACATGACCTCCGCCGTGAGCGCCCTCGTCGCCGTGCTCCGGATGCCGCCCCGGTGGCCGAACTGGCTGGCCGACGTCGGGCTCGCGGTCCTCGGCACCTCGATCGCGATGCAGGCCGGCGGTGGGTGGCGAGCCGGCCTCGGGGCGTTCGTCCTGATGATGGGGATCATCGTGTCCGGCCGGTGGCTGACCGGTCGGGGCTTCCCGCAGTTCTTCGTCTCCGGCGCGCAGGGAGCGGTGGCGTCCGCACTCGGCACCCTGGCGATCGCGGCGGGCATCCTCGGTCCGGCCGGCGCCGCGACCATGGTGGCGGCGCTCGTGGTGCTCCTGCTGCCGCACGTCTCGCTCGTGACCTGGGCGCAGGACGCGATCTCGGGCTTCCGGGCGATGGCGGTCGCGCGGGCCTTCTCGATCCTGCTCGTCATCGCCGCGATCGTCGTCGGGGTCCCGGCGGGCATCGCACTCACGCACTGGCTCCGGATCGAGGTCGACCCGTCCGGCATCGTGCTCGACCCGCTGCCGCTGTGGGCATCACTGTCCCTCACGGTCGTGTCCGCCGCGGCGAACTGCTTCGTGCAGCAGGCCAGCGCCCGGGTGATCCCGGTCGCAGTGGTGTTCTCGGTCTCGGCCGGAGCGTCGCTGTGGGCGATGCGCCACCTCGGGCTGCCCCTGCTCGGCGCGACGTTCCTCGCGTCCGTGCTGCTCGGCGTGCTCGCGACGATCGCCGCGGCGCGGATGCGCACCGCCGTCGGGGCGATCGCCGTCCCGGCGTTCTGCGGCGCACTGCTCCCCGGTGTCGCGGTGTCCAACGCCCTGCTCAACGTGATGTCCGGGTCGTCGACCTCGGCGCTCGACTTCGTGTCCGCCGTGACCGTCGCGCTCGCGATCGGGGCCGGTCTCGTGCTCGGCGGACTCTTCGCGACGCCGGGCGCCCGCCGGGCCCTGCGTCGTGCGCGGAAGGTCGTCGTGCACTCGGTCCACAGCGACACCACGGCGCTCCGCGTCATCCGCGACTCGGGCTACGACCCCGGGGACGGCAGCCGGCCCCGCTGGTGACGCGCGGTCCGCAACCGGCGACGTCGGTGACCCGCGGTCCGCAACCGGCCACGCCGGTGCTCCGCGCTCCGGGACCGGCCGAGCTGGGGAGTCGCGCGGCCGGTCGCGCCGGACCGCCGCTCAGCTGGCGTCGGTGACGGCGCTCGACACCGCGGTGGGTGCGTCGTAGTCGCCGTCCGGGATGTTCTTCAGTGCCTCGAGCGCATCGCCCGAGGCACCCTCGCGCTCGGCGGTCGCGACGATGTCGTCCTTCGACGCCGGGTACTCGATGCCGCTCAGGTACTTCTGGATCTCGATCGGGTTGGGGTTCGCCACGACGGCTCCTTCCGGTTGGGGTCTCCACCGAGTACCCCGGCCGGTCTCCGTCCCCGCACGGTTCCGCGCATCCCGGCCAGCCTCCGCCCGACCGGTCAGATCTCCCAGCTGCCCGGGTCACTCCACGTGGCGTGCTGCACCTGGGCGCGTGGCTGGTACCGCTCCATCCAACCGGCTTCGAGGCGTGCCACGGCTCGGTCGAACGCCTGGACGAGGTCCATGTCCGCACGCAGGAGCGCCTGGAGCTGCAGACCCTCGTAGAGGGCGATGAGCTGCTCGGCACCGCGGCGGGGCTCCATCGTGTGCGGCGCCCGGCCGACGGCGACGTCCCGCTCGAGGCCGCGCTTGATCCGCGAGAAGAACAGCTGGTAGCGCGAGCGGAGGTAGGAGGCCATCGGGTGCGCCGGGTTGCCGGCGACCGACAACAGGGCGACGAGCAGCCGCATGAGGGCCGGGTCCTCGGCGTTCGACGCGACGATCGCGCGGAGGAGGTCCACCGTCGCGGCGTCGCCGACCTCGGCCGCGACCTCTTCCATGCGGCCGCCGTTCCAGCGGTCGACGGCGGCGAGGACGAGACCGTCCCACGACGGGAAGTGCAGTTCGAGCTCGGCGAGCGTGATCCCCATCCGCTCCGCGACCTGCTCGGGTCGCGCCTCGTGGAACGGCACGTCGCGCAGGAGGTCGACCGTCGCTCCGACGATCGTGATCCGCAGGTGCAGGGTGGCGGCCGCAGCGGCTGCCGCGTGCGTGTCAGCGCTGGTGTTCTCGAGCATCGTGCCCTCCGATCGCCGGACGTCCTGTCCGGGGCGCCCTCGTGGGGCGCGTGCCACACCCGGGACGGGTGCTCCTTCCATCCTGGTCGATGGCGGGGGACACCAGAATCCCCGGTCCGGGTGTCGGCATTCCGGGGGACATGCGGCCCGCTCAGCCCGCTCGCGGCCGCTCGTGTGACGATGCCGACATGATCCCGAACGACTCGATCGCGCACGGCCTCGCGACCATGGCGTCCGCCGGCTTCGAGTTCGGTGGCGACGCCGAGCAGGTCGCGCACGACGTCCGGACGATGTGGGAGCAGCTCGGTCGCCCGGTGGGTGCCTTCGACGCCGCCGCGCGTGCGATCGCCGAACTCCCGCAGCGGCCGGAGGTCCCGATCGCGGACCAGGCACGGCGTCGTGCGTTCGAACGGGCGATCGGCATCAACCCGGTCGAGGTCGAGCTCGCCGCGGCGCTGTCGGCCCGCGAGCTCCTGGAGCGCCTGGCGCGGAGCTGCGACGCACCCTGCTGACCCGTGTCGACGAGGAATCCCGCGACACGTTAGGTAAACCTAAGTAGGTGAGGCTACCCTTACCTGCGTGGTCGATCTGCACGCACACGACGTCACCGTGGGGTACCACGGCGAGGACGTCGTCCACGCCGCCTCGCTCGAGCTCACCGCCGGGACGGTGACCGCCCTCGTCGGCCCGAACGGGTCCGGCAAGTCCACGCTCCTGCGCTCGATCGCGCGACTGCAGCCCGTGCGCTCCGGGGCCGTGCACCTGCGCGGCGCGACCGACGCGCACGGCGCGAGCCGTGCCTCCGGGCCGGCGCGAACGGGCACGGCGGACGAGACCGACGTCGTCGACGGCCTCGCCCTGACGCCGAAGGCGTTCGCCCGCCAGGTCGCCCTGCTGACCCAGGGCCGCCCGGTCCCCGGTGGCCTCCGGGTCCGCGACCTGGTGACCTTCGGACGGCACCCGCACCGCGGTCGCTTCGGCGGACAGGACCCGGACGGGCCGGTCGTCGTCGCCCACGCGCTCGGCGTGACAGGTCTGACGAGCCTCGCCGAGCGACCCGCCGATGAACTGTCCGGCGGACAGCTCCAGCGGGTCTGGCTGGCGAGCTGCCTGGCGCAGCAGACCAGCGTCCTCCTGCTCGACGAGCCGACGACGTACCTCGACCTGCGCTACCAGGTGGAGCTGCTCGACCTGGTCCGCGACCTCGCGGACGTCCACGGGACCGCCGTCGGCGTCGTGCTGCACGACCTCGACCAGGCGGCCGCCGTCGCGGACCGTCTGGTGCTCCTCCGTGGGGGCGTCGTCGTGGCGGACGGCACCCCGGAGGACGTCCTCGACGCCGAGCGACTCTCGGACGTGTACGGCATCCGCATCGACGTCGACCACGACCCCACCACCGGTGCCCTCCGGACCCGCGCGGTCGGCCGACACCACTCCCGGACCACCCCTGCACCAGCACGCTGACGACGGGCGCAGCACGCGTCCGCCCGACAGCTCCATCCCACCGAACAGGAAGAACCCCGAGCCGCCATGAAGCGACGACTCCTCACCGCCACCGCCATCGCCGCCGCCGCAGCGCTGTCCCTCACCGCCTGCGGCTCGACGCAGGAGGCCTCCGACGCGAACCCCTCCGCCGCGAAGATCACGGTCACCGACGCCCAGGGCACGAAGGTGACACTCGACGGCCCCGCGAAGAAGGTCGTCGGCACCGAGTGGAACGTCGTCGAGGACCTCGAGACCCTCGGGGTGGCGCCCGCCGGCGTCGCGGACGTGAAGGGCTACAGCCAGTGGGACTCGAAGGTCCCGCTGACCGGCGATCCGGAGGACATCGGTACCCGCGGTGAGCCGAGCACGGACACGATCGCCTCGATCGCGCCGGACCTCATCGTCGCCACGACCGACCTCAAGGACTCGGTCGTCGCGCAGCTCCGCAAGATCGCGCCGACGATCGTCATCGCCTCGGCGAAGTCCGGCGCCCAGCTCGACACCATCAAGGACACGCTCGACCTCATCGCGGAGGCCACCGGCACGACGGCGAAGGCCGACTCCGTGTGGAAGGCCCTGGAGGAGAAGATCGCGGACGGCAAGCAGGAGATCGCCGAAGCGGGCAAGGCCGGCACGAAGGTGGCCTTCGCGGACGGGTACGTCCTGTCGAACCAGGTCACGATCCGCCCGTACACGAAGGGGTCGCTCATCGGCCAGGTCAACGCCGAGCTGGGGCTCACGGACGCCTGGTCCGGCACGGGCATCGAGGGTGACGCGGCGTACGGCCTCGGCTCGACCGACGTCGAGGGGCTGACGAAGCTCCCCGCCGACACGCAGTTCCTCTACATCGACAACAAGGCCGCGAGCGAGGACGACGTCTTCGGCACGACCCTCGCGTCGAACAGCGTCTGGAAGTCGCTGCCCTTCGTCGAGCAGGGCACCGTGCACCGACTCGACGACGGCATCTGGATGTTCGGCGGACCCGGAGCGATGGACGCCTACGTCGACGCCGCAGTCGCCGCGCTCACGAAGTAGCGGTGACCGGCACCACCGCGCCCACGCGGGCCGGGAGGCGCCCCTCGGGCGTCGCCCGGCCCGCGCTCGGCGTCCTGCTCCTCGTCGCCGGGATCGTCCTCGTCGCGGTGCTCGCCGCCGTCGACACCACCCAGGGCACCGCGAACATCGGGGTCGCCGACGTCTGGAGGGCCCTCACCGGCCGGGCGGACGGCGCCGACGCATCGGTCGTCGTCGCCTCGCGCTTCCCCCGCGCGGTCGCCGGTCTGGTGGTCGGCTTCGCACTCGGCGTCGCCGGAGCGGCACTGCAGGCGGTGACCCGGAACGTCCTCGCCGCGCCGGACACCCTCGCCGTGAACGCCGGCGCGTACCTCGCGCTCGGCATCGTGTCGGTCTCGGGCATCGGGCTCCCGGTCGTCGCGCAGTCCGGCGTCGCGTTCCTCGGGGGGCTCGCGGCCGCCGCCCTGGTGCTCGCACTGTCCGGTCTCGGCAGCGGGACCCTGCGGCTCGTCCTGGCCGGCACGGCGCTCGCCCTCGGTCTGGGGTCCGTCACGCAGGCGCTCGTCCTGCTGTTCCCGCAGCAGACCCGTGGGCTCTACAGCTGGAACCAGGGCGGCATCGCGCAGAACGGGTACGACACGATCCTGCCGATGCTCCCGGTGGTCGCCGTCGGGGTCGTCGGGTTCCTCCTCCTCTCGCACCGGGTGGACGCCCTGGCGCTCGGTGACGACGCAGCCCGCGGACTCGGGGTCCCGGTCCGGAGCACCCGGATCGTCGCGGTCGTCCTCGCGGTGCTGCTCTCCGCCGCGGCGGTGACGATCGCCGGTCCGATCGGCTTCGTCGGACTGTGCGCACCGGCGCTCGTCCGCCCGGTCGCGAGGACCTTCCCCACACTGCACCGATCCTGGGCGCTCCTGACCGTCTCGGGCCTCGTCGGAGCCGGTGTCGTGCTCGCCTCGGACGTCCTCCTCCGCGCCGTCGTGTCGGGCGACCGGGCCGTGACCGTCCCCACGGGCGTGGTCACGAGCGTCCTCGGCGCGGTGTTCCTCGTCGTCATGGCGCTCCGGATGCGCGACACCGGGCAGACCACGCCACTCGAAGTGTCGCGGATCCCGGGTCGGCTCGCGGTCGCCCTGACCGTCGCCGCCCTCGCGGCCGCGCTCGTCGGCGTGGTCGTCGCATCGGTGCTGCTCGGGGACGCGATGCTCCTGCTCGGGGACGTCTCGAACTGGCTGACCGGCCGGGCGAACCAGGCGATCGCGTTCATCCTCGACACCCGGGTCCCCCGGGTCGCCGCTGCCCTCCTCGCCGGTGCCGCACTGGCACTCGCCGGGACGCTCGTGCAGGGTGTCACCCGCAACCCGCTCGCCGACCCCGGGGTGCTCGGCGTCTCGAGCGGAGCCGGACTCGGTGCCGTGCTCGCCGTGACGGCGGTCCCCGCGGCGTCGACGTGGGGCGTGGCCGGGGCTGCGTTCGTCGGTGCCGCGCTGGCTGCGCTCGTGGTGTTCGGTCTCGCTGCCCGCGGTGGCTTCCGGCAGAACCGCCTCGTGCTCGTCGGTGTCGGGGTGTCGGCCGGGCTCACGGCGCTCATCAGCCTGCTCATCGTGGTCACCGACCCGTTCAACGCGAACAAGGCGCTGACCTGGCTGTCGGGTTCGACGTACGGCCGGACGTGGCAGGACTCCTTGCCGGTCGTCGTCGTGCTCGTCGCGGCCCTGGTGCTCGTGGTGCCGGCGCACCGCGAGCTCGACCTCGTCTCGCTCGACGAGGACTCACCCCGGTTGCTCGGCGTCCGACTCGGCCGGACGCGGCTCGGCTTCCTGGCACTCTCGGTGCTGCTCACCGCGACGGCGATCGCGGCGGTCGGGACGATCGGGTTCGTCGGGCTGGTCGCCCCGCACGCCGCGCGTTCGGTGGTCGGACGAGCGCACGCCCGGGTCGTGCCGGTGGCGGTGCTGGTCGGGGCGGTGCTCGTGTGCCTCGGGGACCTGCTCGGCCGGACGGTCATCGCTCCGGCGCAGCTCGGCGCGGGCATCCTGACCGCGCTGGTCGGGACGCCGTACTTCGTGTGGCTGCTCCTGCGCACGCCGCGTTCGGGTCAGTGAATATGTTGCATTCTTGATGATCGGCTGCGATCCTGGGGTGAGCGTCGAGCCCGATCGACGCCCACCCAGGGAGGCACGACCATGGCCGCACGACGCCGCATCATCGCCGACATCGCTCCCGAGCGCTCCGCGTTCGGCCGCTCGGTGCTCCTCGAGTCGTGGCGGGCACTGCTCCCCGACACCTTCGACACCGTCCTGCCACTGACGCTCCGCGACCGCGTCCGGCTCGCAGGGAGTGACCGGTTGGTGGTGTCGGACGAATCCGGGCCGGCGACCGGCGGACGCATCGCTGCCGGCGCGCTCGAGTTCCTGTGGCTCGATCACGCGGCGGACGTCGACGCCGTCCCGAGCACGCCCGGGGGCATCGCGGTCTCGGTCAGCGCTGCGGTCGACCTGGCCCTCGACGTCGACGACCTCGCGGCCGCCGTCACCGCGGTCGCCGGTGAGCAGGATGCGCCGACGATCTCGGTGTTCCGCCTCGACCCACGTGACGCCGACCGGTCGCACGACCTCGTCCGCGCGGTCCGACGGATCTCCACGGTGCCGGTGGACCTCGTCGCCCACGACCTGTCGACCGACGTCACCGCACGGCGTCTCCTCGACTCCCGACTGGTCGTCACGGTCGACCGGACGGCCGAGCACGTCGCCCGGTGCGCGGGGGTCCCGACGGTCCGGTTGGGAGCACACGACGACCTCACGGAGCTGTACGTCGCGCTGCACGCGCCACTCGACTCGATCGACGGCGCGGACCTGCGGGCCGCCCGCTCGACCGCGTTCGCGCTCGACGCGTGGCAACGGCACCGGCTCAGCACGACGGACGTGCGGGCTGCGGTCGGTCCGTCCGTCACCGACGAGGACCGCGTAGCGGCCTGACGGACGGGAGGCGCGGTGCCGGCCGGCACCGCGCCTCCCGTCCGCCTCGTGGTCAGCGCTACGGCGTCGGCATGCCGCCGTCCACGTGCAGCGTCTCCCCCACGACGTACGACGACTCACCGCTGGCGAGGAACACGTACGCCGGCGCGAGCTCGGCCGGCTGACCCCAGCGGCCGAGGTAGGTCTGCTCCCCCGCACTCGGGAGGTCCTCGGGCTTCTGCCCGCCGGCGGGCTGCAGCGGCGTCCAGATCGGCCCTGGGGCGACGGCGTTCACGCGGATGCCCTTCGGCGCGAGCTGTGCAGCCAGACCCTTGGCGAGGTTGTTCACGGTCGCCTTGGTCGCGGCGTAGTGCACGAGGTGCGGCGACGGCGCGTAGGCCTGGATCGACGTGGTGTTGATGATCGTCGAGCCGGGGGCGAGGTGCGGCACGGCCGCCTTCGTGATGCGGAAGGTCGCGTAGACGTTGGTCTTGAAGGTCTCGTCGAACTCCTCGTCCTCGATGTCCGTGATCGAGTCGACGTTCTGCTGCTTACCGGCGTTGTTCACGACGATGTCGAGCCCGCCGAGGCCCTCCACCGCCTTCGCCACGAGTTCCTCGCACCACTCCTTGGACGTGATGTCCCCGGGGAGTGCCACGGCCGAGCGCCCGGCGGCCTCGATGAGACCGACGATGCGCTGCGCGTCCTCCTCCTCCTCGGGCAGGTAGGAGATCGCGACGTCGGCGCCCTCGCGGGCGTAGGCGATCGCGACCGCGGCGCCTATGCCGGAGTCCCCGCCGGTGACGAGCGCCTTCCGGCCCTCGAGACGACCGGAGCCGCGGTAGGTGTCCTCGCCGTGGTCGGCCGGCACGTTCTGCGCCATCTCCTCGTCGGTGCCGGCGCCGGGGAGGTACTGCTCGTCGGGCTTCTTGTCCGCGTACATCGCGGTCGGGTCCTGCATCGTGTACTGGTCCGTCATGGGCCGTACGGTACGCAGGTACGGGTCCGCCGTCGTCCAGCGCACTGTCCCCCGACGGCCGTCGCGAATGTCACGGGGAGGTGACGGCCCGGAACCGATTCGGTAACACCCGTCGTCCACCGAGGTCCGAGGCCGTACGGTCGTGTGGTGACCTCCCGCCCCCTCCTCGCGCTCGGCGTCGCCGTGCTGGCCGCCTCGGCGACCGTGCTCGCGACCGGCGCACCCGCCGGGGCGGCGGAGTCGGTGCAGACGTCCTCGGCGACGCCGTCCGTGTCGAACGGCAAGCTCAAGCGCGTCGATGCCATCGAGCTCCGTGCGGAGTCGCTCGTCCTCGAGCGCGACCACCGAACCGTCGTCGACGTCTCGATGCGCGACGCCCGCTCGACCGTCAGCCTGCTGAACCGGCTCCTCGGGACGCCGTCGCGCACCCAGACAGCCGAGGGCGACGGTGGAGCGTGCTTCCCGGCCGGCACGACCTACACCTGGGGCGGTGCGATCCGCGTCGCCGCGCTGTCCACCCCGGCCGGGCTCGGCAACGCCGTCGAGATCCGCGTCCTCCGCGACGAGGTCCGTTCTCGCAGCGGGTCGATGGTGGAGCTGTCCGGCCCGCACGGCGTGCAGGTCGGCGACGACATCGAGCGGCGGATCGAGCGGACGGCGCCGGAGGACCGGATGTCCTTCGGTTCGGACGACTCGGACGCTCCGTCGGCCTGGCAGGTGCTCCTGCAGCGCGGCTGGGACGACACCGAGCAGCGCACGGACGACCGATCGAGTGACGACCGCCGTGCGCGTGCCCGAACGGACGACGACGCCGCCAGCACGGATGACTCCGGTCGGAACGGCGTCTCCGCCCTGACCGACGACACCACCGTGACCGTCCTCGGGTCCCCGATGCCGGTCAACGCGACGGACGGCTGCTGACGATCACACCCGGATCGTCGCGACCACCGGGAAGTGGTCGCTCGCGGACCACGTCTCCGGGCCGTCGTGGTCGATCACGATCCGGTCGACGGCGCGCACACCCCGTGTCCAGACCCAGTCGATGCGGTCACCCGACGCCACCGGCGGCTCCCAGTCGTTGAACGTCGCAGTCCGGTCCCGCGGGTCCCCGGCGACGTCCCACGCGTCCGTGAAGCCCGCCTCGGCGAGCACCCGTGACGCGCGGCCGGTGCCTGCGGGTTCGTTGCAGTCCCCTGCGATCACGACCGGTCCGTCGACGGCGGCCGTCCGCTCCGCGATCAGCGCAGCGCTCCGCGCCCGGACCTCGTCGCCGTGCGGCCCCTCCTCGTGGTCGAGGTGGGTGGTCACGATCGTGAACGCGCCAGCGTCGACGTCCACGAAGCGCGCGTGGTTGACGATGCGAGGGAAGACGCTCCCCCAGGTGTTCGACGCTGGCTCGTCAGGGGTGTCCGACAGCCAGAACGAACCGTGCTCGACCGGACGGAGCCGGTCGCGCCGGAAGAACACGGCGGCGTGCTCGCCCGCGGTGCCGCCCTCGCGTCCCTGACCGACGTCGCCGTGCTCCGACAGACCGGCGCGGAGGTCGTCCATCTGGTGGTCGAACGCCTCCTGGACGCACAGGACGTCCGGGTCGTGGCGCCGCACGATCTCGAGCAGCACCGGCAGGCGAGCGGGCCAGTCGTGTGCGGGGTCGGGGTTCTTGACGTTGTAGGTCATCAGGGTGATCGGACGCTCGGCGCTGCTCACCCGTCGAACCTACCGATCACGCGGGTTCCGGGACCATGACCCGCCGGAGTGCGATGACGCCGTCACGGGCCCGCGTCTTGGCGGTCCCCACCGGGACACCGAGCTCGGTGGCCAGCTCCGGTCCGGACAGTCCCACGAGGTGCCGGAGCACGACTGCCTCGCGCTGCCTCGCGGGGAGACCGGCGATGCTGCGGCGCAGGGCCGCACGGTCGAGGACGCTCTCGGCCCGCTCCGTGGCGGAGTGGTCGATGGCCTCGTGGTCGCGAGCCCCGATGCGGAGGTCGCGGTCACGGTCGGCGCGACTCTTCCGCACGCGGTCGATGGCCCGCCGCTGGGCGATCGTCCGGACCCAGGCGATGACCGAGTGCCGGGGGTCGTACCGCTCGGAGATCAGCCAGATCTCGAGGAAGACGTCCTGCACGACCTCCTCCACCTGACCGGGGTCGTTGAGCTGGTGACGCACGTAGCGCTCGACGAGTGGGCGGAAGCGTTCGTGCAGTGCCGTGAACGCGCGACGGTCACCGGCAGCGACGGCGAGCATGAGGTCGCGCTCCTGGGAGCGCTTGGCGAGGAGTTCGTCGTTCATATCCGATATTTTGCATGATGCAAAATGGACTCACAAGTACACTCTGGGTGTGACCGCACCTCCACCGGATCCCGCTACTGTTCGCCGCCGCACCGCCAAGGGACTGCGCACCCGTTCCCGGATCGTGCAGGCCGCAGCCGAACTCATGCTGACCCGTGGCGTCGCCAGGACCACCCTCGACGACATCGGTGCCGCTGCCGGGGTCGGTCGGTCGCAGCTCTACCACTACTTCCCCGACAAGGACGGGCTCGTCCGGGACGTGATCGAGCTGCAGGCCGACTCGGTCCTTGCGCACCAGGGCTCCGACCACGCCGGACTCTCGAGCTGGGACGCGTGGTCGCGCTGGCGGGACCGCATGGTGGACGAGGCCCACACGGGTGGCTGTGTCGGCGGGTGCCCGCTCGGTTCGCTCGGCACCGAGGTCGCCGAGCGCGACGCCGCGGCACGCAACCTGGTCTCGGCCGGCTTCACCCGCTGGGAGGCGGTCTTCGAGCGCGGGATCACGGCGATGCAGGAGCGCGGCGCGATCGGTCCGACCGCCGACCCCACGGCGCTCGCAACCGGGGTGATGGTCGCGCTCCAGGGCGGGCTGCTGCTCGCGCAGGTCCACCGTGACGTGCGTCCACTCGCCGTCGGCCTGGACACCGCGATCGCGGCGATCCGGAGCCACGCGACCACGGCGTGACCCCGGTGACCAGCATCAGTTGATGCAGACGTTCGCCTTGCCGTAGTTGTGCACGTCGGTCGACTTGGGCGAGGGCTCACCGCTCGGCTTCGCGGAGGACCCACCGGACGACGACCCGCCGGACGAGGACCCGCCGGCGGCCGGCGTCGAGGCCGACGATCCTGGCTGAGCCGGCGCGGAGACGGTCTTGCCGTCGGAGCCGAGCACGAGCGTCACACCCGTGACGTCGCTCGTCCGGACGGCGACCGCCCCCGGGGTGACCGCCGCGACGGCCTTCGCCTGGGCCTCCATGCCCGCCGGGTACTGGACCTGCGTGGCCTTGGTCGTCTCCGAGGAGCCGGGCGTCCCGACCTGGAAGCCCCGCGCGGTGAGGTTCTGGCTCGCGGCCGCCGCTGCCCCGGTGACCCCGCTGCCGTTCAGCACGGTGACCGTCGTGCTCGCGGGCGAGGCGCTCGTGGCCTTGGTGTAGGCCTCCGGCTGACCGACGAGACCCTGCACGAAGGCGGGCAGACCGACCTCGTCGACCTGGACGATCGAGAGCGCGGAGCCGTTGACGGTGATCGTCGGCGTGCCGAGCGTCGGGATCGTCGCCGACTGGATGTTCCCGGGCCGGAGATCACGCATCTGCGCCGCGAGCGACACCAGGTCGGTGTCGGTCTGGATCGAACCGCCGACCGCCTTGAGGATGTTGCCGAGCTTGACCGGGTTGAGCAGCGTCCCGGCGGACAGGACCTTCCGGGCCTCCTGGGACAGGAAGTACTGCTGGCGGACGTTGCGGTCGAGGTCACCGTTCGGCAGGCCGTGGCGCTGGCGGACGAACGAGAGTGCCTGCTTGGCGTCGAGCGAACTCTTGCCCTTCGGCAGGTTCACGCCGGAGTACGGGTCGTTGACCGCGTTGTTCAGGCAGACGTCGACCGGTCCGAGTTCCTTGACGACCTGGTAGAAGCCGAGCAGGGAGACACGGACGTAGTGGTCGATCTGCAGCCCGCTGAGGTCCTGGATCGTCTTGATCAGCAGCTTCGCACCGCCGGTGTCGCCCCCGCCGTTGAGGGTGCCGTAGTAGAAGGCGCTGTTGAGCTTGCCCTTGCCGACGCCCGGGATGTCGACGTACGAGTCGCGGGGGAAGGAGATCATCGTCGCCTGCGAGCCGTCGGCGTTGATGTGGAGCACGATCATCGTGTCCGTGTTGGTCGCGCCGCCGTCGCTGGTCGTGCTGAGCTCGGCCATCTGCTCCGGTGTCGCGTTGTCCGGACGGTGGTCGTCACCGACGAGCAGGATGTTCTGCGCTTCGCCGTCGACGTCGTTCTTCGTGTCCTTCTTGCCGGTGATCGCGTTGACGATCGTGACGCTGCCCGCCAGCTGGTCGTACGTGTAGAACGCGTACGCGCCGCTGAGCGCGACGGCCATCGTGACGACACCCGCGATCGCCGGGAAGACGGCGCTCAGCCGCCGCTTCTGCCGCCCGTGGCGGGGCGGCACGGAGCCGCGGCGGGCGCGGCGGGTCGTCTCGTCGGGTGCATCGCTCACCCGGAAAGGGTAACCGCAGTGCTCGGACCTGCCATGAGAACGCCTGGCAGGTCGCTCCGGACGGCCGTCACCACGAGGCGGACGGGAGGCGCGGTGCGGGCCCGCACCGCGCCTCCCGTCCGCCGAGCGGTCGCGTCCGCGGCCTCGCTACTGCTCGCGCGAGGGCAGCAGGTGCACGGCCTCCATCGCGAGCTCGGCCGCGATCGGGTCCTTCGCCAGCACTGCCGCCTTGAGCCGCTCGAGTTCGGGGACGACCGTGTCGACGGGGATCATCTCAGCGAGCTCGGGCACGCGCAGCTTGAAGGCCAGCCCGTCGGTCGTGGACCGGCAGAGGGCCGCGAGGGAGGCGTTGCCGCACGCCTCGACCCACATCGCGTAGATGTCGGCGCCTTCTCGGGCGACCTCGTCCTGATTGCCCTTCGTCGACCGCGTGACCACGTCGTCGAGCATCTTCACGACCTTCTTGCGCTGCGCCTCCGTGAAGCGCGGGACCGCGAGCCGCACGACGCCCCCGTAGATCACGCCGAGGGTGCGGTACGCGTCGAGGAGCTCGTCCTTCGTCGGCGCAGCCACCCGCGTGTACCGGTTCGGCGCCATCTCGATGAGGCCGGAGCGGGAGAGCTCGGCCAGGGCTTCGCGGATGGGGGTGCGGGAGACGCCGAGCCAGGCGATGAGGTCGTCGTCGTTCAGCCGCTCGCCGGGTTCGAGGGTGCCGTCCATGATCGCGTCGCGGATCTTGTCCTGCACGGTGTCGCGGAGGAGTTTCCGCTCGGCGGCGGGCTGGGTCGAGGGCACTGGCATGTGCCCAGCGTGTCACATGTGATGGGCAGGGCGTGAGAGGCGCGACGGCCACCACGCCCGACGGCCGAGCTCGTACGTCAGGGCCGGGACGAGCAGGGACCGGACCACCACGGTGTCGAGCAGCACCCCGAACGCGACGACGAACGCGATCTGCGCCAGGAACAGGATCGGGATGACGCCGAGGGCCGCGAAGGTCGCTGCGAGGACGATCCCGGCGGAGGTGATCACACCCCCGGTGACGCCGAGACCGCGCAGCACCCCCTCGCGCGGACCGTGCCGCAGGGCCTCCTCCCGCACCCGCGTCATCAGGAAGATGTTGTAGTCGACGCCGAGCGCCACGAGGAACACGAACGAGTACAGCACCACGCTCGGGTCGGCCCCGGGGAAGTGGAACACGTGGTCGAAGACGAGCGCGCCGACGCCGAGCGCGGCCGCGAACGACACGATCACGCTGCCGATGAGGACGAGCGGCGCCACGATGCTCCGCAGGAGGAGCATGAGGATGAGGAGGATCACGACGAGGACGACCGGGATGATGACCGACCGGTCACGGATGCCCGTGTCGTTCGTGTCGAGGGCGGTCGCCGTCACGCCGCCGACGATCGCGTCGGGGTCGACCCGCTCGACCGCGGTCCGGAGGTCGCGGACGGTCTGCTCGGCGGCCGCGGAGTCCGCCGGGTCGGCGAGCGTGGCCTCGAGCAGGACGTCACCGCGCGAGACCGTCGGCTCGACGGAGTCGCCACCGGGGCCACCAGCCGCCGTACCGCCGGTGCCGCCCGTACCGCTCACGGGCACGGTGCCGGACGGGGAGTCCTTCGCCGCCGCGGTCACGCCGTCGACCCCGTCGACGTCGGTGATCGCCCGCACCAGCTCGTCCTGCCGCGTCGCGCTCCCGATGACCTGCGCCGGACTGCCCGAGCCGCCAGGGAAGTGGTCGGCGAGGACGTCCTGGCCGTCGCGGGCCTGCGACGCCCCGATCACGAGGTCGCTCTGCGGCACGCCGTCGGCACGCAGGCCGAACAGGCCGACCCCCATGGCGAGGAGCCCGACCGTGCACACGACCCAGACGATCCGCGAGCGACGCGCCACGAGCCTCCCGACCGATGCCCACAGCCCCTTCGCGTCCGGACCCGTGACGACGGGGTGGGCGCTGCCGTACCCCGGACGGAGCGGCCAGAAGGCTGCGCGCCGGAAGGCCAGGAGCAGCGCAGGGAGGAGCGTGAGCGCAGCGAGCAGGCTGAACGCGATGCCGATGGCCGCCACCGGACCGAGCGCCTTGTTCGAGTTGAGGTCCGAGAAGAGCAGGCACAGGACGCCGACGATCACCGTGCCGCCCGACGCGAGGATCGGTTCGAGACTGCCGCGCAGTGCGGCCTTCGTCGCACCCCACCCCGTTCGGTGGTCGCGCAGTGCCTCGCGGTACCGCGCCGTGTACAGCAGTGCGTAGTCCGTCGCGGCGCCGATGACCAGGATCGAGAGGATGCCCTGCACCTGGCCGTTGACCGTCACGACGTCGGCCTTCGCGAGCCAGTAGACCACCAGGATCGAGGCGCAGAGCGCGAACGACGCCGTGCCGAGGACGAGCACGGGCAGGAGCGGCGAGCGGTACACCACGATCAGGATGACGAAGACGGCGGCGAGCGCCACGCCGAGCAGGAGGCCGTCGATGCCCGCGAACGCCTCGGTCAGGTCGGCGGTGAACCCGGCCGGTCCGGTGACGTGGCCGCGCAGCCCGGACGGGAGGGCGTCGTCCACCTCTGCGCGGATCGCCTGGACGGCGTCACCGGTCTCGGCGCCCTGCGTGAGCGTCGCGACGATCTCGAGGGCGTCACCGTCCTCGCTCGGGATGACGGGGCTGACGCCCTGCACGTCGTCCCGGTCTCCGAGCGTGTCGGCGAGCGCGGCGGCGGCGGTGCGGTCCGACCCGGTCAGCCCACCGTCGCGTTCGAGCACGACGATCGCCGGCGCCCCCGATGCCTGCCGGAACTCGGCAGCGCGCTCCTGCACCTTCGTGGCGTCCGCCGAGGCCGGGAGGAACGAGGTCTGGTCGTTCGTCGAGACGTCGGCGATCTTGCCGAAGTACGGCCCGCCCACGGAGGCCACGGCGAGCCAGACGACGATGACGACGGCGGGGAGCACGATGCGGAGGAAGCGGGACACGGGTGCGAGCGTACACGGATGATCAGCATGCTGATCATGTCCGTCCGACCGCGCTCCGTAGACTGCTGTCATGGAGGAGCACGCCGCCGCATGGCCACTCGGCCGACTGTTGGCAGCCGCGGCACGACGCGTCGAGCGCGACTGGGACGAGCGACTCCGCGAGATCGGGCTCCCCCACGCCGGGCTCATCGCGATCGACATCCTCATCAGGACCGGGCCGACCGGGGCGGACACGATCGCCCGTGTCGCGCGGGTGCAGCCCCAGACGATGTCGAGGACCCTCGAGCGCCTCGAGCGGGACGGCCTCGTCGAGCGCAGTCCGCACCCGGACGACCGTCGGCGACGGGTCGTCACGGTGACCGAGGCCGGACGGGCGGCATGGGACACCGCCAGGCACATCGAACGCGAGGTGCTCCCGGAGGACGGACGTCTCCGCGAAGCGCTCGTGGCGATCATCGGCCGGACGAACACCTAGCATCTGAAATGTGATGTGCGTTACTCTTGGAGGGTCGGCATCAGGGCCGACCCGACCCCAGGAGTCCGCGTGTCCGAACGCCGTGCCGCCCGCCCCGTCTCCCACGCCGCTGCTCGTGCCCCGCGGAGGCGGCGACCGTTCCTCGTCGCGCTCGTCGCGACGCTCGGATCGCTCGTGGGGATCGCCGCGGTCGTCGCCGTGGTCGCCGGCGTCTTCATCGGCGGCCTCGCCCGCTCCTTCGACAGCGGGGCGACGACGATCCCGGACGCCTTCCCGACCGGGGACCGGCCGGCACCCACCGGCGCACAGAACATCCTCCTGATCGGCTCGGACTCGCGGGCCGCGCTCGACCCCGACGGAGACCGCGCAGCCGGCGGCCGCTCGGACACCCTGATGCTCGTGCACGTCCCCGCCGACCGCCGGGCGGTGTACCTCATGTCGATCATGCGTGACTCCTGGGTGCACGTCCCCGGCCACGGTGAGGCCAAGATCAACGCCGCGTACAGCTGGGGCGGCGTCCCGCTCGTCGTCGAGACCGTGGAGCAGTTGCTCGACAGCCGGATCGACCACGTCGCGGAGATCGACTTCGCCGGGTTCCGCGGCATGACGGACGCACTCGGAGGCGTCACGGTGCAGTCGCCGAAGGCGTTCGAGACCCGTGGCCACTCCTTCACCGCGGGTCCGAACCACCTCGACGGCGACGCGGCGCTGACGTTCGTCCGCGAACGGTACGCGTTCGCCGACGCCGACCACACCCGGGTCCGCAACCAGCAGGCGTTCATGCGTGGTGTCGTGGACGGCGTGCTGTCGAAGGGGACGATCACGAACCCCGGGCGCATCCAGGACTTCGTGTCGGCGACGAGCGAGTACCTCTCGGTCGACGCCGGACTCGACTTCCGCACCCTGGTCGGCCTCGGCTGGTCACTGCGGGACGTCCGCTCGTCCGACCTCGTCACCTTCACGATGCCGACCGCCGGCGGGGGCACCTCGCCGGACGGCCAGTCCTACGTCGCGGTGAACACGCTCGCCGTGCAGTCGCTGTCCCAGGCCCTGCGGTCGGACGACGTGCCGACCTGGCTCCGGGCGAACCCGCAGTAGCGACGGCCCGACCCGCAGGAGCGACGAGCCGACCCGCAGGAGCGACGCCGACCGCGCGACGAACCCCCTCGGCCGCAGCCGAGGGGGTTCGTCACGCAGTCACGGCGATCAGGCCGGGAGCTGCAGGGTCTGACCCGCGTAGATGAGGTTCGGGTCGTCGATGGTCGACGTGTTCGCCGCCCAGAGCTGCTTCCAGCCGCCCTGGAGGTCGAGCTTCGTCGCGATCTTGTCGAGCGTGTCACCCGAGGCGATCTTGTAGGTCTTGCCGCTGGTCTTCACCGGGGCCGGCTTGCTCGACGCCGCCGGGGCCGTGGCCTTCGGCGCTGCCTGCTGCGGGGCCGCCTGCTGCGGAGCAGCCTGCTGGGGGGCTGCCTGCTGCGGCGCCGCCTGCGCGGTGCTCTGCTGCGGAGCGGGTGCCGGCGCTGCCGCCTGCGGTGCCGCACCGGTGGTGCCGCTCAGGCCGAGCTTCGCGGAGCACGCGGGCCATGCACCCCAGCCCTGGGATGCGAGGACACGCTCGGCGACGGCGATCTGCGCCGAACGGCTCGCGGAGGCCGGGTTGCCCGAGCCGCCGTTGGCCTGCCAGGTGCCCAGGGTGAACTGGAGGCCACCGTAGTAGCCGTTGCCGGTGTTGATCGCCCAGTTGCCGCCGGACTCGCACTGTGCGAGCGCGTCCCAGGTCGAACCGGACGCTGCGTTCGCGGGCGCCGCCGCGAGGCCGACACCCGTCGCGGCGATGCCTGCGAAGGCGAGGCCACCGACGATGGTGCGGGTACGGGAAAGCTTCTTCATGTGATTGCTCCACCGGGGTCACGCGCCGGGAGACCCGGCTGTCCACTGCCCACCCCGACCGTCCGCGGTCACGTTGTGGGGTGCGCCACCGGGGGCAGTGGTCTCGCGCCGGTGGCACCTCGGTGGGCCACCATAGGTAACTCCGAACCGTTATCAAACCGAGACAAACGGTTCTACCCGTTGGTGCCGTGTCCCCCGTGCGTCTTCCTGTACGCGACGATCGCCGACGTACCGCAGATGACCATGTACCCCGGTACGTTCGCTTGGCAATTCCCTGGGAAAACCGGCCTGGAGGCTCGGATCACCGCCGCGAGAGCAGGGTCACCGCTTCGAGGTGGCCGGTCTGCGGGAACATGTCGAGCACCCGGACGCGCTCGAGTCGGTACGACGGCATCCGCGCCAGGTCCTTCGCGAGGGTGACCGGGTTGCAGCTCGAGTACACGACGTGGTCGACGGTCGAGCGCTCGAGCCAGTCGGACAACGTCGCGCCGATCCCGCGCCGCGGTGGGTTCACGACGACGAGGTCCGGGATGGTCTCCGGTCTCGCGCGGAGGGCGTGCTCGGTGGCGTCGTCGGCGGCGAACCGGACGTCTGCCAGTCCGGCCTCCCGAGCGGACTGCGCCGCGGACCGGACGGCCTCGCGGCTGCTCTCGATGCCCGTCACCGCACGCCCGGGCCGGGCTGCGTGCAGGGCGAACCCGCCGACGCCGCAGTAGAGGTCCCACATCGACGTCGGGCCGACCTCGTCGATCCACGCCGATGCCTGGGCGTAGAGCTGGGCGGCGACCGTGGTGTTCGTCTGGAAGAAGCTCTGCGGGCGGAGGTGCATGGTGACGGCGCCCATCCGCATCGGCAGGGTCTCCTGCTCGGTCAGCACGATCTCCTGGTCACCCTCGGTGACGGCCTTGTGCTCGGGGAGCAGGTTCGCCGTGACGACCACGGCTTCCGGCAGCACTGACCGGAGCGCGCCGAGGTGCTCGCGGAGCCGGGGCAGCTGCCCCTCGGAGCGCAGCACGAACCGGACCATGAGCGCACCGTCGGGCGACTCCGTGACGAGCACGAACTTGAGCTCACCGCGGCGGGCGGCGACGTCGTACGGGATCAACCGGGCGTCCTCGATGAACTGCGCGAGGATCGGCAGCGCCCGCTGGATGCCCGGCGTGCAGATGCCGCAGTGCCGCAGGTCGACGCCGCGCTGCCGGTGGTCGAGGATGCCGACCGTGGGGCGCTGCACCGAACCCCCCACGACCATCTTCGCCTTGTTCCGGTAGCCGGACTCGGGGCTGGTGATCGCCGGGAGCCACTGCACCGCGCTCGGCCCACCCGCCGCCTCGACCGCGTCGCGGAGCAGCTCGCGCGTCCGGATCTCCTTGTCGAGGACCTGGTCGGCGTAGGGCTGGCCCATGAGCGTGCACGATCGGCACACCCCGCGGTCGAAGTAGTCGCACTGCATGGCCGGCTCAGGATACGGCGTACGCCCCGTGCTGCGCGTCGACGACCTGGTCCGCCAGCACCCGCTCGTACGCCTCGCAGACGTCACGCCAGTCGTACCGGTCGAGCGCGCGCTCGCGCA
The DNA here is from genome assembly GCF_001475545.1 of Curtobacterium luteum. GTDB lineage: Bacteria > Actinomycetota > Actinomycetes > Actinomycetales > Microbacteriaceae > Curtobacterium > Curtobacterium luteum_A. Next base: position 28,293 of record NZ_LDQC01000026.1, on the reverse strand, counting down.
CCGCACATCCGAGACGCTCTTGCTCGGCCGGATCGTCGAGCAACCCGAGGACGGCGTCCGCGATCGCATCCGGATCGGGCTCGACGAACACGGCATCGGTGCGGGCGAGCACCTCGCGGTTGTAGACCGTGTCACGAGCCACCGTGGGGGCGGCGAGGTGCATCGCCTGGACGAGCGCCGGGTTCGTCCCACCGACGCTGTGCCCGTGGAAGTAGGCGCCGGCGTGCTGCCAGAGTGCGAAGAGCCGCTCGTCGTCCGCGACGTGGCCGAGCCAGTGCACGTTCGGGTGCACGTCGGCGAGCAGACGGGCGTGCTCGTCGAGCTCGCCGCCGTACCCGGTGGAGCCGACGATGACGACCGGGCGGTGCTGGGCGATGCGTTCGGCAGCGACGAGGAACTCGGGCACGGTGTTCTCGGGCACGAACCGGGCGACGACGAGCGCGAACGGGGTCTCCGCGAGGTGCGCGTCCTCGGGGTGCAGGGACAGCGCGGGCGCCTCGGTGCCGCCGTAGGGGATCACCACGCCGTCGCGCCCGAACACCCGGCGCCAGTACGCACCGATGGCATCGGCGTCGAAGACGAGACGGTCGGCGGTCCACGCGGTCATCCGGGCACCCGTCTTGAAGACCGCCTTCGCGAGCCGCCCCCACTTCGCGCGCTCCCACTCGATGCCGTCGACGTTCACCACCGTGGGGATGCCGGCCAGCCTCAGCAACGGCAACCAGTACCCGTTCGCGCAGTTCATGACGAGGACGACGTCCGGGCGTCGGCGGATCGCGTCGAGCACCGCGGTCAACCCGTAGGTCAGCGTGGAGAGCGACCGCGACTCGAGCCCACGGGTGGTGCGGCGGGTGATGCGCGGGTCGAGCGTCGGGTCGTCGACGCGCTCCTGGCCCGGTCGGCCGTAGACGGTCACGTCCCACCCCGCGTCGGCGAGGGCCGGCGCCACGTGCCGGACGGCGGTCTCGAACCCGCCGTAGTAGGACGGGTACCCGCGGGTCCCGATGATCGCGACACGCTTCGACACGCTGGCTCCCTCGTTCGACTGACACCTGCAATGATATTCTACACAGCAGTTTCAGTGGGAGGAAGAGCCGGTCATCGGGACACGGCGTCCCGCGTGCCGGTGCGGATGCGGTACACCGACGTGGTCGCCGTGCAGAACAGCTCGGTGCCGTCGTCGCCGCCGAAGCAGAGGTTCGAGACCACCTCGGGCACCGGGACCGCCCCGAGCCGCTCGCCCGTCGGGTCGAACACGACGATGCCCCGGTGCGACGAGGACCAGACGTTCCCGTGCACGTCCACGCGGATGCCGTCCGGGATGCCCTCGTCCGCGCCGAGCCGTGCGAACTCGCGCCCGTTCTTCACGCGCACGCCGACGTCGTCGACGTCCACGTCGTACGCGCGGATCACCGGCAGCTCGCCCGAGGAGCTCGCGACGTACAGCACCCGCTCGTCCGGCGAGAACGCGAGGCCGTTCGGCTCGTCGGCGTCGGTGACGACCGGTCGCAGGGCCTCGCCGTCCGGGCCGCACCGGAACACCCAGTGGTCGCCGTACTCCCGGACGCCGGGGTGCCCCTCTCGCGGCTGGGTGATGCCGTACGCGGGGTCCGTGAACCACACCGCCCCGTCGGACGCGACCACGACGTCGTTCGGGGAGTTGAGCCGGCCGCCGTCCCAGCCGTCGGCGATCGCGGTCACCTCGCCGTCACGGTCGCGCTCGACCCGCCGGAGGCCGTGGGAGCACTGCACGACCGAGCCGTCGCGGTCGAGGAACCGGCCGTTCGTGAACTCGACGGCCTCGGCGTACGTGTCGACGTCGCCGGTGTCCGCGTGCCACTGCAGGATGCGGTCGCCGGGGATGTCCGACCACCGCAGGGTCCTGGTCGCGGGGACCCAGCACGGCCCCTCGGCCCAGGTGCTCCCGGTGGCGATCCGCTCGACGGCGGACGGGTCGGGGACGAGCTCGGTGAACTCCATGACGCTCCTTCGCGTTGGTGGTACGGCCAGCATCGCACCGGCCGCGGGGTCAGGTCCGGTCGACGATCTCCTGCATCGCGGCCCGCGCCGCGGTCGTGTCGCCGTCCGCGACGGCGCGCGCGAGCGCGCCGTGCAGGCCGACGTCGTGCGCGTCGGGACGGATCCCGGCGCGCTCGTCGAGCGCGCGCTCGACGACGCCGTGCAGACGGCGGAAGAGCGCGTTGCCGGACCGGTCCAGCACGCGTCGGTGCAGGTCGCGGTCGGCCTGGAGGAACGTGGCAGCGTCGTCGGGACCCGTGGCGGCGGCGAGACGGTCGGCGGAGGCGAGCAGTGCCTCCAGGCCGTCGTCGTCACCGGTCGCGGACGCCGCTGCCGCTGCCGCTGCCGGTTCCACGGCGCGGCGGAGCGCCCGGAGTTCGTCGAGGGCCACCTGCCGGTCCGGGCCGCTGAGTCGCCACCCGACCACGCGGGGGTCGAGCACGTCCCACTCGACCGCGGGGAGCGCCACGACGCCGACACGCCGCCTCGCCCGGAGGAGGCCGACGCCGGCGAGGACGCGCACGGCCTCGCGGACGATGCTGCGGCTCGCACCGGTACGGACCACGAGGTCGTCGATGCTCACCGGATCGGTGCCGAAGGTGCCGTGCACGACCGCCGCCCCGAGCTCGTCGAGGACCCGGTCGTAGATCACCGCTGCGCGACCGGGCTGATGACGAGCTCGTCGACGCGGACGTGCGGCGGGGCCTCGAGCACGAAGGACACCGCCCGGGCGACGTCCTCGGGCTGGAGCATGACGGCACGGGCGGCGGCGTCGGGGACGACCGGCCGGCGGTCGAGGAAGTCCGTGGCGACGTCACCCGGGCAGAGGTGCGTCGCGCGGACGCCGTGCTCGGCGCCCTGCTGGTTGAGCGTCCGCACGACGGAGGCGAGCGCGGTCTTCGACGCCGAGTACGCGACGCCCGCACCGGGTTGGAAGGACCACCCGGCGTACGAGGACACCACGACCACCGTGCCACCGGCCACCCGGAGCGACGGGAGCGCGGCGTCCACGACGGCGACCACGCCGGTGAGGTTCGTGTCGACGATCGCCCGGAAGTCGGCCATCGACTGGTCGTCCCACCGACGCTCGGGGGCGTTCAGGCCGGCGGCGAGGACGAGTCCGTCGAGCCGGCCGTGCCGGGTGAGCAGCACGTCCCGAGCGGTCGCGACCGCCTCGGCGTCGGCGGTGTCGAGCGGCAGGACGTCGGCGCTGCCGCCGGCTGCGCGGACCTGCTCGGCGACGGCGCCCAGCCGGTCGGCCCGACGACCGCTCAGCACCACCGTCCACCCGTCGGTCGCGGCCTGCACCGCCACTGCGGCGCCCATGCCGCTCCCACCGCCGGTGATCCAGAGCACCCGTGCATCCGTCATGGGTGAATAGTATGCCTATTGGGGACCGACGACGGGAGCGACGATGCACCTCGACCTGACCGACCGTGTGGTGGTCGTGACCGGAGCCGCGCGCGGCATCGGTGCCGTGATCGCCGCACGCTTCGCCGCCGAGGGGTGCCGCGTGGTCGCGCTCGACCTCGCGTTCGACGCGGCCGCGGGCCCCGGTCCCGACGTCGACCGGGTGGTGTGCGACGTCACCGCCCCGGACTCCGTGCGGACGGCCGTCGACACCGTCGTGGAGCGACACGGGACGATCGACGTGCTCGTCAACAACGCGGGCATCAACGTCGAGGGACTGGTCGCCGACCTCGACTGGGACGCGTGGCGGCGCTGCATGGACGTGAACGTCGGCGGGACCTTCCTCGTGAGCCGGGCGGTCTCGCCGGTCATGCGTGCCGCCGGCCGCGGTCGGATCGTCAACGCCGCGTCGTTCGCGGCGATCGTGCCGAGCGTCGGGAGCGCTGCCTACGCGGCGTCGAAGGCCGCGGTGGTGCAGTTCACCCGGGTCCTCGCGTCGGAGCTCGGGCCGTGGGGCATCACCGTGAACGCGTACGCGCCGGGGATGGTGCCGACGGCCATGAACGGGTTCGCCGAGATGCCGCCCGAGCAGCAGGACCGGTTGCTCGACACGCTCTCGCTCCGGCGGTGGGAGACGCCGGACGACGTGGCCGACCTCCTCGTGTTCCTCGCGAGCGACGCGGCGTCGTACATCACCGGGACGCTCGTCGACGTGTCCGGGGGCAAGCTCGCGACGCAGATCCCGGCGAGGGCGCACGGGCGCTGACCGGACGACCCGGTCGGCACGCGAGCAGAGTGGAGCCGTGACCGGCGCGCGGGACCGCGCACGCTGTCCGGGCACACAGGTTCTGCCCACCCGACGCTTCGTAAGCTGTGAGCATCCAGTGAGCCGGACTGCAGCCCGACCCCGAGGAGGTGCCCCATGGTCACCGTCCTCGTCGCGTTCGCGGCACTCGCCCTCGTCGTCCCGGCACTCGCACCCCGGCTCGGCCGCCGGGTGTTCCTCGTCGCCGCGCTGGCCCCTGCGGCCGCCGCGGTCCTGACGATCGCGCAGACGTCCGAGGCGCTCGGCGCCGGCGTCCGGGAGCGCTTCACCTGGGTCCCGCAGCTCGACCTCGCGATCGGCCTGCGGGTCGACGCCCTGTCGTGGGTGCTCGCGCTCGTCGTGACCGTGGTCGGCGCCCTCGTGCTCGTCTACTGCGCCGCGTACTTCGAGGAGCGCGAGGTCGGTCTCGGGCGCTTCGCGGGCGTGCTGACCGCGTTCGCCGGGTCGATGTACGGGCTCGTCGTCGCCGACGACGTCATCGTGCTCTTCATCCTGTGGGAGGCCACGACGGTCTTCTCCTACCTGCTCATCGGCCACGACGCCGTGAAGCGGGCGAGCCGGGCCGCCGCGATGCAGGCGCTCATCGTGACCACGGCGGGCGGCCTCGCGATGCTCGCGGGACTCGTGCTCCTCTCCGTCCGTGCCGGCACGACCTCGCTGAGCGCGATCGTCACTCACGGCCCGACGATCGCGGCCTCCGGCGGCGCGCTCGTGCCGGTCGCGGTGGCACTCGTCCTGCTCGGCGCCCTGACGAAGTCCGCGATCGTCCCCTTCCACTTCTGGCTCCCCGCCGCCATGGCCGCACCGACCCCGGTGAGCGCGTACCTCCACGCCGCCGCGATGGTGAAGGCCGGCATCTACCTCGTCGCACGGCTCGCCCCGGCGTTCGCGCTCGTCGACGGATGGCGCGAGACCGTCACGGTGCTCGGTGTCCTCGGCATGGTGGTCGGCGGCTACCGCGCACTCCGGCAGACCGACCTCAAGCTGCTGCTCGCGTACGGCACCGTCGCCCAGCTCGGGTTCCTCGTCCTCGCCGTCGGGTGGGGCGAGCCGGCGATCGCCCTCGGTGGGGTCGCGCTGCTCGTGGCGCACGCGACGTTCAAGTCGACCCTGTTCCTCGTCGTCGGGGCCGTCGACCACGCGGCCGGTACGCGCGACCTCACCCGTCTGAGCGGGCTCGGGCGCCGGATGCCCTGGCTCGTGGTCGTCACGGTCCTCGCGCTCGCCTCGATGGCCGGCCTCCCGCCGACCGTCGGCTTCGTCGCGAAGGAGGGGGTGCTCACGGGCTTCGTCGAGGCCCTGCACTCCGGGACGGACGCGGGGTGGGCGTGGTTCGCGCTCGTCGGGGTAACGCTCGGCTCGGTGCTCACGGTCGCCTACTCGCTGCGGTTCCTGTGGGGTGCCTTCGCCCACAAGTCCGGTGTGGCGCAGACGGAGCCGCACGGACTGCACGGCCTCGGTGCCGTGCCCTCGGTCCTCGGCATCGCCGGGCTCGTGCTCGGCCTCGTTACCCCGCTCGTGGCGAAGGGGATCGAGCCGGCGGCGAGCGCCGCCTCGATCGGCGCCGCCCCGGTGCCGCACCTCGCACTCTGGCACGGGTTGGAGCCGGCACTCGGCATCTCCGCGGTCACGCTCGTCGGCGGTGCCCTGCTGTTCCTCGGGCGCCGGCCGGTCGAGGCGCTGCAGCACCGACTCGCCGGGGCCCCGAGCGCTGCCGGCACGTACCGCCAGGTGATGCGCGGACTCGACCGGGCGGCCGTCGGGCTCACCGCCGCACTCCAGCGCGGTTCCCTGCCCTACTACCTGACGGTCATCCTCTCGGTGTTCGTCGCCGGGGCGATCCTGAACCTCGTCCTCGGCGGACCGTGGGCGTTCTCGGTCCGGTTCGCGAACTCGTGGGGGCAGGTCCCCGTCGTCGTCGTGATGGGCATCGCCGCGGTCGCCGTGCTCACCGCGAAGACCCGTTTCGCCGCAGCGGTGCTCGTCGGGGTCACCGGGTACGGCATGTCGGTCCTGTTCGTGCTGCACGGCGCGGTCGACCTCGCGCTCACGCAGCTCGTGGTCGAGACGGTGACGCTCATCGCGTTCGTCCTCGTCCTGCGTCGTCTGCCCCCGCGGATCGCGACGGCCAACCCCTCCCGCTTCCGGATCGTGCGGGCGCTCTTCGCCGGGCTGGCCGGACTCACCCTCGCGGTCGTGGTCGTCGTCGCCGCGTCGTCCCGGACGGCCGAGCCGCTGTGGCCCGACCTGCCGGCGCTGACGAGCTCGTTCGGGCACGGCCTCAACGTGGTGAACGTCGCGCTCGTCGACCTCCGTGGCTGGGACACCCTCGGCGAGCTGACCGTCGTCGTCGCCGCCGCCACGGGTGTCGCGAGCCTGATCTTCGTGAACTCGCGGGAGGACACGCTGCCGCGGCTCCGGGACCTCCCGTCGAGCATCACGAGCGACAAGCACCGCCCCGACGGCGAACCCCGCGCCTGGCTGCCGACGAGCGCGGCGATCCCGACCGGCCGCTCGGCGCTCCTCGACGTGGTCGTCCGGCTCCTCTTCCACGGCCTCGTCGTGCTGTCCGTGTACCTGCTGTTCGCCGGGCACAACGCGGCCGGTGGCGGGTTCGCCGGCGGACTCGTCGCCGGCATCGCGCTCGCCGCCCGGTACCTCGCCGGCGGGCCGGCCGAGCTCGGGGCGGCCGCTCCGGTGCGCGCGGGTCGCCTGCTCGGACTGGGTGTCGCGACCGCGGCCGTCACGGCGCTCGTCCCGCTGTTCTTCGGGCGGGAGGCCCTGTACTCGGAGTTCGTCGAGGCCACCGTGCCCGTCCTCGGACACGTCGAGTTCGTCACGGCGACGTTCTTCGACATCGGCGTCTACCTCGTGGTCGTCGGCCTCGTGCTCGACGTCCTCCGCAGCCTCGGGGCCGAGGTCGACCGCCAGCGCCTCGAGGACTCCCGCGCGCCGATCGCCGACTCGACGGAGTCCGACCCCGCGCGCGACGCCGCGGCCGTCACCCCGGAAGGGAGCGCCACGTGACCGTCACCCTGGTCCTCGTCATCGCCATGGCGGTGTTGTTCTCGTGCGGCGTCTACCTGCTGCTCGAGCGCTCCCTCACGCGCATGCTGCTCGGGTTCCTGCTCCTCGGCAACGCCCTCAACCTGCTCCTGCTCGTGATGTCCGGCGCGGCCGGCAAGCCGCCGATCGGGAAGTCCGCCGAGGGCATCACCGACCCGCTCCCGCAGGCGTTCGCCCTCACCGCGATCGTCATCACCTTCGCCGTGAGCGCCTTCCTCCTCGCCCTGATCCACCGCTCGTGGAAGCTGTCCCGCGCGGACGAGGTCGAGGTCGACGAGGCCGACGTCGCGATCGGTCGGGCGCGGGACGACGACACCGACGGCGACCCCGGCGACGACGACCCCGAGCTCGACACCGACCCCGAGGCCGCACAGCAGGAGGAGCACACCCGATGACCTGGCTCGTCCCCCTCCTCGTGCTCGTCCCGCTGCTCGGTGCGGCGGCGGCGCTCGGCCTCGTCCGTCACCAGAAGACGCAGCGGGCGATCACGGTCGGCGTGCTCGTGGTCGCCGTGGTGGTCGCCGCGACGCTCATGGTGCTCGTCGACCGGCACGGCACGATCGTGGTGCAGGTCGGCGGGTGGCAGGCCCCGTACGGCATCTCGCTCGTGGTCGACCGGCTGAGCGCGCTGCTCCTCACCGTGAGCGCGAGCGTGCTCCTGCTCGTCCTGCTCTTCTCGATCGGGCAGGGGCTGGCGGACGACGACGCGGACGCCCCCGTCACGATCTTCTACCCGACGTACCTCGTGCTCGCCGCGGGTGTGCTCGACTCGTTCATCGCCGGCGACCTCTTCAACCTCTACGTGGCGTTCGAGATGCTGCTCGTGGCCTCGTACGTGCTCATCACGGTCGGCGGCAGTGAGCAGCGGGTCCGCGCCGGTACCACGTACATCGTGACGAGCCTCATCGCGTCCGCGATCTTCCTCGCCGCCATCGGACTCGTGTACGGCGCGACCGGCACGGTGAACATCGCCCAGATCTCGGAGCGCGTCGCCGAACTGCCGGAGCACGTGCAGCTCCTGCTCCACACCATGCTGCTCATCGGGTTCGGCATCAAGGCCGCCGTGTTCCCGCTGGCGTTCTGGCTGCCCGACTCGTACCCGACCGCCCCGGCGCCGGTCACCGCGGTCTTCGCCGGACTCCTCACGAAGGTCGGCATCTACGCGATCATCCGGCTCGAGACGATCATCTTCCCGAGACCGCAGCTCAACACGGTGCTCCTCGTGGTGGCGATCCTCACCATGGTCGTCGGGGTGCTCGGCGCGGTGTCGCAGACGGACGTGAAGCGGCTGCTGTCCTTCACGCTCATCAGCCACATCGGCTTCATGGTGATGGGCATCGGCCTCGGGTCGGTCGTCGGCACGGCCGCCGCGGTGTTCTACACGGTCCACCACATCGTCGTGCAGACCACGCTGTTCCTGGTCTCCGGGCTGATGGAACGCGTCGGCGGGACGACCTCGACACGGTCCCTCGGCGGGCTCCTCAAGGCCGCGCCGTTGCTCGCCGCCCTGTACCTCGTGCCGGCGTTCAACCTCGGTGGCATCCCGCCGTTCTCCGGGTTCATCGGCAAGCTCGGCCTGTTCCGCGCCGCGGCCGAGGACGGCTCCCCCTTCGCGTACGCCACCATCGCTGCGGGGGTCGTGACGAGCCTCCTGACCCTGTACGCGCTCATGCGCGTCTGGGACGCCGCCTTCTGGCGGCCGAAGCCGGCCGCCGAGGCAGCTGCCCCGCACGCTGCGACGGCCGAACCGCACGCGCACCTGCGGGCGCCGGAGCCGGCGCCCCTGACGGTGTCCGAGGAGACCGGCGAGGCGTACCACCCTGGAGGCTCGGTGACGGTCACCGACGCACCGCACGTGAGCAGCGCCTCCAGGCCGGCGACCGGCTCGACGGCCACCGCAGGCGAGGCGCCGGGACACCCGCGCCTGCCCCGCATGCTCGTCGGCGTGACGACCGTCGCCGTCCTCGGGTCGGTCGCCCTCACCGTCGTCGCCGGGCCGCTCTACGGCTACGCGACGCGAGCGGCGGAGTCGCTCGAGTCCCCGGACCGCTACGTGCAGGCCGTGCTCGGGGGTGACCGGTGAGCGACACCCGACGCATCACGAACGCGCGGCGGATCGCCGTCGCGTGGCGATACGACGTCCCGCTCGTCGCCGGGCTGACCGTGCTGTGGGCGCTGTTGTGGGGGTCGTGGACCCCGCTCACGCTGCTCTGCGGTCTGGTGGTGGCGCTCCTCGTCACCCAGCTGCTGCCGCTGCCACCGGTCCCGCTGTCGGCGCGGTTCTCCGTCCCGTCCGCGCTCTGGTTCCTCCTCGTCTGGAGCGGCTTCGTCGTCGCGGCGTCGTTCCGGGTCGCCTGGGCTGCGTTCCGACCCCGCGGGGTGCGGCGCAGCTCGATCGTGCTCGTCCAACTGCACACGACGTCCGAGATGACCTTCACCCTCGCGACCATCGCGATCTCGCTCGTGCCCGGGTCGTACGTCGCCGACGTCGATCTCCGGCGCCGCCGGGTCCTGCTGCACGTGCTCGACACCGAGCGGGTCGAGCAGGTCGAGGCCGAACGCCGGACCGCGCTCCGGATCGAGGCGATGGTCATCCGCGCGCTCGGTTCGCAGCAGGACGTCTCGGAGCTGTCCGAACCCCTGCCCGAGGTGGTCCGGTGAGCGCCGCGGTGGTCGTCATGGCGGTGTGCATCGCGCTCGTCCTGCTGCTGCTCGGGGTGACCCTCGCGCTGGCGGTCGGTCGGATCGTCCGCGGGCCGACGATCCTCGACCGGATGATCGGCTCGGACATGGTGCTGACGACCGTCCTGCTGGTCATCGCCGCTGCGATGGTGCTCCGGCGAGACCTCACCGCGGTCCCCGTGCTCGTGGTCATCGCGGCGACGAGCGTGTTCGCCACGATCGCGGTCGCGCGCGCGGTCACACCCTCGTCCGACCCGTCCGACGAGGGGTCCGACGTCACCACACCGGAGCACGCGATCGAGGAGGAGCCGTAAGTGATCGAGCTCATCGAGGCCTTCGTCGACGGCGCCGGTGTCCGCGCCTGGATCGCCGTCGCCCTGCTGCTCCTCGGGTCCGTGCTGTCGCTCGGTGCCGCGGTCGGCATCGTCCGGTTCCCCGACCCGCTCGTCCGGCTCCACGCCATGGCGAAACCGCAGGTCCTCGGGCTGGCGTTCGCACTCGCGGCGGTCGTCGTCGCGGTGTGGACGTGGACGGCGCTGTGGCTCGTCCTGCCGATCATGGTGTTCCAGCTCGCGCTGGTGCCCGTCTCGACGCACATGATCGCGCGCGCCGGACTCCGGTCGGGCGACTACCGGCACGACGCGCTGCTGCACGACGACACCGAGTAGGCGGACCTCCGTGGACGCCCGTCCGTCAGGCCCGGCGCGCGGACCGCGAGAGCACGAGGTTCCCCACTGCCGCGAACACGACGACCGCCGCCGCCACCGCGGGCAGCACCATCGCACCCGCAGCTCCGGCGCGCTCGGCGACCTCGCCCGTGACCGCCGATGCGAGCGACTGCCCGACGATCACGGCCGATCCCAGGATCGTCATGGTCGTCGCCGAGCGTCCGACCGGGGAGCGGTCCGACCCGAGCGAGTACTGCGTCACGAGCGTCGGGCCGATGCCGATCCCCATGACGCCGAGCACGATCGCCACCCCGAGCACGGAGTCCGCCAGCGAGAACGCCACCGCACCGGCGAGCAGGACCACGCCGAACACGAGCCACCGCCACCCGAGTCCGAACCGCCGCGGGAACGCCGCTGACCCGAGGGCGAGCCCGGCTGACCCGATGCCCATCACACCGTAGAGGAGGCCCGCGCGGGAGGCTCCGCCGTGCGCCTCCATGAACGCCGTCAGCGAGGTCAGCGTCGCGCCGAAGAACAGCCCGATGCCGAGGATCCCGAGCACCACGACGACGAGACGCGGCCGCAGCAGCTCGCGCGCCGGCGCCTGCGCGACGGTGCCGGACGCCGCGACGACGAGCTTGCCGGTCGGGTGCAGCGCGAACGCGGTCACGAACACGAAGGTCAGGACCGACGCCCCCGCGACGGCGACCCACGGCGCGATCGCGCTCGCGAGGACGCCGACGAGGAACGGGCCGATGATGAACACCGTCTCGTCGGCGGCGGACTCGTACGCCATCGTGCCGCTGAGGACCTTCTCGTGCCGGTCCTTCGCCATCCGCTGCCGGATGATCGCCACCAACCGGCTCCGGGACATCGGCGCGACCTGCGGCGCCGACGCGCCGATGAGGAACGACATCGCGAGGACGGCGAGGTCGGGCGCGGCGCTCGACACCACGAAGGGCAGCGCCCCGAGGAGCACCCCGTTCACGATGCCGACCGGGACGAGCACGCGGCGCTGCCCGAACCGGTCGGCAGCGGCGCCGACCATCGGTCCGAAGATCGCGGAGCCGATGCCGACGGACGCGGAGTTGATCCCGCCGAGCGCCACCGAGTCGCGGGCGGCGACGACGAGCGTCAGGACGCCGACGACCATCATCGCGAAGGGCAGTCGCGCGATGAACGCGATCGGGAAGTACCAGCGACCGGCGTGGCCGATCAGGGAGGTGGGTCGTGCCTGGAGCATGGGGTGTGCCTTCTCGGCCCGGCCGGACAGGGGGCGGGCCCATCGGGTGCCGCCGCTGTCCGTGGGCCCCGTGCGGGGCGGCCCACGGCCGGTAGATACACACTGCGTGTTCTGCTTGCGCCTCCGAGGGTACCGCCTGTCGGCCGGGAGGCGCGGGTCGGCCCCGCCACGGGCCTCCCGGCCGACGTGCGGTAACGCTGCGTCACCGGCGGCCGCGGTGCACGCACGGCCACCTATCGTGTCGCGCATGGAACAGCGACGGACCGGGCGGACGGGGGCTCCCGTGAGCGCGTTGACGCTCGGGACCCGGGCGCTGGCCGGGGTCGCGGCGCGTGACCTCGACGCAGCGGCCGCACTCGTGCACGAGGCCCTCGACCGCGGCGTGACCGCGGTGGACGTCTCGGACGCGCACGGCGCGGGTCTCGCGGAAGCGGCGGTCGGGGTGGCCCTCGCGGGTCGGCGTGACGACGTCTTCGTGTCCGTACGGTTCGGGGACCCGGTCGATGCGGACCCCGCGCACCGCGGCAACGGACGCCGGTGGATGTTCCGCGCGGTGGAACGGAGCCTGGACCGCCTGGGCGTCGACGTCATCGACCTGTACCAGCCCGCACGTCCGGACCCGGCGACGTCGCTCGACGAGACGCTCGACGCGCTCGCGGACCTCGTGGCACTCGGACGGATCCGCGCGTTCGGGATCCCGGGGTTCCCCGCCGAGGAGCTCGTCGAGGCGCAGTGGCTGCGCTCCGGCAGCAAGAGCGCGACGGCCACGCACGTCCCCTACTCGTTGCTCGCCCGGACCGCGGAACGGACGGTCCTGCCCGTGGCGCGGCGGTTCGGACTCGGGGTGTTCGCCGGTGCTCCGCTGGCCGGCGGGTGGCTCGCGGGGGCGTACCGGGCGGGCGCGTCGCAACCGGTGTCCCCGCGGGCGGCCGCCGACCCCGGCGCCTACGCCGTCGCATCGCCGGGGAACCGCCGCAAGCTCGCGGTCGTGGACCGCCTGGGACGGATCGCCGACGAGGCCGGGCTGACGCTCTTCGAGCTCTCCGTCGGGTTCGCGCTGACCCACCCGGACGTGTCGAGCGTGGTCATCGGTCCGCGGACGTCGTCGCACCTGGACGCGTTCCTCCAGGCGTCGGAGGTGGCGCTCGACGACGACCTGCTGGACGCGGTCGACCTCGAAGTGCCACCTGGCACGCACGTGCTCGAGCAGGACACCGGGATCACGCTGCCGGCGCTGACCCGGGAGCGGCTCCGGGGTCGCACGCTCGTCCGGTGACGCCGTGACGCCGTCGTGCGCGGTGTGCGGTCAGCGGCGCTGAGCGAGTGCGCAGAGCGCTTCGTGGGCGAGCATCACGGGCACCGCGAGGGCGTGGGGCAGGGCGGCACCGAGCCGCTCGAACCCGGAGAGCACCGCGTCGAGGACGGGGTTGTCGGTCGGCGCGGGCCAGTTCGAGGAGACGGGGCGGGCGATGTCCTGCTGCGAGAGAACGGTCATGGTCGTGTCCTTCGGGATCCAACCGACCCTGCGTCGGCTTCGTGATGTCCAACATATTGCGTATCATATGCACTGTCAAGTGCGATGCGAATCACTCCGCGCGTACGATCTCGACCATGGTGGAGATCCTCACCCCGAGACCGACCGACCTGCTCTCGATCGGGGAGGTCGTCCGACGGACCGGTGTCGCGGCATCGGCACTGCACTTCTACGAACGCAAGGGCCTGATCCACCCGGAGCGCACGACGGGCGGCACGCGGCTCTACCCGCGACACGTCGAACGTCGGATCGCGATCATCCAGGTGGCGAAGCGGCTCGGGATCCCGCTCAGCGAGGTCGCCGAGCAGTTCGAGACCCTGCCGAGCGACCGGATGCCCTCACTGCGGGACTGGGCGCGGCTGAACGAGCGGTGGCGCGCTCGACTCCGTGCCCGCCAGCTCGAACTCGAGCGACTGCAGGAGGAGATGACGCAGTGCATCGGCTGCGGGTGCGTCTCGCTGAACGCCTGCCTGGTGATGAACCCCGGCGACGCGATGGGCGCGGACGGCGCGGGCGCCCGGCGTCTGCTCCCCATCGAGGACTGACGCGCGCGGGTCCCGGGGCGGGGCCGGTCGCCGTTGCGGAACGACACCGTGGATGTCGCACGACAACTGCCTCGTCGCTCGTTGCACGGGGCGGTACAGCGCGCACGCAAGCAGCGACATGGCCGCTGTCGCACGACGACGGTGCGGTCGTTCGATAGCGGCAGCCGGACCGGCACGGCAGCCGAACCGGCCGGACGGCCGCGTCAGGCCGCGGAGCGGGCGCGCGGACCGCGCAGGAACGGGATGCGCGGCATGAGCCAGTCGACCCACACCACCCGGACGCCCGGCGCCACCGCGAGCGACCAGAGGATCGAGGCCGCGGCGTCCGTCGGGTAGTGCACCGCATCGATCGAGACCGCGAAGAACACCACGACGATGGCCACGGTCCCGGCGACGAGCGCCACACGGTGCCACCGGTTCTCCCGCAGCAGCCAGATGAGGGCGATCACGAACGCCGTCATGTACACCGTGTGCCCGCTCGGGTAGCCCGGGTCCGGCTGCACCGGGAACGGGTGCGGCAGCACGGCGACGTCGGGCCGCGCGCGGTGCACGATCTCCTTCACGACGGCCGAGGGGATCCACGTGATCGCGATCGTGCCGCCGAAGGCCAGCGCCGGCCGGAGGTCCCGCGTCCGCCACCAGATCACGCCGACCACGACGAACGTGATCGCGATCGCCGGTGCGGGGCTGATGACGTGGTAGACGGCGTCGGCGAACGCGCCGACGGGTCCGGTGTGGAGTGTGTTCAACGCCTTCGACAGCCCGAGGTCGACCGTCCCCAGCGTGAATCCGACCCCGGTGATCACGAGGACCGCGACCACGGCGAGCAGCACCGATGCGAGCGGGTACCGGGCGGGCTCGAGGATGCCGACGACGTCGCGGTCGGCGGACGAGCGGCCTCGAGGGCGCAGCAGCGGGGCGTCGGCGGTCATCCGACCATGGTCGCAGGTCGGGGACACCCCAGCCCCCGATTCCCGTGACGATCCATCAGAGACCGTTCAGCGACCGGGACGTCGGTGCCCGGATCAGTGTTCCGCGCCGCCCTGCTCGACCAGGTCCGGACCGCCACGGAGCGCCTCGCGGACGACGACCTCGAGCGCGCGGACGACGTCCTCGAGCGGGAGGGTGGGCGCCGTGCCGTCACCGAAGCCCGTGGTGGCCGGGACGTGCACGAACCCGGCGCGCAGCCCCTCTCGGTCGGCGAGGGACATGAGCTCGTAGAACGCCTGGTTGCACGTGAAGGTCCCCGCCGTGTTCGACACCGCCGCGGGGACACCGAGCGCTCGGACCTCGGCGACGATCCGCTTGATCGGCAGCGACGTGAAGTACGCCGGTCGCCCGTTCGGATCGATCGGCTCGTCCACGGGCTGCGCTCCGGCGTTGTCGGGGATCCGGGCGTCCTGCACGTTGATCGCGACCCGCTCCGGCGTGACCGCCGTCCGACCCTCGGCCAGCCCCGTCGCGATGACCACGGCGGGCCGGTGCTCGAGGATCGCCGCCGCGAGGCGCTGCCGCACCTCGGCGAACACCACCGGGAGCTGTTCGGTCACGAGCCGCGCCGGGCCGTCCCACCGTTCGGCGAGCGCCGACACCGCGTCCCAGGAGGGGTTCGTCGCGGCGCCGCCGAACGGTTCGAAGGCGGTGAGCAGGACGGTCGTTCCGGTCGTGTCGGCCACGCCACCAGCCTAGGCATGCATGCACCGGATCGGTCGGTCACATCGTGTTCTCGCCATCACCGGCCTGGTCTGGCCACGGGACGCGCGGCGCACGGACCGGGCTGCGTCGTGTCGTGTTCCAACGCTGATGTACAGGTGGAGGGGAATGGGTCCACTCGAGCCGTCCGACGACCGAGACGTGTGCGGCGAGCCTGCCGACGAACGCCACGAGTGGCACCGCCGCGGCATGCTCCACCCGGCCGACATCGAGGCACTCGTGCACCGGCGGCTCGTGGAGAACCTGCCGCACGAGCCCGTGTACGCCGACTTCTTCGGCCCGGTCAGTCGTCCACGGGAGCGCGATCGGGAGCGGTGAGGGTGCCGTCGGGCACCCGTCGATCAGTCCTCGACGTCGAACACGACGACGCGCTCGCTGCCCGCTCGGATGTGGGCGGACACGGGCTGGTGTTCCGGGTGCGGCAGGTAGCCGTCGAGCGCCGCCCGGTCGCGGAACCGCACGACGAGCATCCAGTCGAAGCCGCCCTCGTGGCCCTCGGTGCTGACACTCGGGCCCGAGCGCACGGACTCCACGCCGTCGATGCGTGGCAGGTGCTCCCGCGCGAGGGCATCTGCCTGTGCGGCCAGTCCCTCGGTCCCGTTCCACGTCACCAGTACCACGTGTGTCACGCCTGCCATCGCTGCTCCCGTCCGTCTCGTCGGCGCGTCTAGAAGGCGGGCGTCCCGCCCGCGACCGTGATCGTCGAGCCGGACTGGTAGCTCGACTCCGGGCTGACGAGGTGCACGTACGCGGCACCGAGCTCGGCGGGCTGCCCGGGACGGCCGAACGGTGACGACTCACCGAAGTGCGCCACGGTCTGCGCGTCGTCCGACCCCGGCTGCAGGGGCGTCCAGACCGGTCCGGGAGCGACGGAGTTCACCCGGATGCCCTTCGGCGCGAGCTGCTGCGCGACGGCCTCGGTGAAGGTCTTCACGGCGCTCTTCGAGATCGCGTAGTCGATCTTGTCCGGCGACGGCGTGCTCGCCTGGATCGAGCCGGTGGTGACGATCGTCGACCCGGGCTCGAGGTGCGGCACCGCGGCCTTGGTCAGCCAGAACAGCGAGTAGATGTTCGTCTTGAAGGTCGAGTCGAAGTGCTCGGTGCTGAGCGTCAGGATGTCGTCGTTGCTGTCCATCCGACCGGCGACCATGACGAGGGTGTCGAGGCCCCCGAACTCGTCGACGGCCTGCCGCACGAGGTCCTGGCAGTACTGCTCGTCGGAGATGTCGCCGGGGAAGAGCACTGCGCGGCGCCCCTCACCCTCGAGGAGGTCCCGCACCTGCTCGGCGTCCTCCTGCTCGTCGGGCAGGTAGGAGAGCACGAGGTCGGCGCCTTCGCGGGAGAGCGCGATCGCGGCGGCGCGGCCGATGCCCGAGTCGGCGCCGGTGACGATGCCGCGGTACCCCTTCAGACGCTCCTTCCCGACGTAGCTCTGCTCGCCGTGGTCGGGCTCCGGGTCCATCTTCCAGGCGGCGCCCGGCAGCGACTGCTCCTGCTCCGGGTACGGCGGTGCGAGGTAGAGGGTGTTCGGGTCGCGCTTGTCGTACTGGCTCATGCGCCCACGATGCCCGCGCCCCGCTCGGTACCGGTCCAGCGTGCGGACGGCCGCGCGCATCGGGAGCCGCGCGGCGGGCGCGGTCGGCCGTCGCCGGGTCAGACGACCGGCGCACCCCCGAGCACGAGGTCCCGCGCCTGCGCTGCCGCCCCGAGCGCCACGGCGTCGGCCCCCAGCGTCGACTGCGCGAGCCGGATCGGGGCGCCGCTCACGGGCGGTTCGGCAGCGATGGCGGCGCTGACCGCCGGTTCGAGGAGGTCCCACGAGCGGGCGATGCCCCCGCCGATCACGACGGTCGTCACGTCGAGGATCCCCGCCGTGAGCAGGGCTGCACGCGCGAGGCCCCACCCGGCACGCTCGAACACGGCGGCGGCGTCGGTGTCACCCGCGCGGGCGGCGTCGGCGACCTCTCGGGCAGAGAGCCGGTGGCCGGAGCGTTCGGCGTAGCGGTCGGCGATCCCGCGGGCCCCGGCGAGCGTCTCCAGGTGTCCGACCTGTCCGCACGTGCAGACGGCGTCGCCGAAGCCCGGCACGTGCCCGATCTCGCCCGCGGCACCGCGCGGCCCGGCGAAGAGGGTCCCGCCGAGCACGAGCGCCCCGCCGACCCCGGTGCCGAGCGTCATGCCGAGCACGTCGGGCTCCCCCGCGACGGCACCGGTCGCGACCTCGCCGAGGAGGAACGCGTTCACGTCGTTGTCGAGGGTCGCGGGCACACCGAGGGCCTCGGACACGGCCGCGGTCACGCCGTACCCGGCCCAGCCGGTGAACGAGTTGCCGGTCACGAGGACCGTGCCGGTCCCGGCGTCGACGACGCCGGCTGCGCCGACTCCGACACCCGCCAGGGAGGCCCGGTGCCGGTCGAGCAGCTCCGTCACGGCGCGGACGCCGGTCGCGACGATGGCTGCCCCACCGGCGTGCGCCGGTGTCGGGAGGTCGACGCGGTCGACGACCTGCAGGTCCGCTGTGGTCAGCAGCACCTTGGTGTTCGTCCCGCCGACGTCGATGCCGGCGATGACGTCGGCGCTCATGCGGTCACCGTACCGAGACCGGTGAGCCGTTCGGCCCGACGCCGGCGTTGCACGACCGGGTCGGGCACGGGGACCGCCGCGAGGAGTCGGCGGGTGTAGTCGGTCTCCGGGTGCACGAGGGTGGCACCGGTCGCGCCCTGCTCCTCGACGACGCCCTGGCGCATCACGACGACGCGCTCCGCGAACTGCTGCACGACGGCGAGGTCGTGGGAGACGAACAGGCACGCGAAGCCGAGGTCGCCCTGGAGCTCCCGGAGCACGTCGAGCACGGTCTCCTGCACGCTGACGTCGAGCGCACTCGTCGGTTCGTCGGCGACGAGGAGGCGCGGCGACAGCACGAGGGCCCGGGCGAGGGACACCCGCTGGCGCTGTCCGCCGGAGAGCTCCCGGGGCGCCCGGGATGCGAGGGTCCGGGGCAGCCGGACGGCGTCGAGGACCTCGTCGACGCGGCGCCGCTTGTCCGCCGAGGACATCCCGCGACGGTGCACGGCGAGCGGCTCGGCGATGCACTCGGCGACGGACATCCGCGCGTCGAGCGAGGCCACCGGGTCCTGCAGCACGACGCCGATCCCCGACCGGAGTGTGCGGCGGTCGCGTCCGCGGGCCCGGGCGAGGTCCGTGCCGAAGAGGTGCACGCTGCCCGAGGTCGGCTTCTGCAGGCCCAGCGCGACCCGTGCTGCCGTGGACTTGCCCGAGCCGGACTCGCCGACGAGCCCGACGGTCTCGCCGGCGTGGACGGCGACGTCGATCCCACGGAGGGCCTGCACGGCGCGCGCCCCGCGCCCGAACGTCACCGAGACGTCCCGCAGGTCGACCACCGGGGGTGCGTCGTGCCTCCCGGCCGCCACGGCAGCGTCGGACACCGCCGGCCGATTGCCCGTGGCGACCGTGAGTCGCGGCACGGCCGCGAGCAGCCGCTTCGTGTAGTCGTGCTGCGGGCGGAGCAGGACGTCCTCGACGCCCCCGGTCTCGACGACCTCGCCCTGCAGCATGACCGCGACGCGGTCCGCGAAGTCCGCGACGACGCCCATGTTGTGCGTCACGAGGAGCACGCCCGTGCCGGCGTCGGCGGCGAGTCCGCGCAGGAGCTCGAGGATCTCGGCCTGCACGGTGACGTCGAGGGCGGTCGTGGGTTCGTCGGCGATGAGGAGTTTCGGTGCGTTCGCGATCGCCATCGCGATGACGACGCGCTGCCGCTGCCCCCCGGACAGTTCGAACGGGTACGCCTTCGCGCGGGACGCGGGCGACGGGATGCCGACGCGGTCGAGCAGCTCGACCGCGCGGGCTGCGGCGTCCGCGGCGGACACGTCCTCGTGGTTCCGGATGACCTCGGCGATCTGCGCGCCGACCCGGGTGAGCGGGTCGAGCGCGGTCGCGGGCTCCTGGAAGACCATCGAGACGGTCGAGCCGCGGAGCGGACGGAGTGCGGACTCCGGGGCGCCGACGACCTCGTGCCCGTCGACGACGGCGCTGCCGGTCGCGGTCGCGTTGCCGGAGAGCAGCCCCATCGCGGCGAGTGCCACGGTGGACTTGCCGGAGCCGGACTCCCCGACGAGCGCGAGCGTCTCCCCCGCTTCCACGTGCAGGGTGACATCGCGGACGGCGTCGACGGTGCCGGACTCGGTCGAGAAGGTGACCCCGAGGTCGGTGGTGGTCAGGACGGACATCAGCGGCCCCTCACGTCGAAGGCGTCCCGGAGCCCGTCGCCCACGGCGTTGAACGCGCAGACGACGAGGATCACGGCGAGTCCCGGCGGCACGATGAGCCACCAGCGTCCGGAGTAGGCCGAGGTCAGCCCGGCGGAGAGCATGCCACCCCAGTCGGTCGCGGGCGCCTGGACGCCGAGTCCGAGGTAGGAGACGTACGCCACGAGGAGGATCGCGTCGGCGACCTGGAACGTGGCCGCGACGACGATCGTGGACACCGAGTTCGGCAGCAGGTGCCGCCCGATGGCCCGGGCGTGCGAGCCACCGATGGCGCGCAGGGTGAGCACGTAGTCGCGGTTCTTCAGCGTCAGCGTCTCGGCGCGGATGAGCCGGGAGGGCACGAGCCACGACACGAGTCCGAGGATCACGACGAGCCCCCAGACACCGGGGGTCGTGATCGCCGAGATGACGAGCAGGATGAACAGCGCGGGGATGGCGATGCCGGCGTCGACGACGCGCATCATCACGGCGTCGACCCACCCGCCGACGTACCCGGCGACCGAGCCCCAGAGCGTGCCGACGACCGTCGCGAGGATGCCCGCGGCGATGCCGACCGTGAGCGAAACCTTGCCGCCGAACATGAGCCGACCGAGGACGTCGTGGCCGACGGCGTCGGTGCCGAGGAGGTGCGCGGCGCTCGGGGCGAGGTTCACCTGGTCCAGCTGCGTGTGGGTCTGGTCGGTCGGGTACAGGAACGGGCCGACGAAGCAGAACAGCACGACCACGACGATGACGACGAGGCCGATCACCGCGAGGGTGTTGCGCCGGAAGCGTCGCACCGCGAGCCGCCAGCCGGTCGCGCCGACGACGACGGGTGCACCCGGTGCTTCCGGGGCCAGTTGGACGGCGCTCATGCGCGGCTCGCCTTCGTTCGCGGGTCGATGAGGGTCTGCGCGACGTCGGCGAGCAACGTGCCCACCACGGTCGCGATCGAGATGACGAGGACGCAGCCGAGCAGCGTCGGGTAGTCCGAGGTCTGCGCCGCGTTCCAGAACAGCAGCCCCATGCCGGGGTAGTTGAACAGCTGCTCGGTCACGAGTGCGCCGCCGAACAGCACGGGCAGGTAGTAGCCGAGCATCGCGACCACGGGGGTGAGCGAGTTCCGGAACACGTGCCGCCGGAGGATCGTCGCCGTCGAGGCTCCCCCGGCGCGGGCGGTGCGGACGTAGTCCTCCTGCAGGTTCTCGAGCGTCGACGCCCGCATGTACCGGCTGAACACGGCGATCATGGCGAGGGCGCCGGTCACGACGGGGAGCACGAGACCGGCCGGGTCCTGGAAGACCTCGGCGAGGGTGTTGCCGCTCGGCGCCTGCGACGGCAGCCACGGCAGCTGCTGGCTGAACACGATGATGAGCACGAGGCCGAGGAAGAACGCGGGCGTCGAGTAGAACACGAACGCGAGCGCGGTGGCCGCGTAGTCGACCGCTCCGTTGCGGCGGACGGCCTGCCACATGCCGACGGGGATGGCGATCACGAGCCCGAGGACGGCGGACATGCCGGTGAGCACGAGGGTCTTCGGCAGGCGCTCGGCGATGAGCTGCGCGACCGGCTCGTTGAGCGTGTACGACGTGCCGACGTCGCCGGTGAGCAGACGTCCGAGGAACCGGAGGTACTGCACGGGCAGCGGCTGGTCGAGCCCCTGCGACTGGTTGAAGGCGGCGATCTGCGCCGGCGTCGCGGAGACGCCGAGGACGCCGCGGGCGGGTCCGCCCGGCAGGGCGTGCAGCAGGCAGAACACGACGATCGTGACGATGAGGACCACGGCGAGTGCTTGCAGCACGCGCCGGAGCAGGTAGAGAGCGGTGGTCATGCGGCTTCCGATGGTCGGATTGGAGACGTGAGCCGGGAGGGAGGCGCGGTGCGCGTCGGACGCGCACCGCGCCTCCCGGCTGTCCTGGGTGTTACTTGCTCCACTTCCACTGCGCCGGGTGGAAGTTCGCGAGGGAGTCCTGGTCGAACCCGGTCAGGCCCTTCTTGACGACCGAGATCTGGTAGTCGGGCTCCGGGAGCCAGATGACCGGGAGGTCCTTCGCGACGGCCGCGCTGTAGTCCTGCACGGCGGTCGAGTCGGTCGAGGTGGTGGTCGCGTCGATGAGCTGGTCGACCTCCTTGTTCGAGTACGACCCGAAGTTCGCCGAGCCACCGGTCTGGAAGAGCGACTCACCGGTCGGGTAGGCCGGGAAGTACCAGCTGCCCGCCGTGCCGAAGAAGGAGAGGTCCCAGTCGCAGCTGGCCTCGTCGCTCGTGCAGGTCGGGGTCTGCGACAGGACGCTCGACACCGGCGCGGTCTTGATCGTGAAGCCGATGCCGGTCTTCGCGAGCGAGGACTGGATCGCGCTCATCATGTTGTCGGTAACGGTCGAACCGGACTGCGAGAGCACGTTCATCGTGAACTTCGTGCCCTTGTCGACACCCTCGCCGCACTGGTTGTCGGACGTGCCCGGGTCGGTGCAGACCATCGTGCCGCCCTGCTCCTCCCAGCCGTGGCTGGTCAGGAGCGCCTTGGCCTTCGAGGTGCTGAACGGGTACGGGTTGTCCTTCTGGACGCTCGACACGTAGTCGGACTCCTGCGCCTGCGGGATCGGCCCGTAGGTCGAGGTGGCGGTGCCGTTGAACACGACCTTCGACAGCGAGGTCTGGTCGATCGACATCTGCACGGCCTGGCGGGCGTACAGCTGCTTGAAGACGGCGCCCATCGTCGGGTTGTTGAAGTTGTACGGCATGTAGGTGATCGCCCAGCCGGTCCAGG
The DNA here is from genome assembly GCF_001475545.1 of Curtobacterium luteum. Classification (GTDB taxonomy): domain Bacteria; phylum Actinomycetota; class Actinomycetes; order Actinomycetales; family Microbacteriaceae; genus Curtobacterium; species Curtobacterium luteum_A. The sequence continues at coordinate 5,549 of NZ_LDQC01000026.1, read as the reverse complement.
GCTGCACCTCGTAGCCCTTGGCCTCGAACGACGCCTTCTGGTCCATGTCCGTGGCGTTGATGTACCCGTAGTCGACCCCGCCCGAACGGACGGCGTTGACCTCGGCGTCGGCGGACGTGAACGGGAGCAGGTTCACGGTCGTGATGGAGGGCTTCTCACCACCGTCGTACTGCTTGTTCGCCGTCAGGGTGACCTTGCCGGCCGTCGAGAACGCGCTGACACCGTACGGGCCGGAGATGGTCTTCCACAGGTCGTCGCTCGCGTAGTCCGAGATCTTGCCCGCGGCGGTGTTGAGGTACTTCCAGACCTGCTTCGCGCCCTCGGTCGTCTCGTCCGCGTTGCCCACCGAGCCGCCCGCGCTCGTCTTGTCCCAGGCGTGCTGCGGCAGCGGGATGATGTGGCTCAGCTGGTTCGCGAGCATCCAGTCCGAGTTGTACGCCTTGTCGAACGTGATCGTGAAGTGGGTGTCGTCGTCCGCCGTGAACGACGTCCAGTTGTCGGGCGCCTTGCCCTTCGAGTACGAGCCCCACTGGTCCTTGTTCGCCTTGATGAGGTTGAACCAGAACTGCACGTCGCGGCTGGTGATCGGCTTGCCGTCCGACCAGTGGCGATCGCCGAGGGTCATCGTGACGCTCTTTCCGTCCTTCGCGAACGCCGCGTCGGTGGCGACGGAGCCGGCCTTGTTCCAGGTGATCTTGCCCGTCGACCCGTCGTAGGCGACGAGCGGCTCGTACAGCGACTGCGCGATCGAGCCGTTGTTCGTGTTGAGGTGCGCGGCCGTGCCGATCGGGAGGATCCAGTTCGGCGTGAAGTTCGCCGGCAGTGCGTAGTTGATCTCGTCGGCGTTGCTGCTGCCGGACGAGGCGTTGCCGCCCCCGGAGCAGCCGGCGAGCAGCGCGCTCACGGCGATCGCGGCTCCGGTGAGGAGCGCCCAGCGACGGGGCTTGGTCATGTGTGTCTCCTGGTGCGTGGGAAGTGTCGGGGTGTGGAGCACGCGTGCCGGTCGGCACGGGGACAGTCAATGACCAAAGCCGTTGGAAAAACAAACAATCCGATGTAAATAGTTCGTTTCTGCGGTTCGGGCGAAAGGGTGGACCGGTCGATCTGCCGCTTAGGCTCGGTGCCACGGGCGGTCATCGACCGCTTTCCGCCGGATTGGAGAAAGTCGTGGCCGACCTCAGCGCCCGCGTCCTGGAGCTCGTCGCCTCGGGTCAGGCCTCGAGCCGCACCGAGATCGCGGCACTGCTCTCGGCCGCCCCGTCGACCGTCTCGCACGTGGTCGCGCAGCTGCTCGCACACGGGCTCCTCGCCGAGGAGGGCACCGACGTCTCGACCGGCGGGCGCCCCCGCAAGGTGCTCCGGATCGGCGGGGCCGACGAGTACGCGGTCGCCGCGGACGTCGGCGGCGGTCACGCCCGCATCGGCGTGGTCCGGCCGGGAGGCGCGCTCGAGTCGGTCGCGAACGTCCCGTTCGCGCTCGCCGACGGTCCGAGCGCCGGCCTGCAGCGGTTGGCCGGGATGCTCGAGCGCCTCGCCGACGAGCAGGGTCGCGCGGGCCTCCGAGGCGTCGGGCTGAGCCTTCCCGGGCCGGTCGACGTCGAGGCCGGCGTGGTCGACCTGCCGAGCCGCATGCCGGGGTGGAACGGCTTCCCGGTGGCGTCCTGGCTCACCGAACGGTTCGGACTGCCGGCGATCGTCGACAACGACGCGAACTGCATGGCCGCGGGCGAGCAGAGCGTGCAGGACCCGTCCCGCCGGCAGACCATCACGATCAAGGCCGGCTCGGCGATCGGCGCCGGGATCGTCATCGACGGTCGGCTCTACCGCGGGTCGACCGGGTCCGCGGGCGACATCACGCACGTGCGCATCGACGCGGCCGGGGACACCCCGTGCTCGTGCGGGAACACCGGCTGCCTCGAGACGGTGGCGTCCGGTGCCGCGCTCGTCCGCATCCTGTCGAACGCCGGGGTCGCGGTCGAGTCCACGGCCGACGTGGTGCGGCTCGCTTCGGACGCGCACCCCGAGGCGACCCGGGCCGTGCGGCTCGCCGGGCGGTACCTCGGCGAGGTGCTCGCGGCCAACGTCAACTTCTTCAACCCGGACGCGGTCTACCTCGGCGGCATCCTGTCGACGCTCGACCCGTTCATCGCCGCCGTCCGGAGCCAGCTGTACGAGAGCTGCCACCCGCTCATGACGCAGCACCTCGTGATCGAACCGGTGTCGCTCGGCGCCGACGCGGGGCTCGTCGGGGCCGGTCAGTTCGCGCTGCAGCGGGGCCTCACCGCCTCGCTCGAGGAGCTCTCGACGCCCATCCCCCAGTCCACCGTCAGGAAGAGGAACGTCCGTGTCTGAGTCCGTGCCAGCAGCGCCCGCTGCGTCCGCCGTCCGTCGCCCGGTGATCGCGATCGCGGGGCTCGCCATCGAGACCTCGACGTTCACCCCCACCCGGACGCACGCACCGGCGTTCCACCCGGACCGCGGCGACGAGGTCGTCGCGCGGTACCCGTTCCTCGCGTCGTACGCCGAACGGGCCGACTTCCGCGGCGCGCTGATCGGTCACGCCCTGCCCGGCGGCATGGTCGACCGCGACTCGTACGAGTCGCTCGCGTCCGAGATCACCTCCCGGTTGGCCGCGATCGGTCCGGTGGACGGTCTCTGGTACGACATCCACGGCGCGATGGTGGTCGAGGGACTCGACGACGCCGAGACGGACCTGCTCGGACGCATCCGCGCGGTCGTCGGACCGGACGTCGTCGTGTCGGCCTCGATGGACCTGCACGGCAACGTCACCGCGGAGCTCGCGCACCAGGTCGACCTCGTCACCTGCTACCGCATGGCCCCGCACGAGGACGCCCTCGAGACCAAGGAGCGGGCCGTCCGCAACCTCGTCGACGTGCTCACCACCCGGCCGGTCGGCGAGCAGCGTCCCGTGAAGGCCTGGGTACCGATCCCCGTCCTGCTCCCCGGCGAGCAGACCTCGACGCGCATCGAACCAGCGGCCTCGCTGTACGCGCAGGTGCCGGAGGTCGAGGCCACCCCGGGTGTCCTCGACGCCGCGATCTGGGTCGGCTACGCCTGGGCGGACCAGCCCCGCGACCGCGCCGTCACGGTGGTCACCGGTTGGGACCGCGAGACCGTCGCCGCCGGTGCCGAGCGGCTCGCCCGCGCGTTCTGGGACGTCCGCGAGGACTTCGTGTTCGTCGCGCCGACCGGCTCGTTCGACGAGTGCCTCGCCGCTGCGCTCGCGCCGGGTGCCGCGCGACCGTACTTCGTCTCGGACTCGGGCGACAACCCGACCGCCGGCGGCTCCGGCGACATGACGTGGGGACTCACGCAGGTGCTCGCGAACCCGGCGTTCTCCTCGCCCGACGGCCCGACCGTCATCTACGCGAGCGTCCCCGGCCCCGAGGCCGTCGCGACCGCCGTGGAGGCCGGGGTCGGTGCGACCGTGACCGTCACCGCCGGGGCTGCGGTCGACGCGGTGCACGCGGGACCGATCACCATGACCGGTCGGGTGCACGCGGTCAAGCACGGAGACCGCGACGCCGAGACCGAGGTCGTGCTCCAGGTCGGGTCGGTGTTCGCGATCCTCACGAAGCTCCGGAAGCCGTACCACCACGAGCACGACTTCACCGACCTCGACCTCGCGCCGCGCGACGCCGACGTCGTCATCGTCAAGATCGGGTACCTCGAACCCGAGCTCTTCGACATGGCCGCCGACTGGATGCTCGCCCTCACCCCCGGCGGTGTCGACCAGGACCTCGAGCGGCTCGGGCACCACAGGATCCAGCGCCCGATGTTCCCCTACGATCGGGAGTTCCCGTCGGCGCCCGACCTCGGCGCCCGGATCATCCCGTCGTCGAACGAACCGCTCGGAGCCGTCGCGTGACCACCGCCCCCGTCGCCCTCGAGATCGCGGTCACCTCGCCCGCGGGAGCTCTCGTCGCCCGCGACCACGGCGCGGATCGCGTCGAGCTCTGCGTCGGCCTCGAACTCGGCGGGCTCACCCCGTCGCAGGCCCTCGTCGAGACCGTGCACGAGACCGGCATCCCGGCACACGCACTCGTGCGGTGCCGGCCGGGCGGGTTCGTGCACGACCGTGACGAGCTCGACCTCATGGAGCGCGAGGTCCGCACGGTCCTCCGCTCCGGTGCGGCCGGTGTCGTCGTCGGTGCCCTGCGCCCCGACCGGACACTCGACACCGACGCCCTGCGCCGGTTCGTCGCCGCCGCACGATCGGTGAGCGCCACTGCCGAGGTCACCCTGCACCGCGCGATCGACCACGCGGCGGACCCCGTCGCCGCCGCGGCGTCGCTCGCCGAGCTCGGCTTCACCCGGGTGCTGACGTCCGGTGGCGCGCCGACCGCTGCAGCCGGTGCCTCGACGATCGCCCGTGTGGTCGAGGCCGCCGGTGGCGTGCAGGTCATGGCCGGCGCCGGCGTGACCCCGGCGGACGTCGCCGCACTCGTGTCGGTGGGGGTGGCCGCCGTGCACCTCTCCGCGAAGCGCCCGGCCGTCGGCAGCGCCCACGCCGGCGTCCCGATGGGTGGCTCCGACGACGGGTCGGCCCACTTCGTCACCGATGCCGAGGTCGTGCGGGCGGCTCGGCGCGCGCTGGACGTCGTCGCCGCCTGACCGAAGGCACCGGTCCGCGCAGCGACCACCGGTGGACGTGAGGCGCGGTGCGGGCCCGCACCGTGCCTCCCGGCCGGCGCTGGGTCACGTCGTCGACGCGACCCGCCCGTCAGCGTCCGGCGGTGGCGTGGTTCGCGACCTGCGTCGCGGAGAGCACGGTGCTGTAGACGGCCGCGTACCGCATCTGCCCGGTGAAGAAGAAGTTCGACGGCTGACCGGGCCACCCGGAGACGGTGTCGTAGCCGATGCGCCAGTACCCGGCGTAGTTCTCGGGCGTCGTGTAGGCGGCGTTCGACGCGACGAGCGCGCCGTCGGCGTAGAGCTTCATCCCCGTGGACGCGGACATCGTCGCGACGACGTGGTGCCACGCGCCGTCGGTGTAGGCCTTCGGCGAGGTGACGACCTGCGTGGTGCCGTTGTACGAACCGAAGACGAGCTGCCCTGCGGTGTTGAGGTACACCTGGCGGTCGTGCTGTCCGGACGTCGTGACCTGGTTGCTGCCGAAGCCGACGAGCATCCCGCCGGCGACGGTGATGCGGAACCAGACCTCGGTACTGAAGGTGGTGGGGTTCGTGTACCGCGTCGGCGTCGAGACGAAGCTCGTGGAACCGTTCAGCTGGTAGGCCGTCCCGGCGTCCCGCGGGCAGGCGTTCGGGCTCGGAGCGACCGCCGCCATCGACCCCTGGTAGGTGCCGTTCTGTCCCTTGCCGGACCAGTCGGTCGCCACCGATGACCCCGATGCCTCGCCGAGGCGGTAGGCGAACACGGCGTTCGCGGTGTCGGCACCGACGGCTGCGGAGCACGTGAAGTACGGCGCGGTCCCGGCGGTGTCCGTGTCGTTCGTGATCTTCGCGCCGAACGCCGACCGGGTCGGGGCGAACGCGTTGAACAGCACGACCGCGGCGATCGCGAGC
>NZ_LDQC01000025.1 GCF_001475545.1 Curtobacterium luteum | reverse complement strand
GCCCGGTGTTCCGATCGACGGCGCGTGCCCGCGTGAGAACGCAGCATTCCGGAACCTGGCGGGCGCGCCCCCGGCGCCGGCGCGCCCGTGCGACGGACGGGCGCATCACGGCGCCGGTCTTGGCGTCGTCCGGACGGTAGTACCCACCGATGTCCGCCGGGTGCCCCTGCACGCCGTTCAGCTCCTCGACGATCGTCGACTCCTGGCCGTCGAGCTGCTTCGCGACGTCCGCGAACGCCGCAGCGAGCTCGGCGTCCTCGGTCTGGGACGCGAGCTCCTCGGCCCAGTACTTCGCGAGGTAGTAGTGGCTGCCCCGGTTGTCGATCGAGCCGAGCTTGCGACCCGGCGACTTGTTCTCGTCGAGGAAGGTGCCGGTGGCGCGGTCGAGCGTCTCGCCGAGGATCGCCGCGCGCCGGTTTCCCGTCACGCCGGCGAGGTGCTCGAACGAGACGGCGAGCGCCAGGAACTCGCCGAGGGAGTCCCAGCGCAGGTAGTTCTGCTCGACGAGCTGCTGCACGTGCTTCGGGGCCGAACCACCGGCGCCGGTCTCGAACAGGCCGCCGCCACCGAGGAGCGGGACGACCGAGAGCATCTTGGCGGAGGTGCCGAGCTCCATGATCGGGAACAGGTCGGTGAGGTAGTCGCGGAGGACGTTGCCCGTGACCGAGATGGTGTCCTCGCCACGGCGGATGCGCTCGAGCGAGAAGGCCATGGCGTCCTCGGGCGACATGATCTCGATCTGCAGGCCCTCGGTGTCGTGGTCGGCGAGGTACCGCTGCACGAGCCGGATGAGGTTCGCGTCGTGCGCACGGGTCTCGTCGAGCCAGAACACGGCCGGGGTCGCCGAGGCACGGGCGCGCGTCACGGCGAGCTTCACCCAGTCGCGGATCGCCACGTCCTTGGTCTGGCAGGCCCGCCAGATGTCACCGGCCTCGACCTCGTGCTCGATGACGGTCTCGCCGCCGCTCGTGACGACGCGGACACGACCGGCTGCCGGGACCTCGAAGGTCTTGTCGTGCGAGCCGTACTCCTCGGCCTTCTGCGCCATGAGCCCGACGTTCGGCACGGAGCCCATGGTGGCCGGGTCGAAGGCGCCGTTCGCGCGGCAGTCCTCGATGACGGTCTGGTAGATGCCTGCGTAGCTGGAGTCCGGGATCACCGCGAGGGTGTCGTGTTCCTCGCCGTCCGGGCCCCACATGTGACCCGAGGTGCGGATCATCGCGGGCATCGAGGCGTCGACGATGACGTCGCTCGGGACGTGCAGGTTCGTGATGCCCTTGTCCGAGTCGACCATGGCGAGCTCGGGGCCCGCATCGAGGCCCTCGTCGAACGCACGCTTGATCTCGGCGCCGTTCGGCACGGCGTCGAGCCCGGCGAGGACCGAGCCGAGGCCGTCGTTCGGGTTGAGCCCCGCTGCCGCCAGGTCGGCTCCGAAGCGCTCGAACACGGTCGGGAAGAACGCACGGATGACGTGGCCGAAGATGATCGGGTCGGAGACCTTCATCATCGTCGCCTTGAGGTGCACCGAGAACAGCACGCCCTGGGCCTTCGCTGCGGCGATCTGGTCCTGCAGGAAGGCCTCGAGCGCGCGGACGTGCAGGACCGTGCCGTCGATCACCTCACCCGCGAGGACCGGGATGGACTGCTTGAGGACGGTGGTCTCACCGTCGGCGCCGACGAACTCGATCGTCAGGGTGTCGTCCGCCGGGGCGATCCAGGACTGCTCGTTCGAGCGGAAGTCGTCCTTGCCCATGGTCACGACGTTCGTCCTCGACTCGTGACTCCAGGCACCCATGCGGTGCGGGTGCTTCTTGGCGTAGTTCTTCACCGAGAGCGGCGCGCGGCGGTCCGAGTTGCCCTCGCGCAGCACGGGGTTCACCGCGCTGCCCTTGACGCGGTCGTAGCGAGCGCGGACGTCGCGCTCCTCGTCCGTGGTCGGCTCGTCGGGGTAGGCCGGCAGGTCGTAGCCCTGCACCTGCAGCTCCTTGATCGCCGCCTTGAGCTGCGGGATCGACGCCGAGATGTTCGGCAGCTTGATGATGTTCGCCTCGGGGGTCTTCGCGAGGTCCCCGAGCTCGGTGAGGGCGTCGTCCAGGCGCTGCTCGTCGGTGAGCCGCTCCGGGAACTGCGCGATGATCCGGCCGGAGAGCGAGATGTCGCGGGTCTCCACGTCGACACCGGCGGTGCCGGCGAAGGCCTGGATGATCGGGAGGAAGGAGTGGGTCGCCAGGAACGGCGCCTCGTCCGTGAGCGTGTAGATGATCTTGGCCATGCTGGCGGGTACTCCCTTGTTCATGCCGTCGGTACGCCCCACGCTACTCGCAGGCGCGGGATGTCTCGATGTCAAGATACCTGGTCGGGTCACCTCCCAGCGAACTTCCGCCTGACACCCGGGAGGCACATGGCCGGCCCTTGGGGACCGAGCGTGGACTGGTCTCCCGCGGCACCACCGCTGCGGTGGGAGGAGCAGACCGTGACGACGACACGACGACGGACCCCCGAGGACTTCGGGTGGACGGCCGAGGACCTCCGCTCGGCCTACGCGGTGGACGGCAGCGGGCCGTACCGGTACGCCCCGGACGGCTCCGGCCCCTTCTCGTACGACGCGGACGGGTCGGGTCCGTGGCTCGTCGGACCGGACCCGACGCGGGGGATCGCCCGGTTCGCACCCCGGCAGCGCGGCGCGGGGTCGAGACTGCGTCGGCTCGGGACGGCGTGTGCTGCGGGAGCGCTCGCGGTCGTGCTCGCCGTCGGGAGCGTGGCGGCCGTCGCGCACACCGTGCCTGCACAGCACCGGGTCGACGCCTCCGCCGTCCACAGCACGGACCCGGACGAGGGCTGACGCGTCGGGAACGGGGACGGCCGGGTCGTGGCGCGGGGCGGTACGGCGCGGCCCGGCGCCGGGTCGTGGCCCGGGGCCGGTGCGCGCGTCCTAGTGCCCGATGGTGATCCGGAACACCCGGACCCCGGAGGTCTTCAGCGCCGCGAGACCGAGGCGCATCCGGAGGTTCCGGAACGGGCGGTCCCGACCGGTCGGGGCCGCCGCCGCGCCGATCTGGTGGAGCACCTCGGACGTCAGCGTGCGTTCGATCTTCGGCGCGAGACGCGTCACGCCCGACACCGTCACGACGATGCGCACCGCGTTCGGCGCGAGCAGGGGGTCGATGAGCTCCGCGGCCTCGTGCGCCCGGTGGAACGCGGGGTCGTCGCCGGGACGGCGGATCGCGATCACGGCGAGTTCGGCGTCGCCGGTCTCGCCCGGGTCCGGGAGGTCGTCGACCCCGACGACCCGCATCCTCGTGGCGTCGACCCCGGCCCGGACCGCGGCGGCGCGCAACACGGGCAGGAGCTCCTGCGTGCCGGCGAGGACGACCTCGGCGGCACCCAGATCGATGGGTTCGTGACGCTCGCGCGGCGTTCGGGCCATGGGCTTCGGTCCTTCCGGTCGCTCTCCTCGGACAGTACCGATCGACACGGAGGACCATGCCGTCGAGGCGCGTCCGGTAACGGAATGATCACACTGGGGTCTGTACAAACGAACAGAGTCGTGCAGAATGGTGGGCGGCCATGACGACTGCACCCCACCCAGACCAGCACCCGGAGACCCCGGTCGTGCACCTGTCGCGCCGTGCAGCCCTCGAGGCCGAGCGCGCCGCGGCCCGCAAGCAACCCCGCCGCACCGGCCGGGTCGCCGCCACCGCGCGGGCCTCCACGGAACACGTCGGCACCGCGCACTCCGAGAGCCGCGTCCGCCGGGTCGACCGCGACGCGAGCGGCCCGACGCGCACCTCCCGCACGGTCAGCGTGACCGCGGCACCGCAGCCACGGCGCCCGCTCCGCACCAGGGTCAACCCGCTGCGCCCGGCGAACCGCGCCAGCCGCGTGACGCTCACCAGCGCCCTCGCCGCCTTCGTGCTCTTCGCCGCCTCCGCGACCCCTGCCCACGCCGCGTCCGGCACCGCGGTCGCCACCGCGACCCTCGCCCCGAGCGTCGCCGGCCAGGACTACTCGGTCACGCAGCTCGCCGCCCTCGCCGACCCCGCACGCGACGGGTTCACGATCGGCGGCGGCTCGACGACGAAGGAGCAGGCCACCGCGAGCGGTTCGGTCTCCTTCGGGGGCGAGGTCCGCTCGCCGTTCCCCGGCCCGGTGCAGATGAGCTCCGGCTTCGGTTACCGCTCGGCACCGTGCGGGGCGTGCTCGTCGCTGCACGAGGGCCTCGACTTCACCCCCGGGCTCGGCACCCCGATCGGCGCGATCGCGAAGGGCACGGTCCGCGTCGCCGGCACGTACTTCAACTACGGCACCGCCGTGGTGATCGACCACGTGATCGACGGTCGGAAGGTCGCCACGCTCTACGGCCACATGATCCCGGGATCGACCCCGCTGCAGGTCGGCGACACCGTCGAGGCCGGTCAGTTCATCGGCCAGGTGGGCAACTCGGGCGTCTCGACCGGAGCGCACCTGCACCTCGAGGTGCTCCTCGACGGCGTCACCCCGATCGATCCCGCCGCGTGGCTCGAAGCCCGCACCGGGCGCCCGATCACCGCCTAGGCAGCCCATCCACAGCACCCCCGCAGTCACCGCGGGGTCGGCTCCCAGAACGCCTGTGCAGGCTCTCAGGCATGGACGACTGTCACAGGCCCAGCGCCCGATCGCGACCGGTTCCGCCCCGACCTGAGCGGACCACCCGCTGATGGGCGCCGACACCTGGATCGCCTTCGGGCTCGTCATCCTCTTCGTGCTCGTCGGCGGGGTGTTCGCCGCCGCCGAGATCGCCCTCGTCTCCCTCCGCGAGTCGCAGCTGCAGCAGCTCGAACGCAAGGGGCCGCGCGGTGCACGGGTCGCCCAGCTCGGCCGCGACCCGAACCGCTTCCTCTCCGCGGTGCAGATCGGTGTCACCGTCGCCGGGTTCTTCTCGGCAGCCTACGGCGCCTCGTCGATCGCCCCCGACATCGCCCCGCTGCTGCAGGGCCTCGGCCTCGACCGCGGTGCCGCCGAGGCCGTCGCCCTCGTGCTGCTGACCCTCGTCATCGCCTACCTGTCGCTGGTGTTCGGCGAGCTCGTCCCGAAGCGCCTCGCACTCCAGCGCGCCGAGGGGTTCTCGATGCTCGTGGCCCCGCCGCTCGACCGGTTCGCGACGCTCATGCGCCCGGTCATCTGGGTGCTGTCCAGCACGACGAACGCGATCGTCCGGCTGCTCGGCGGCGACCCGAACGCGCGCAGCGAGTCGATGAGCACGGAGGAGCTCCGTGACCTCGTCGCCGAGCACGACGCCCTCGACGCCCAGGGCCGGCAGATCGCCCGGAGCGCCCTCGACGCCGGTGACCGCACCCTCCGCGAGTCGATGCGCCCCTGGTACGACGTCTCGACGATGGACGCCGACCTCTCCGTCCGTCAGGCGACCGACCACGCGCTCGACGCCGGGCACTCCCGGTACCTGGTGACCTCGGGCTCGCGCGACCACGTCACGGGCTTCGTGCACCTCCGAGACCTCCTCCGCCCCGCCGACCCCGAGGCACCGCTCGCGACGCTCGTCCGGCCGGTGCTGGCGATGCCGGAGACGAAGTCGTTGTCGAGCGCGATCGCCCAGATGCGCACCGACGGCCACCAGATCGCGCTCGTCGTCGACGAGTACGGCGGCAGCGCGGGCATGGTGACGCTCGAGGCCCTGCTCGAGGACCTCGTCGGCCGCATCAAGGACGAGTGGGACACGGCCGAGCACGACAGCTCGTCCCCCGGTGCCGAGGGGGTCGACGGGTCGCTCGTGCTCGAGGACCTCGCGGCCGACGGCGGCCCGGTCCTGCCCGACGGCGACTACGAGACCGTCGGCGGGCTCGTGCAGGTGCACCTCGACCGCATCCCCGTGGTCGGGGACGTCGTGGACCTCGACGACTGGTCGATCGAGGTCACCGAGATGGACGGACACCGCGTGGCGCGGGTGCGCCTGGTCGCGCGGGAGCGCGCGCAGTAGCGGCGACCGCCAGCCGACGGGAGGCCCGTGGCGGCGCCGCCACGGGCCTCCCGTCCGATCCGTGTGGACCCGGTACCGAGGCAGGCCCTCCCGGTACCTGTCCCGGTACCGGTCCCGCCACGTAGCCTTGCCGACATGGGTATCGACGTGCGCAAGGAGATCCAGGACTTCCTGTCCTCACGACGGGCGCGGCTCACCCCCGACCAGGTCGGCATGCCGACCTTCGGTGGGGGAGTCCGACGGGTTCCCGGTCTCCGCCGGCACGAGGTGGCGATGCTCGCGGGCGTGAGCGTCGACTACTACACGCGACTCGAGCGGGGGACCCTCAAGGGCGTCTCCGACAGCGTGCTCGACGGTCTCGCGGCGGCCCTCCGGCTCGACGACGACGAGCGCACGCACCTGTGGGACCTCGCCCGCCTGGCGAACGCCGGGGTGAAGACCATGCACCGCAACGTCCCGACCCGGGTTCGACCGGGCGTGCAGCAGCTCCTCGACGCGATCACCGGCGCACCGGCATGGGTGCGCAACGAGCGCGGCGACGTCGTCGCGACGAACGAGCTCGGTCGGGCGCTGTACTCGCCGATGTTCGCGGGACCCGGTCGTCCGGTGAACACCGCACGGTTCACGTTCCTCGACCCGGCCGCCCGCGAGTTCTTCCCTGACTGGGCCCAGACCGCGCGGGACGCCGTGGCGATCCTCCGTGCCGCGGCCGTCGCCAACCCGTGCGAGCCCGGACTCGTGACGCTCGTCGGGGAGCTCTCGACCCGCAGCGAGGAGTTCCGCACGTGGTGGGCGGCGCACGACGTCCGGTCGCACCGCACGGGTCGCAAGCGCATCGAGCACCCGGTCGTCGGGCGGCTCGAGCTGACGTACGAGGCGCTCGACCTCGTCGCGGACCCCGGGCTGACGATGTTCACGTACGGGGCCGAGCCCGGGAGCGAGTCGGAGCGGAACCTGGCGCTGCTCGGCACCTGGGCGGCGACCGAGCGCTCGGAGCGGTCCGCGGCGGTGTAGCCCCGCGCGGGGAGCTGTCCGCGGGGGCGGCGAGTCGTCGTCGCTGCCGAACGACAGTGCCGCTGTCGTACGACGTCGGACTCGTCGTTCGTTGCACACGCGGCCGGTTGCACACGCGGCACTGCGACGGCGCCGCCGTCGTACGACGTCGGACTCGTCGTTCGTTGCACGCGCGGCACTGCGACGGTGCCGCTGTCGTACGACGTCGAACTTGTCGTTCGTTGCACACGCCGCCTGTTGCACACGCGGCACTGCGACAGTGCCGCTGTCGTACGACGTCG
>NZ_LDQC01000024.1 GCF_001475545.1 Curtobacterium luteum | reverse complement strand
CGAACCGCACGTGCGGTTCGTGCTCGTGCAGCTCGGACTCGAGCTCGCCGGGTCCCGGCCCTGGCACCACGACGAGCTCGGACACCACCGAGCGCCGGTGCTCCCGCTGGCCTGACCGGTGCGCGATCGGCACGTACGCCGAACGCACCGAACGCGCCGGACGCTCTCACTCGGTCGCCGCGACGAAGTTCCGCAGGATCTCCCGGTCGTCCGCGGCCCGCGTCGCCCAGGACAGCTCGCTGCGGTGCTCGCTCCCCGCGAGCGGCAGGAGCGAGACGCTCGACGGAGCGGCGAGCGCGGCGCTCTCCGGGACCACGGTGACGCCGAGCCCCGCACCGACCAGGTGGAGCACCGTCGCCCACGTCGTGGCCTCCTGCACGACGGTCGGACGCCGCCCACCGGCGGTCACCGGTGCGAGGTTCCGCTCGGTCGCGAGCGCGCCGGCCTGTGCCGGGAAGAACACGAACGGGTCGTCCACGAGCTCGGGCCCCTCGACCTCCGACCGGCCCGCGTACCGGTGCGTGGTCGGGACGGCCGCGACGAAGCGTTCGCTCCGGAACGGCACGAGCCTGATGCCCGGCTCCGGGTCCGGATCTCGGACCACCGCGAGGTCGAGTTCGCCTCGGAGGATCCGCGCGACGAGGTGGGACGTGTAGCCCTCGGTCAGTTCGACCCGGACGAGCGGGAAGCGCTCCCGGAACGCCTGGACCCGCTCGATCGGACCGAGGGGCAGCGCTGACACGACGAACCCGACGTCGAGGCGTCCGGCCTCCCCGCGCCCCACCCGTACCGCCTCGTCGAGGTCTCGCGCGGCCTGCTCGAGCAACGAGCGTGCGCGGCCCTGCAGCACGCGGCCGGCAGGGGTGAGCGCCACGCTCCGCGAGGTCCGGACGAACAGGTCGACCCCGAGTTCCCGCTCGGTCCGCCGGATCTGCTGGGACAGCGCTGGCTGTGCCATGTGCAGCGCCGCCGCCGCGCGTCCGAAGTGCAGCTCGTCCGCCACCGCGAGGAAGGCACGGAGCTGGCGGAGGTCGACATCCATGCACGCAGCCTATCGATCCACGTGAACGAGTATTGGACGCGACCGGACGGGGTGCTGATCATGGATGCATGCCCGACACCTCCGCTCCCGCCGCGATCACCATCGCCGACCTCGTCACGCCCGCCGACGCCGAAGCGTTCCGCACCCTCAACGAGGCCTGGATCACCCGGTTCTTCACGCTCGAGGACGAGGACCGCCGGTACCTCGGCGACCCGTTCGGGCACATCGTCGAGCCGGGCGGCGCGGTGCTCGTCGCCCGGATCGCATCGGACGGCGCTGCCGGCTCGGACGACACGGAGACAGTGATCGGCTGCGTCGGCCTCGCCCCCACCGCACCCGGGGAGTACGAGCTCGTGAAGATGGCCGTCTCGCCCGACCACCAGGGACACGGCACCGGTCGGCGTCTCATCGCCGCCGCACTGGACCGGGCGCGGGAGCTCGGCGCGCGGCGCGTCGTCCTGGAGAGCAACTCGGGTCTCGCGAGCGCCGTGCACCTGTACGAGGCGTTCGGCTTCCGACACCTCGAACCACACGAGGTCGCGCCGAGTCCGTACGCACGCGCAGACGTGCACATGCGGCTCGACCTCGCCTGATCCCACGGTTCCCCGGGGGACGAACCCGCCGTCCACCTGACGGCGCCTCATCACCGGTCGATAGCGTCGGCGGAGATGCGCATCCACGAACGGGCCGACGCTGACCAGGACGCCCTGGTCGAGGTCCTCTGGCGCGCCCACGTCTTCGGCTACCCCGCCGTCTGGCCGGACGATCCTGCCGGGTGGCTGGCACCGACGGGTCTCCGCGCCGCCTGGGTCGCGATCGCCGACGACCGGGTCGTCGGGCACGTCGCCATCGCGGTGCCCGGCCCGGGGCGCATGCCCGAGGTCACGCGGCTCTTCGTCGACCCGGACCACCGCGGCCAGGGCATCGCGGACGCCTTGCTCGACGCCGCCGAGCAGTCGGTGCCGGGCGGGCACGTGCGACTCGACGTCACCGAGGACGCTGCGAGCGCCTGGCGGCTCTACGAGCGCCGCGGGTGGTGTCTGACGGGCCGCGGTCCCGCGGCGTGGTGCACCGCGACGGGCGAGGTCCCGACGCTCCGCTTCTACGCGAAGCGCATCGGCTGAACGGGCCGTCCCGCGCGACGGTCGTTCGGTACGCTCGCGGCATGGCGACGTACGAGGTCCAGGCCGTCCGTGAGCGCGGCGCGTGGCAGGTGTTCATCGACGGGCTGCTCGTCACCGAGGTCACCCGATGGCCGTCGGTCGGGTTCGTGGCGCGCGAGTTCCTCGCGATGGACCGTGGCGACGACCTGAAGATCCGCGTGGTCGGGCGCAACCAGTACATCGACGACGACCCCGGCGAGGCCTGAGGCCCGGCGGCCGCCCCCGAGACTCGGGCGACCGCGCACGAGACTCGTCGTCGGCGACGAGTCTCGCGCTCCGGAACACGAGACGTGTCGTCCACCGCGAGTCTCGCGCGGACCGCACCGGCCGGCACCGACCCCGCACCGGCCGCGCCCCTCACGCCACGTGCCAGACGAGCCCCTCCTGCGTGCTCGACGGGTACGCCGCTGCGATCCGGAACACCGCCTCGCGCAGGGTCTCCGGCGAGCACGCGAGGTTGAGCCGGGCGAACCCCCGCCCCTGCGACCCGAACCCGAGCCCCGAGTTCAGGGCGACGTAGGCGTGCTCCCGCAGCAGCACCGCCGGGTCGTCCCCGAGCCCGATGCCCCGGAAGTCGAGCCACGCCAGGTAGCCGGCGCGGGGACGGGTGTACACGACGCCGGGAAGGTGCTCGGCGAGCAACGACCCGAGCAGCCGTTCGTTCGCGACGATCCGCGCGACGACGTCGTCGAGCCACCCGGTCGCGAGCGTGAACGCCGCCGTGTTCGCGTGCAGACCGAGGATGCTCGTGCGGCAGGCGACCTCTTCCCAGAGTGTGTCGAGGAGCGCCGCGGTCCGTTCGTCCCCGGCGACGATGACCGAGCACTTGACGCCCGCGAGGTTCCACCCCTTGCTCGCGCTCGTCACGCACACGCTCCTGGCGCCGAGCGGCTCGGCGATCATCGCGAACGGGGTGAACCGCACGCCGGGGTGGGTCAGCGGCGCGTGGATCTCGTCGCTGATGACGAGCACGTCGTACCGCGCCGCCAGCTCGGCGAGCGCCACGAGGTCAGCCCGGTCGTGCACGAGGCCGACCGGGTTGTGCGGGTTGCAGAGCAGGAAGACGCCGACGCCGTCGGCGAAGGCCCGTTCGAGACCGGCGAGGTCGAGCCGGTAGTCGCCCCACTGCTCGAGGAGCGGCACCTCCTCCACCTGACATCGGGCCTCCTCCACCAGCTCGAAGAACGGCGGGTAGACCGGCGGTGTGATCGCGACCCTGCCACCGTCCGGCAGCGCCAGCCGCAGCGACTCGACGATGCCGACGCTCACGTCGGTCGCGAGGTACACCCGCCCGGGGTCGACGTCCCACCCCCAGCGGTCGCGGGCGAACCCGGCGAAGGCCGGCGCGAGCGGCCCCGGCCCGTCGAGGTAGCCGAGGTCGGACTGCTGGACCCGCTCGATGAGCGCCTGCCGGATCTCCGGCGCGACCTCGTGGTCCATCTCGGCGACGAAGAGCGGCAGCACGTCGGGTGCGTACCGCGTCCACTTGATGCTCGTCCGGACCCCGCGGAGGTCCCCGACCGGGTCCTGCTCGTCGTGCGCCATGCGTCCCAGGATGCACCGGCCTGGAGGCACGGCGCGACTCCCGACGTCATCCTGCGTCGCGTAGGCGCGCACCTGGGCCTCCGCTCCTGTCGCCGCCTACTGTCGGCGACATGAGCACGAGCACCGCCGACAAGGCGTCCACCCTCAAGCAGCTGCACGAAGCCCCCGAGATCCTCCGCGTCGTGAACGTGTGGGACGCGATCAGCGCCAAGGTCGTGAGCGACCTCCCCGAGACCCGGGCGATCGCGACCGCCGGCCACTCGATCGCCGCGAGCCACGGCTACGAGGACGGTGGCATGCCCCTCGACGTCGCCCTCGCCGGGGCCGCTACGGTCGCCGCAGCGACGGACCTCCCCGTGACGGCGGACCTCGACGACGGCTACGAGGACCCGGCCGAGACGATCCGTCGGGCGATCGGCGTCGGGGTCGTCGGCGCGAACGTCGAGGACCGCCTGCGCCCCTTCGACGAGGCCGTCGCCCGAGTCGCCGCGATCACCAAGGCCGTGGAGGCGGAGGGCATCGCCTTCCAGCTCAACGCGCGCACCGACGCCATCGCCCGTGGCGGTGACCGCCCGCTCGACGAGAGCATCGAGGACGCCATCGCCCGCGGCAAGGCCTTCCTCGACGTCGGCGCCCCGCTCGTGTTCGTCCCGGGAGCGATCCAGCGCGACGTCGTCGAGCGCCTCGTGGACGGGCTCGGCCGCGGCAAGCTCTCGGTGATCGGCCTCCCAGGGGCACTGCCCGCCGCGGAGTACGAGGCGCTCGGCGTCGCCCGCATCTCCTACGGACCGCTCACGCAGCGCGTCGCGCTGCGCGCGCTCCGCGACCTGGCGACCGACCTGTACAGCGGCGGTGTCGTGCCGGAGGACACCCCGGCCCTGAACTGAACCCGCCGACGGACGGGAGGCGCGGTGCGGGCCCGCACCGCTCCTCCAGTCCGCATCGCCGTCTGCGCTACGGTCGTGCCGTGACCACCGACGTCGACGCCCTGCTCACCCCGCCGACCGCCGTCGCCGCACGCGCGCTCGACGTCCTGCACGCGTGGTCGACGCCTGCCCTCGCCAACCACTGCCTCCGGTCCTGGGCGTGGGCCTCCGTCATCGCCGACGCCTCCGGCCTCGAACCGGACCGGGAGCTGCTCTTCGTGTCGGCGATGCTGCACGACCTCGGCGTCACGCCCACCTTCGACGCGCACGCGATCCCGTTCGAGGACGCGGGCGGCGCGGTCGGCTCGGTCTTCGCGCTCGGCGCGGGGTGGGACGCCGCTCGGGCTCGACGCGTCGGTGAGGTCATCGAGCGGCACATGTGGACCTCGGTCGACCCGGGCGTCGACGTCGAGGGACACCTGCTCGAGGTCGCGACCTCGCTCGACGTCTCCGGCGTGGGCTTCGACCTCGTGCCCGACGCCGTGCTCCGCGCGGTGACCGGCGCGGTCCCCCGCCTCGACTTCTCCGAGGTCTTCGACGGACTCGTCCACGAACAGGCACAGCGGAAGCCGGCGACCCCGGCTGGACGGCTCGACCGCTCCGGCAACGTCCGCGCCGGCGGCGAGCGATGGGACGCGTTCCTGGCCTGAGCCTGGACTTCCCGCCGGGTGACACGTATAGTGTCTGGTTGGTGCACTGCAGCGAACCCATCTGACTCGCGCACACCGACCGTCTCGACACCGATCCAACCGGGATCGCATTCCTCCGAGACCACCCTCGTCCAGCCGGACGAGTCGCACGTCGACACACGACGTGCGCGCCAGCGGGCGACCGCGGACGACCCGGACCACGATGTCCGAGGCGTCCAGCGGACACCGCGACGGCGCCGAACGACTGAGAAAGACCAGCACCATGAACACGAACACCACCGTCGGCAACGACCGACTCACCATCATCGGGACCGCACTGGCGGCGCCCACCACCACCCCTGACCACATCGCCGAGTTCCCCGTCCGGGACGTCTGGACCGGCCGGGAGTACCTCGTCCGGATCGACGCCGACGACCTCGGCGTCTTCGTCAGCGCGGGCGCCCGCATCGAGGTGCGCGGCGAGGCCGGCTGGACGATCCCCGGCCGCTCCTGGCGCGGCGAGGCCAGCCGGACCCTCCTGCAGGCGCAGGACGTCGCGGCCGGTGAGCTCCTGCTCGCCGCCTGATCTCCCACTCCTCGAAGCGCGTCGCCGGTCCGCCGGCGGCGCGCTTCGTCGTGTGCGGCCTCAGCGGCCGGAAAGCCCGTCCGCGCCGACGAACCGAGGGCGGCCGTCCGCGTCGAGGGGGCGTGCAACGCCAGCCCGACCTGCGGCGTCACGCAGGCGACGGATGAAGTCCGGGTCTTCCGGCTCGAGCACGTCGTCCGGAGCCGGGGTCACGACGAACTCGGAGGCCGGTCCGATGAGGAGTGTCGTCCGGATCCGAGCACCGTCGAACCCCACCGACGGCACCGCGACCGAGTCCGTCCGAGCGTTCGCGCCGAGCACTGCCGCGTAGTCCATCACCGCATCCGCGATGAGGTCACCCGTCATGATGTCGACGCCTTCGTAGCTGATGTACTTCACGCTGTCCCCCTCCGCTGCCCGTGACGGTACGGACGGGACCCAGGACTGCAGCGGAGATCCGCGCTTGCGGGCCAGAATGTACCCCGACCTCACGGGGTCCGGGTCTACTGTCCGTTTCACGACCGCGGCACCGACGCGGCGGAACAGGGAGCCGAGATGCCGAACCGTCTGGAGTGGGTCAGGGACGCCGAGGACCACTGGAAGGTGTCGTTCGGCGCTGACCCGTTGTGCGAGGTCACCCGTGCGCGGCAGTACGTCGTCTCATCGCCCGACCGCTCGATCCGCGGTGCACACTCGTCGCTCGAAGGTGCCCGCGCGCAAGTGCAGGCGTGGGTCCGGTGGAGCGGACGTTGAGCGTCCTGTTCCTCGAGGGCGTCTGCCGCCACTGCCGCTGATCGTACGCGGACGACACGCGGCGCCGCGACCGGCCCGCTGACGTGTCCCGCGGGCTCGAAGCCGGAGGCGCTGTCAACGGTGATGTCACGCGGGCAGCAGTCAGTACTCGCCCTTGATCACGAAGTACGAGCCGCGGATCGTCCCCGCGAGCTTCGAGCGCTGACGCACGAACTTGAACTTCTCCGCGAGTTCCTCCGGCACCTCCATCCCGTCCGACAGCTTGAACCCGACTGCGCGCTTGCCGCCCGGCTCGAGCGTGTAGAGGACGTTGATCGACAGACCGGACTCGTAGAAGACGTAGGTCCACCGAACGCCCTCGACCTCGAACTCCGTCGCTTCGAGCGGCGTCGAAGCGATCTCGATGTCCCGCTCCCGCAGGACCCGGGCGACGTACTCGACGAGGTCCGGCACGTCGGCCGCGGGCTCGGTCGTGAACGCGAGGTCCTACTTGTTCCCGAAGTACCTGGCCTCGTTCGCGCGGAGGCCCGCGAGCGCGTCCGCCACGGGCGAGGACTCGAGCCCGACGGTGGACACGTTCACGAAGTCGACGACGTACGACATGGTCCCTCCCGGTGGTTCGGTGGTCAGCGTCAACCTAGCGCTGCTGTGCCAGCGAGCGCCACGCCAACGAGACCGCCGGCGTCACCGGGCGAGGATCGCCAGGTGCCAGGAGCACGACCCGTGCGACGTCCTCGACACCCTCGACCGGCGTGACCGGGCCGTCGGCCGAAACGAGGGCAATCCGGCCCCGGTGCCGGAAGTCGATCGTCGTGCCGTCGCTCGCGCGGTCGACGGGGACGTCGAAGTCGGACCAGGCGAGCACCGCGGCGACCGTGACCCCGCACTCCTCCGTCAGCTCACGGAGGAGCGTGTCGAGCTCGCTCTCCCCCGGCTCGGGCGTACCACCGGGCAGGTCGAGCCACCCTGTGTACGGCCCGCGGGACTTCTCGACCGTCACCAGCCGACCGTCCTGCAACCACGCGCCGTACACACCGACGTGCTCGTGCGCAGCCACCCCTCAGACCAGCTTCTCGAACACCATCGTCGCCTGGATGCGGTCTCCCCCGCCGAAGCCGGTGCTGCCCGAGGACGACGTCGTGATCGTGTGCAGACGGTAGCCGAGCGCCGCCTGCGCGTTGATCGACCGCTCGAGCTCGGTGAGGTTGCCCGACCCGGTACCGAAGAACTTCTCCTTCAGCACGACCTGCAGCACGACGTAGCTCATCCCCGTCGGCGCCGGGCGTGCCTGCCCCCCGGCGGACGCCTCCGCCTGGATGCGTCCGATCACCCCGCCGATCCCCGGAGCGGGCGCCGCCGGAGGCTGCACCTGCTCCGTCCACGCTGAGCCGTCCCACCATCGCATGGTCCCGGAACCGTCGTCGTACCAACCCGCCTGTGCGTTCGTCATGCGCCCATCATGGCCGAGCCCGCCGACCACGAGCATCGTCCAGAACGGGGGCCCGAGCGTTCCATACTGGAGGGGTGACGACACTGCGAGGCACCCTGCGATCCACCGAGACCCGCGAGGCAGAGGGCAGCGGCGACACCATCGGCGAGGCCCGCGAAGCAGCGATCGCGGCGCTCGACCTCGACGGGTTCCAGCTGCTCCAGGTGGGCACCGTGACGAGCAAAGCGACGGGCGAGTCCACCGTCAAGGCGGTCGCCCGCTCGACAGCGCTCCGGCCGCACGAAGCGACGGGGGCGAACTACGACGCTGCCCTGGCTGCGTACCGGAACACCGTGCCCGAGGGCTGGCAGGCGCAGAACATGCACGAGGTCGCCGGGTGATGAACGAAGGCCTCGACGATCCAGCTCAGGCCGACTTGAGTCCGCACGCGACGCAGACGGACGGTTCTCTCCTCACGGCTGGCTCGCGCCTGGTGCTGACGCCGGTTTGGGAGTCGTGGCCCAACGAGGGATTGAGTTCCACAACGCTCGACGAGACCGCGGCTGCGCGCCCCTACCGGCACTGGGCCGTAGCAGCGGACATCCTCGACAGTGTTGACCCTGATGACGTCGTCCTCGGCACCGTCGTGCAGAAGCTTCACAATGCCGTTGATGTCCGAATGCGGACGCTGCACGACGCGTACCGGCTTCCTGCCCTGCGGAAGACACTCGGATGGAGCCGACAGACCGGTACCCTGACCATCCTCGAACGGCTCGGTCTAGTACGGCCCCTCGTTCTCGAACGGCTCAGACGGATCCGGAACGCCGTCGAGCACCAAGACCGAGGAGCCCCGAACGCGAGCGAGTGCGCCGGTCTCGTCGACACGGTCTGGTACTTCCTCCGTTCCACGGACGCTTTCGTCGTTGCCCGGTTGACGTCGTTCGAGCGTGCACCGTACCCCGACATCCCGATCGGCACCGGTCCCGCAGGCCGCTTCTTCACCGCTCTGACATTCTCAGAGGACTGGTCGATCGGCATCAGAGGCTGGTTCACCGGCGAGGACTACGCACTCGTCGATGACGATCGCCGCGAGGGCGTGGTCGTGACGCTCGACGCTCCACCGAGGTACGTCGCACGGAACGCCGTGCGCCTCGAAGCGACGGTGGACCCTCGTTCGAGCGAGTTCCTGAACCTTGTCAGGTCCTCTTTCGCTGAAGACCTTCCCGCTGGGGCACTGGACGGTCGGGGAACGGTCGACGGATCTGCGCGTCAGCTCTGATCGAGCAGTCCGGACCGGACGGACGTTCCGATCACGAACCCGCCGCAGCCAGGGCTGCCAGGAGCTGTCCGCGCTCGAGCCCAGCCGCGACATGCACCTCGTACGCTCGTGCGTGCCGCTCCTGGAGGAGAGCGCGTCCGACCGAACGACCGTCGACGACCGATGCGGAACGCAACGCAGGAGCGGGTATCAGGTAGAAGAACACGTCGGGATCCACCACGAGCTCGTGAGGACCGATCTCGAGCAGAGTCGGAGAGCCAGCCTCGACGGAGAATCGGCCGACGATCGCGACGAGCTCCCCGACTTGGGTGGGCCGAAGAGGTGAATGAGCTATGACCGTGCGGTCGTCGTGCCACCATCCGGTCTTGACCTCGACGGTGAACTGCCTCCCCTCAAGTTCACATTGGAGGTCGACGTCGCGCCGTCCCCCGACGTACTCGACCTCCACACCGGCTTCGTTGAGGAGCCCGACGGTCAGGAGTTCGCCGAGTTGCGGAGTGATCGTCCCAACGAACCTGCTCCACTGCTGCATCGCGAGCGGGAAGCGCTTCCGCGATCTCGATGTGCGTTCCTCGTCCACGTACTCCCCCGCGGTGACATCGCTGCGAACGGCCAGACTTCAGTTGTTGAAGCGGAACTCCACCACGTCGCCGTCCTGCATGACGTAGTCCTTGCCCTCGATCCGCGCCTTGCCGTGCGCACGGGCCTCGGCGATCGAGCCGGCCTCCATGAGGTCCTCGAACGAGATGACCTCGGCCTTGATGAAGCCCTTCTCGAAGTCGGTGTGGATGACCCCGGCAGCCTGGGGCGCCTTCCAGCCCTTGCCGATCGTCCACGCCCGCGACTCCTTCGGCCCGGCCGTCAGGTAGGTCTGCAGCCCGAGGGTGTCGAACCCGATGCGGGCGAGCTGGTCGAGCCCGGACTCGGTCTGCCCCGTGGACTCGAGCAGTTCCGCAGCGTCCGACGGGTCGAGGTCGATGAGCTCCGACTCGATCTTCGCGTCGAGGAACACGGCCTGCGCGGGAGCGACGAGCGCGGACAGCTCGGCCTTGCGCGACTCGTCGGTGAGGATCGACTCGTCGACGTTGAACACGAAGATGAAGGGCTTCGCGGAGAGCAGCCCGAGTTCGGCGATCGGCGTGAGGTCGATCGAGGTCGCGGACAGCAGCGTCCCCTGCTCGAGTGCCGCCTTCGCCTCACGAGCGGTCTCGAGCACGATCGGCTCGGCCTGCTTGAGCTTCACGGTCTTCTCGTAGCGTGGCAGGGCCTTCTCGATGGTCTCGAGGTCGGCGAGGATCAGCTCGGTGTTGATGACCTCCAGGTCGTCCTTCGGAGACACCTTGTTCGCCACGTGCACGACGTCGTCGTCGGCGAAGCCGCGGACGACCTGCGCGATGGCGTCGGCCTCGCGGATGTTCGCGAGGAACTTGTTGCCGAGGCCCTCCCCCTCGCTCGCACCCTTGACGATGCCGGCGATGTCGACGAACGACACGGGCGCCGGGACGGTCTTCTCGGAGTGGAAGAGTTCGGCGAGCTGGTCGAGCCGCGGGTCGGGCAGGTTCACCACGCCGACGTTCGGTTCGATCGTCGCGAACGGGTAGTTCGCGGCGAGGACCTGGTTCTTGGTCAGGGCGTTGAACAGGGTCGACTTGCCGACGTTCGGGAGACCGACGATTCCGATGGTGAGAGCCACGGGAGGACAGCCTACCGGCGGCTGCTCGCCGGAGCCGACCCGTGCCTCCAGTCCGGATCGTCGGGTGGCCATCCGCGTCACGGAACCGGCCTGGAGGCGCGCCACGCGCCCGACGGTCGGGTCGCTGCCCAGGGGCGGCCGGGCCAGCCACTGCGACGGCCCGGCGCCGCGCGACTCAGGCCCTGGCGCTCCGGCCGACGAGCAGGGCAACCAGGGCGATCACGGCGGCCACCAGCATCACGACCGCGAGTGGGACCGCCGTGGTCGAACCGCCGATGCTGACGAGCGGGGACACGAGCGCCGCGAGTCCGAACTGCAGCGCACCGAGGACGGCCGACGCGCTGCCCGCGGCGGCGGGCACGGCACCGAGGGCCAGCGCGGTGGCGTTGCCGAGCACGAGGCCGAGCGAACCGACCGCGGTGAACAGCGGGACGGCGAGCCAGACGGCCGGCGCCTCGACCGACACGAGGACCGCGAACGCGACGGTCGACGCCAGCACGAGCAGGATCCCGAGGCCGAGGACGCCCGCGACCGACCGCGTCGCGGTGAGTTTCGCGGACAGGATGCTGACACCCATGAGCGCGAGGGCGTTCAGCCCGAACGCGAGGCCGTAGCCGACGGTGCCGAAGCCGATCATGTCCTGGTAGAGGAACGGCGACGCGGAGATGTAGGCCATCATCACGGCGAACGCGAAGCCGAAGACGGCGGTGTTGGCGAGGAAGGCACGGGAGCGCAGCGTGCGCAGGCCCGCTCCGGACCCCTGGCGTTCCGCCCGGAGCGCGTCGCGGCGTTCGCGGACGTGGGTCTCACGGACGACGGCGAGGACGGCGACGAGCATGACGACCGCGAGCCCGAGGACGATCGAGAGCAGGCCGCGCCAGCCGATCGGGCCGGTGAGGAGACCGCCGAGCAGCGGTGCCACGACGGGTGCCACGCCGCCGACGATCATCATGAGCGAGAACGCGCGGGCCGCCGCCTTGCCGGTGGCGAGGTCGGAGATCACCGCGCGGCTGATCACCATGCCGGCCGCACCGCCGAGGCCCTGCAGCAGGCGGGCGACGATGAGGACGCCGATGGTCGGCGCGAACACCGCGGCGACGCTCGCGAGCACGCACAGGGCGGCACCGGCGACGAGCGGTGGGACGCGGCCGAAGCGGTCCGACAGCGGGCCGAAGACCAGCTGGCCGGCGGTGACGCCGACGAGGAACGCGGTGAGGGTGAGCTGGACGGCGGTGGCGCTCGCCCCGAGGTCGGTCGTCATGCGCGGGAACGCCGGCAGGTAGAGGTCGGTGGCGAACGGGGCGACGGCACTGAGCAGGCCGAGGACGAGCAGGAGCGCGGCGGTGATCCCCTGCCGCGTGGTCGAGGGTGACGCGGTGTGCGCGCGGACGGTGCCGGTGTCGGTGGTCATTGTTATGAAAAAATAACTGATGCGCCGGGATCGGTACAGTACGACCATGCGCTCCACGGTGTCCGACGCCCAGCTCGCCGAGCTCGCCGACGTCGTGCTGCGGATCTCGCGCGAGATCGACCCGCACGGCGGCGACCCGGTCGACGTCGTACCACTCACCGGCACCGAGGCACTCGTCATGCGGTGGGTCGACCGGAACCCGGGCACCTCCCCGAGCGCCACCGCTCTGGCGACAGGGTTGCAGCGCAGCAACCTCAGCGCTGCCCTCCGCTCCCTCGTCGCCAAGGGGATGGTCGAGCGACGACCGCACCCGTCCGATGCCCGCACGGTCCAGCTGCTCCCCACGGAGCTCGCAGCAGCGAGCATCGGACGACTGCGCGCGCACTGGGTGACGAAGCTCCGTGGGGCGCTCGGCGAGGACGACCGCGGGACCGCGGAGGCCCTGGCGCTGCTGGAGCGGGTGGACGACGGGCTGCGGCGAGGCTGAGGGCGGATCGGCGTCGTGGCCGCCGGCCGCAACGCCGAGGTCGCGCCCGGCCGATGTCGGAGCCCCGTGCGACGATCGGGTCCGTGCCGTTGAACTTCACCGCGATCGACTTCGAGACCGCG
This sequence comes from Curtobacterium luteum, assembly GCF_001475545.1. Taxonomy (GTDB): domain Bacteria; phylum Actinomycetota; class Actinomycetes; order Actinomycetales; family Microbacteriaceae; genus Curtobacterium; species Curtobacterium luteum_A. Next base: position 15,329 of record NZ_LDQC01000024.1, on the reverse strand, counting down.
AACAGCTCCCCCGCGAGCGCGTGCTCCGTCGGCCTCGTGAAGATCCGCGCCGGCCGGGTGGTCGAGCGGGCCTCGTGGTTCATCCAGCCGCCGGTCGGGCACGACACGTTCCTCGAGTGGAACACGCGCATCCACGGCATCGTCGCGTCGGACGTCGTCGGCGCCAAGGGCTGGGCGGAGCAGTACGCCGACATCGTGGCCTTCACCGACGGTGACGTGCTGGTCGCGCACAACGCCCGCTTCGACATGGGGGTCATCGCCGGCGGGTGCGCCGCGACCGGGACGCCGCTCGCCGAGCACCACTCGCTGTGCTCCCTGCAGGTCGCACGGAAGACCTACACCCTCGACTCGTACCGGCTGCCGATGGCCGCCCGCGCGGCTGGCCACGTCGGCTTCGCGCACCACGACGCCGCGGCCGACGCGGAGGCCTGCGCCGCGATCGTCGTGCACGCCGCCGAGCTGCACCGCGCCGACTCGGTCGAGGCCCTCGGCGCCGCCACCCGCGTGCACGTGGCGCCGGTCCGCCCACGTGAGGAGAAGCCCCGGGCAGCCGCACCGCAGCCGAGGCTCTCCCGTCGGCCGATGGTCTTCTCGGACTGACGGCGAGCCGGCTTCCCCGGTCCCGGGCAGCCCCGGTGGTATTGTCACGACAATCCCTGGCGGCACCGGTGCCGCGCTCGATCTCCCCGAAGGACGCCGATGACCAACGAAGGCCAGCTGCCGTCCGACCTGTTCATGGACCTGGACCGGTCGGGTCCGATGCCCCTCTACTTCCAGGTCGCGTCGCGCATCGAGGAGGCCATCCGCTCCGGCGCGATGCCTCCCGGTGCTCGGCTGGAGAACGAGATCGCACTCGGTGAGCGCCTCGGGCTGTCGCGGCCGACGATCCGGCGCGCCATCCAGGACCTCGTCGACAAGGGACTGCTCGTCCGTCGTCGCGGCATCGGCACGCAGGTCGTGCACGGTCCGGTCACGCGCAAGGTCGAGCTGACGAGCCTCTACGACGACCTCGCGCAGGGGTCGCAGGTGCCGACGACGAAGCTCCTCGTCCGGGATGACGTGCCCGCGACGGATGCGGTGGCCGAGGCGCTCGGGGTCGAACCCGGCACGGTGGTCCCGCACATCCGTCGGGTCCGGTTCGCCGAGGACGTGCCGATGGCGATCCTCGAGAACTTCCTCCCGCCGGAGTTCGGCGACATCACCGACGAGGACCTCGCGGCGCACGGCCTCTACCAGCTGCTCCGCGGGCGCGGGGTGACGATGCGGGTCGCGAAGCAGCGGATCGGGGCCCGTGCGGTCACCGACGACGAGGCGTCACTCCTCGAGATCGAGGACGGTGACCCCGTCCTGACCATGAGCCGGACGGCCTACGACGCGTCCGGGCGGGCGGTCGAGTACGGCGTGCACTGCTACCGGCCGGACCGCTACTCGTTCGAGGTCACGCTCGTCGACAAGTAGGCGCTCGGGATCGCGGAACCGCGGCCCGACCGCCGATCCGTCCCGTCAGTCCGCTGAGGGGACGCCGAGCTCGCCCGTGACGTACTGCGCGCGGCCGAAGCCGAACGACCAGTCCTGCGGGCCGTTCTCGACGTAGCCGATGAAGACGTCCTCGCTCGCGACCCCGACCTCGGCGAGACGGTCGTGGACCGCGGCGTACAGCGACTGCTTGGCCTCGTCGGAACGCCCACCCTGGGTGAACACCTGGATCATGACGACGCCCTCGGTGCGGTCGAACCCGAGGCCGGCGTCCTCGGCGATGATCTGCTGCGCCGGGTGCTCCGTGATGATCTGGAAGCGGTCACGCTCCGGGATGCCGTACTCATCGACGATCGCGGTGTGGATCGCGTCGGCGATCGATCGGACCTGCTCTGGACTGCGACCGGTGACGAGGTCGACACGGACGAGCGGCATGCTGCCTCCTGGTTGCGGGAGTGAGGGGGGTGAGTGGGCATCCAGCCGACTGGAGGCGCGGTGCCAGCTTGCACCGCGCCTCCGGTCCGACTGTCGGTGCGTCTACAGCACGGGGGTCGCCGCGGGGTACGTCAGCGACCCGTCGACGCGCGCGACGTCGTGCCACGCGCCGTCTCGGAGCGAGGCCTCCGCCGCTTCGACGATGCTCGCGGTCGCGAGACCGTCTGCGACCGACGGTGCGAGCTGCTCGCCGCGCCGCACGCTCGCGACGAACTGCGCGGCCTCGATCGTCTTCAGGTCGTCGTATCCCATCGCCGTGCCGGCCCCGGGCTGGAAGCGGGCGAACTCACCGTCACCGGGGGCGACGAAGTGGGTGGCGTACCCGTCGACCTCCTGGCCGTCGAGGTACACCTCGAGCTCGTTCAAGCGCTGGAAGTCCCAGCGGACGGACCCCTTCGTGCCGTAGACCTCGAGCGCGTACTCGGCGTGGGGTCCGCGCATCACACGGCTCGAGTCCATCGCGCCGACCGCACCGTCCTCGAAGCGGAACAGGAGCGCGGCGTAGTCCTCGTTCTCCACCGGGGCGTGCTCACCGCTCGCAGCGGCCGAGCGATCGACGATCCCGTGCCCGGGGCGGGGCCGCGTCTCGATGAAGGTCTCGGCGAGGGCGGTCACGCTCGCGATCCGCCCGACGACGTACTGCGCGAGGTCGAGCCCGTGCGAGAGCAGGTCGCCGAGGACGCCGGACCCTGCCCGCTCGCGTTCGAACCGCCAGGTCAGCGGTGCGTCCGGGTCGGACGAGTAGTCCGCGAGGAGCGACCCTCGGACGTTCGTGATCCTCCCGAGGCGGTCGCTGCGGACGAGTTCACGCGCCCGCTGGATCGCCGGGGCGTGCCGGTAGTTGAAGCCGACGCTCGTGACGACCCCGGCCGACAGCACGGCGTCGTGGATCGCGCGGGAGTCGCTCGCGTACCGGCCCATCGGCTTCTCGATCCAGAACGGTTTCCCGGCTTCGGCCGCGGCGACGGCGACCTCGCGGTGCAGGAAGTTCGGCGCGCAGATCGACACGACGTCCACCTCGGGGTCGGCGAGGACCTCGTGGAAGTCCGCGACGGCACGCTCGTAGCCGAGCCGGGTCGTGGCCTGTTCGCGTGCTGCGTCGATCGGGTCGGCCGCGACGACGAGCCGCGGGTGGACGCCGAGCTCCGGGAAGTGGTCCGGGAGGGCCCGGTACGCGCGCGAGTGCAGTCGGCCCATCCAGCCGACCGAGACCAGCCCGACGCCGAGGGTGTCGATGGCGGTGCTCACGCGGCTGGGACGATGATGTCGCGGACGAGGGCGTCGAGTTTCGCGTCGGCGTCGAGGAACTGCCGCAGCGTCGTCACGGTCGCGCCGAAGCGGTCGAACTCGTCGATCGTCATCCCGTCGACGTCGTAGCCGCGCGCGAACTCGGGTGTCGCCGCACGCAGCGCCGCGATGACCTCCGCGGGCACCTCGTCGTCGATCGCGTCCGGACGCCACGGGTACGCGTTGTCGTTGATGTCCTTCGACCACTGGAACGGCGGCGAGACCACGAGGTCCCCACCCTGGAACTCGGACCACTGCAGCGGGTTCCGGAACGCCGCGACGAGTACTCGTGAGCGGAAGCCACGCTCCTGGAACACCCGGTACGCGTGCTTCACCGCTGCGACCCCGGCCCACTCGAGGATGCCCGGGTCGACCATGACGTGGTCGCGCCCCACGACGGTCTTCAGCCAGTCGTCGAAGCGGCCGGCCATGAGCGTGACGACGTGGCCGAACTCCTGCTCCGGCAGACCGTCGGCGGCCCGGCGGTCGAGGGCACGCTCGATCGCTTCCCCCACCGCGACGACCTGCGGCACCGTGAACGACACGGTCGCGTTGATCGACACACCGCGGTAGGCGGCCTCTTCGATCGCGGCGATGCCGGTCTTCGTCGCGGGGATCTTCACGATGATGTTCGGCGCGAGCCCGGAGAACCGCACGGCCTGCTCGACGAGCGCGTCCCGGTCGCGGTGCAGCCGCGGATCGGTCTGCATGCTGAGCCGCCCGTTGCGGCCGCCCGATGCCTGGAACGCGGGCAGCAACTGCTCGGCCGCGGCGATCGAGAGCTCCTCGACCGCCTTCCAGCCGATCCAGGACTCCCCCGCGGTGGGGTGCTCCGCCGCGATCTCGCGGATCCGCGGCACCCACCGCTCCGGGTCCTGCTGGATGCACGTGAAAGCGATCACGGGGTTGCAGGTCGCGCCGACCGCGCCGAACTCGTGGATCGCGATGGAGAGCTCGCGCGGGTCGGCAGAGTCGTTCCACAGCGCGGTCCGGGTCTGGGTCGCCGCCTGCAGGGTCACCGGGCGGCTGTCGGTGCCGGTCCGGTCGGCCGTCGCGTCGAGTGTGGTGGTCATCGGGTGAGTCCCTTCGTGATCGCGTCGAGCTGGTACTGCGAGACCTCGTCGGCGTTCTCGTCCTCGGCGAAGACGCTCGAGCAGGCGACCGTGTCCTCGCGGTCGGTGAAGCCGTTCCGGGCGAGTGCTGCCCAGAACGCGTCGAAGTCGACGTCCCCCCGGCCGACCGGGAGGTGCTGGTGCACCCGCGCGGTGTTGCCGGGCGGGTTCGAGATGTAGCGCAGGCCGTGCGACCGGGTGTGGTCGAAGGTGTCCGCGACGTGGATGAGCTGCAGGGAGTCCCCGGCGGCGTCGATGATCTCGTCCATGTTGCCGCCGTAGTGGAACGTGTGGCACGCGACGTAGGCGAACCCGATGCGCTTCGAGTTGAGCCCGCGGATCACCCGGAGCGCCTCGAGTCCGTCCTCGACGAAGTCGTCGGGGTGCGGGTCGATGAGCACGCGGATGTCCGACGCCTCGATGATCGGCAGGAGCTCCTCCATCGCCCAGTAGAACTGGTCCTCGGACTCCTCGGCGCGCTCCGGGCGTCCGGAGAACTCCGTGTTGATGGTGTCCACACCGAGGCGCTTCGTGATCTCGATGACGCGCTTCCACTTCTTGACCGCTGCCTCGCGGCTCTCCCGGTCGGGTCCCGACCAGCGGAGCACCGGCAGCACGCTGGCGACCTGGACACCGGCGTCACGGCTCGCGGCCACGAACGCGTCGACGAGGTCGTCGTCGGCCTTCGGGTGTGTGTAGAACGGGATGAAGTCCTCGTGCGGCGTCAGCTGCAGGTACTCGTAGCCGAGCTCGGCGACCTTCCTCGGGAGCTCGAGCAGCGACAGGTCGTGGTGGAACGGCGTCGGGTCGAGGGCGATCTTCGGCATGCGTCAGGCCCCGGCGAGCGCCCCGGCGGTGGCACCGGCGGTGGTCTCGTAGAACGCGGGCTTCGCGGTGGCGTAGGTCACCTGCTCCAGCGCGCCGGTCTGCTGGGCACGGACCGCGACCTCGGCCACGACGGAGGCCGTGTAGCCGTCCCACGCGCTCGGGCCGTCGATCCCGCCGGTCCGTGCAGCGTCGACCCAGCGCTGGACCTCTTCGTCGTAGGCCGCGCCGAACCGCTCGATGTACGACGGCGTGACGCCCTGTCCGGACACCCCGGCCGACACGACGTTCATGGTCGTCTCCCGGCCGATGTACGCGACCCCGGACTCGAACACGGCGTCGGTCGTGACCTGGTACCCGAACTGCGCGTTGACGCTGATCTCGACGATCGCCATGGTGCCCGACTCCGTGGTGAACAGCACGAACTGCGGCTCGGGCAGGTCTGCCGGTGCGAGCGAGTTCCTCCGCGGCTTCTTCACCTCGACGGACACGATCGGCTCGCCTGTGAGGAACGGGATGATGTCGATCTCGTGGATCACGGAATCGTGGATGAGCATCGATTCGCTGAAGTTCGGCGGCGTCGTCGGGTTCCGGTGCGCGTGGTGCAGGGCGAGCAGGGCACCGTTCGCACCGGACTCGCGGAGGGCCTTGAGCTCCTGGTAGCCCTTGTCGAACCGACGCATGAACCCGACCTGGATCCGCGGACGCTCGGAGCGCGCCTGCTCGAGCTCGACGATGCGGAGGGAGTCCTCGGCGCTCGTGGTGAGGGGCTTCTCGCACAGCACGGCGAGCCCGCGCTCGATCGCCGGGACGAGGACCGGCTCGTGCAGGAACCCCGGCGTCGCGACGATGACCGCGTCGATCGGTGTCGTGTCGAGGGCTTCCTCGAACGACGCGGCGGTGATCGCGCCGGGTGCCATCTCGGCAGCGGCCGTGGCGCGCGCCGTGTCCGGGTCGATGATCGCGACGACGTCGGCGCCGGCGATCGTGGACGTGATGCGACGGACGTGGTCGCTGCCCATCGCGCCGGCACCGACGACGGCGACGCGGAGGTTCTCGGTGGTGCTCATGGGGTTCTCCTGGTTGGACGGCTGGTGGTGGACGGCGCTGCTACGAGACCCGGGCGGCCGAGGTGGAGCCGAAGATGTGCTGGAAGGTGCGCTCTGCGATCGGGCCGGGGGCGTCGACGGAGCAGCCGTACATGTCCTGCTCGACGATGCCGAAGACGTCCGGGTTGATCTTCGCGACGGCCTCGATGATCGGAGCGAGCTCGGGCGTGCCGTTCGGCGGCTCGGTCATGATGCCCTGCGCGACCGCGGTGGCGAACGGCACGTCGTTCTTCAGCACGTCGAACAGCAGCTCGGTGTCGACCTGCTTGAGGTGCAGGTAGCCGATGCGCTCCGGGTGCTCGGCGATCATCCGGAGGTTGTCGCCGCCGTAGTAGGCGAAGTGCCCGGTGTCGAGGCAGAGGTTCGTGTACCGCGGGTCGGTGACCTCGAGGAAGCGAACGGTCTCGCGGTACGTGCCGACGTGGCTGTCCGCGTGCGTGTGGAACTGCTGGTGGACGCCGAACTCCTCGAGGAGCGCCTTGCCGAGCTGGTCGTGCCCCTTGCCCAGGCGCTCCCACTGCTCGTCGGTCAGCGTGCGGGACTCCAGGACCTCGTTGGTCGCGTCGGAACGCCAGAGGTCAGGGATCGTGACGAGGTGCTCCGCGCCGAGCTTCGAGGCGAGCCCGGCGACCGCGACCGCCTGGTCCCAGGCCCGCTGGAACTGGTCGTCGCCCTTGTGGAACCCCGTGAACACGGTGCCGGCCGAGAGCTTGAGCCCGCGGGACTCGAGCTCGTCGGACAGCTGCGACGGATCGGTCGGCAGGTACCCGTAGGGGCCGAGCTCGATCCACTCGTACCCGGCGGCGGCGGCCTCGTCGAGGAAGCGCTGCCACGGCACCTGCTCCGGGTCGTCGGGGAACCAGACGCCCCAGGAGTCCGGGGCGGTGCCGATGCGGATGGCATCGGTGGCGGTGGCGGTGTCGGTCATGACGTCGTCGTCCTTCGTGGGTGGAGGGTGGTTCAGCCGAGGAGGGGCCGCTGGGCTGCGACCTGCTGCTCGTACGCGGTGCGGGCCTGCTGAGTGCTCGGGAGCGTCGAGGTCTGAGCGACCGGGACGTCCCACCAGCCGTCACCCTCGGGTGCGTAGACGAGCGGGTCGGAGTGCACGTGCACGAGCGTGGTGTGGTCGTTCGCCTTCGCCTGCCGCACCGCCGCGGTCAGGTCGGCGATCGCGTCCGGCCCGGGCTGGACCTCGATCACGTCGACGCCGTACGAGCGGGCGTTCGCCGCCAGGTCGACGGGCAGCACCTCGTCGTTCTCGAACGATCCGGTGTCGTCCCGGTAGCGGTACTTCGTGCCGTACCGCTCGGACCCCACGGTCTCGGACAGGTGCCCGATCGACGCGTACCCGTTGTTCTGGACGAGGACGACGACGATCTTGATGCCCTCGGCGACCGCGGTGACGAGTTCGGTGTGGAGCATGAGGTACGAGCCGTCGCCGACCATCACGATGGCGTCCCGGTCCGGTGCCCCACGGCGCACGCCGATGCCACCGGCGATCTCGTAGCCCATGCACGAGAACGCGTACTCGACGTGGTACCCGAGGGCGTCCCGCACCCTCCAGAGCTTGTGGAGGTCGCCCGGTAGGGAACCGGCGGCCTGGATGACGACGTCGCGGGGGTCGGTCGCGGCCTGCACCGCGCCGATGATCTCCGACTGCCCGGGCAGCGCGAGCCCGGACGGCGCGAAGGCGGCGTCGACCACGGCGTCCCACTCCTGCTTCCGCTGCGCGGTCTCGGCCGCGTAGCCCGCGTCGACGGCGTAGGACGAGTCGGTCGTGAGCGACGCGGTCAAGGCGACCAGTGCCTCCCGGGCGTCCGCGATCAGCGGCAGCTGCGTGCCGTGCTTGTAGGCGTCGAACGCAGCGACGTTGACGTTGACGAAGGTCACGTCCGGGTCCTGGAACGCCGTCCGCGACGCCGTCGTGAAGTCGCTGTACCGCGTGCCGATGCCGATCACCACGTCGGCCTGCGCGGCGATGGCGTTCGCGGCCGCGGTGCCCGTCGCCCCGACCCCGCCGAGGTACTGCGGGTGGTCCCAGACCAGCGAGCCGCCACCGGCCTGGGAGGTACCGACCGGGATCCCGGTCGCCTCGACGAAGGCAGCCAGTTCGTCCTCGGCGCCGGAGTACAGCACGCCGCCGCCGGCGACGATGACCGGACGCTTCGCCGCACGGATCGCCGACACCGCACGAGCAAGGGGGCCGTGCTCGGGCAGCGGCCGGCGGATGTGCCACTCGCGCGGTTGCAGGAACGACACCGGGACGTCGAGTGCCTCGGCCTGCACGTCCTCCGGCAGGGCGATCGTCACGGCACCGGTCTCGGCCGGGTCGGTCAGGACGCGCATGGCGGCGAGGGCGATCGAGAACAGCTGCTCGGGTCGTTCGACCCGGTCGAAGAACCGGGAGAGCGGCCGGAACGCGTCGGTGACCTGCAACGAGGTGTCGTGCGGCATCTCGATCTGCTGGAGCACCGGGTCGGTCGTCCGGGTGGCGAAGGTGTCCGACGGCAGGAGCAGCGCCGGGAGCCGGTTCGTCGTCGCGAGGGCCGCGGCGGTGAGCATGTTCGCGGCGCCCGGGCCGACCGACGCCGTCGACGCGAAGGTCGCACGGCGGCGGTGCATGCGCGCGTACCCGACAGCCTCGTGCACCATCGCCTGCTCGTTGCGGGCCTGGTGGTACGGCATCAGGCCGGGCTGCTCGACGTGGAGCTGCTTGATGGCCTGGCCGAGCCCGGCGACGTTGCCGTGGCCGAAGATGCCGAAGATCCCGGGGATGGTGCGCTCACGGACGTCGCCGTCGACGGTCCACTGGTTCGCCAGGAACTCGACGAGCGCCTGGCCGACGGTCATCCGACGCGTCTCGCCGGGCTGGCGCTGCGTGGTCATCGGACGGTCTCCTTCTCGTAGGGCAGGCGCGGGTCGATCGACTCCGAGGTCCACGCCTGACGGACCCAGCCGTGGGCCGGGTCGTCGGTGATGTTCCAGACGCGCTCCGGGTCGGGCCCGGCCATCACGTTGAGGTAGTACATGTCGTAGCCCGGGGCCGCGACGGCCGGACCGTGCCAGCCGTACGGCACGAGGGCGATGTCGCCGGTGCGGACCTGCCGGAACTCGTCGATCGCACGATCGTCCGAGGCGTACGTCCGGTGCAGGGCGAACGGGTCCGCCGACTCGGGAGCGCTGTCCACGAGCCCACGGGAGACCGCGACCTCGTAGTAGTAGATCTCCTCGAGGTTCGACTCCGCGCCGGGCACGGTGGTGTCGTGCTTGTGCGGCGGGTACGACGACCAGTTCCCGGCCGGGGTGATCACCTCGCACACGATGAACTCGACCGCGTCGAGCGCTGCAGGGGTGCCGAAGTTGTGCACCTGTCGGCTCGACTGCCCGGCGCCGCGGAGTTCCACCGGGACGTCCTGCCGGGCGATGTAGGTGCTCGGCTTGACGGTGTCGGTGGGTGCTTCCGCCACGGCCACACGACCGGAGCCGGTGATCGTCGCGGCGGTCCCGGACCCGAGGTACAGGACGTCCGTCGGTCCTTCGAAGACACCGGAACGGCCGTCGAGGACCTGCGTGGTGCCGTCGTACGACACGGTGAAGCTGCCGGCGAGCGGCACGATCAGGCGTTCCACGGCGTCGGAAGGGAGGCGCAGCTCGCCCCCGTCACGGAGGGCGCCGGTCCGCAGACCGGTGTGCGCCCACCCCGGGACACGCCCGTCGACCACGTCCGTCCAGCCCGCCTCGGGGCGGGAGCCGGCGGGGATGAACCAGTTGTCGTTCGTCATCGGGTGCGTCAGCCGTTCGACGGGAAGCCGAGGTTGATACCACCGTGCGAGGGGTCGAGCCACCGGCTGGTGACGGCCTTCTGTCGGGTGAAGAAGGAGACGCCGTCGGTGCCGTACGCCTTGTGGTCGCCGAACAGCGAGTTCTTCCACCCGCCGAAGGAGTAGTAGGCCACCGGGACCGGGATCGGGACGTTGATGCCGATCATGCCGACCTGCACGTCGCGCTGGAACCGACGCGCAGCGCCGCCGTCGTTGGTGAAGATCGCCGTGCCGTTGCCGAACGCCCCTGAGTTGATGAGCTCGAGGCCCTCCTCGTAGGACTGCACGCGGACGACGGAGAGGACCGGGCCGAAGATCTCCTCGGTGTAGACCCGGCTCGTGGTCGGCACCTTGTCGATCAGCGTCGGGCCGAGCCAGAAGCCGTTCTCGTCGCCGTCGGGTCGGACGGTGCGGCCGTCCACCACGACCACCGCACCGTCCTGCTCGGCGACCTCGATGTACGAGGCGACCTTGTCGCGGTGCTGCTTCGTCACCAGCGGGCCCATGTCGCAGCCACGACGCCCGTCGCCGATCCGCAGCGTCGCCGCACGCTCCGTGATCTTCTCGATGAGCTCGTCCGCCACAGGCTCGACCGCGACGACGACCGAGATCGCCATGCACCGCTCACCGGCGGAGCCGAAACCGGCGTTGACGGCGTTGTCCGCGACGAGGTCGAGATCGGCATCCGGCAGCACCAGCATGTGGTTCTTCGCGCCGCCGAGGGCCTGCACGCGCTTGCCGTGCTTCGTCCCGGTCTCGTACACGTACTGCGCGATCGGGGTCGACCCGACGAACGAGATCGACTCCACGTCCGGGCTCGTCAGCAGCCCGTCGACCGACAGCTTGTCGCCGTTGAGGACGTTGAACACGCCGTCCGGCAGGCCCGCTTCCGTGAACTTCGACGCCAGCCAGATCGCGGCCGACGGGTCCTTCTCGCTCGGCTTGAGCACCACGGTGTTGCCGGCCGCGATCGCGATCGGCAGGAACCACAGCGGCACCATCGCCGGGAAGTTGAACGGCGAGATGATGCCGACGACGCCGAGCGGCTGCCGGATCGAGTACACGTCGATGCCGGTCGAGACCTGGTCGGAGAATTCGCCCTTCATGAGCGACGGGATGTTCGTCGCGAGCTCCACGACCTCCTGCCCACGGGCGATCTCACCGAGCGCGTCGTCGATGACCTTGCCGTGCTCGCTCGTGATGATCTCGGCGAGCTCGGCCTTGTCGCGGTTGAGGATCTCCCGGAACGCGAACAGGATCTGCTGCCGCTTGGACAGCGACAGGTTGCTCCACGCCGGGAACGCCGCCTTGGCACTCGCGATGGCCGCCTGGATCTCGCCCTCGCTCGCGAGGGCGACCTGCTTCGTCGCGACACCGAGCGCCGGGTCGAAGACGGGAGCGGTGTTGCCCGACGTGGAGGCGACGCGCGCCCCGTCGATCCAGTGCCCGACCGTCGTGGTGGTCTGCTCCGTGGTGGTCTGCTCCGTCGTGGTCATGCGTTGCTTCCTTCCGGGATGGACGAGTCCATGGTGGTGGCGTCGGCGAGCCGCGTGTCGCGGTCGCGAGGATCTGTGGACGACCCGACCCGGGCCTCCAGGCTGTGGACGGATGCCGTGTCGGCGCCCGCCGACGTGTCCGCACTGTGGACGAGCCCCGCTGCCACGTCGACGGCGGCGGCGACGTCGCCGTCCGGCGGGTAGAGGAGGGTGCGCCCGACGACGAGCCCGCGGACCCCCGGGAGGGCGAGTGCGTCGGCCCACTTCGCGTACGTCTCCACCGGACGCGACGCGGGGTCGCCGCCGAGCAGCAGCGTCGGGAGCGTCGTCGCGGCCATGACGCGCTCCATGTCGTCGACGACGGGGATCTTCAGCCAGCTGTAGGCGCTGGACTCCCCCAGCCCCGCGGCGATCGCCATCGACGTGATGACAGCCTCCGCGGTGAGGTCGTTCACGACCTTGCCGTCACGCCAGGCGGACATGAACGGCTCGAGCATGATGGGCAGTCGGAGGGCGGCCGCCTCGCTCACCGCCCGGGCGGTGGCCTCGAGGGTCGGGGCGGTGCCGGCGTCCTCGAGCGCGATCCGGACGAGGAGCTTGGCGAAGTCGAGCCCGTCGTCCTTGATGGCGCGTGCCGAGTAGGCGGTGTAGCGGTCGTCCATCTCGAAGGTCGCCCCGCGCAGGCCGCCGCGGTTCATCGAACCGACGACGACCTTGTCGTCGAGGGCACCGAGCAGTGCGAGGTCCTCGATGATGTCGGGTGTCCCGAGCACGCCGTCGACGCCGGGCCGCCCGAGCGCCGTCGCCAGCCGTTCGAGCAGGTCGTACCGGTCGGCCATCGCGGACGCGTCGTCGCGGACGGCGAGGGCACCGCGGGCGGGGTGGTCGGCGGCGACGATGAACAGCTTGCCGTCCTCGGCGAGCAGGTCGCGCTTCCGACGAGCGTGCAGCGTCTGCCGGACGACGTCGGGCCGGGCAGCGCGGACGTCCCGCAGGCGCCGGAAGTCATCGGTGGTGAGCTCAGGCATCGGCCGTCTCCTCGGTGTGCGATGCGGTGGTGCGCGATGCGGTGGTGTGCAGTCCGGTGTCCGCGGCGGCGGTGTCCACGGTGGTGCCCGTGGTGCTCTCGGCCGGGTTCGACGCGATGAACCGTTCGATCTCGTCGCTCGTCGGCATCGCCGTGGAGCACTCGAAGCGGGTGGCGACGATCGCGCCGGCGGCGTTCGCGAAGGCGAGGATCCGCTCGAGACTCCAGCCCTGCAGCAGCCCGTGCGTCAGCGCACCCCCGAAGCCGTCGCCCGAGCCGAGGCCGTTCACGACGTCGATGGTGTGCGGGCGGAACTCGACGAACTCGTCCCGGGTCTTCGCCAGGACGCCCCTCGGTCCCTGCTTGACGATCGCGATCTCGACCCCGCGCTCGAGCAGGGCGTCCGCCGCCCGCACCGGGTCCGTCTCACCGACGGCGACCTCGCACTCCTCGCGGTTGCCGACGGCGACGGTGGCGTGCTCGAGGGCGACGGCGACCTCACGCGTGGCGGCGCTGGGGGTGGACCAGAACATCGAGCGGTAGTCGAGGTCGAGGACGGTGTGCGCCTTCGTGTCGCTCGTCGACGCGGTCCGCGCTTCGAGTGCAGCGTGGTGGGCACTCCGGCTCGGCTCCTCGCTGAGCCCCGTCACGGTCGTCCAGAACACCCGGGCACGTTCGATCTCGTGCAACGGGAGGGACTTCGTCGTGATCATCAGGTCCGGTGCCTTGGGGGCCCGGTAGAAGTACAGCGGGAAGTCGTCCGGCGGGAAGATCTCGCAGAACGCCACGGGGGTGTTCAGCCCCTCGACGGTCTCGACGAAGTCGTTCGCCACGCCGAACTCGGGCAGCGTCCGTGCGATGTAGCGGCCGAACGGGTCGTTGCCCGTGCGCGTGATGACGGCGGTGTCCGCACCGTGACGGGCTGCCGCGATGGCCACGTTCGTGGCGCTGCCGCCGACGGACTTCGAGAAGGAGGTGACGTCCTCGAGGGGGCCGGTCTGCTGCGGGTAGACGTCGACGCTGACGCGTCCCATCGTGATCACGTCGTAGGCGTGCGGTGCTTCGTTCGTCATGCGACGGGATGGACCTTCCGTGCGGCTTCATCGGCGGACGAGCACGACTGTACACCCCGTTTGCCCTAATGTCATTACATAGTTGACGCGCGATCTTCGCAGCCTTCCGTCGCGGGGTCTCCTGCCTGGAGGCGCGGTGTCGGTGGGTCCTGCCAGGGTCGCGTCATGCAGATCCTCGCCCTGGTCATCGGTCTCGTCATCGGCCTCGCCGTCGGTGCCGTCGTCGCCTGGGCGCTCGCCCGCTCGCGCGCCGGTGTCGACGCCGCCGCCGCGCACGCCACGGCGGACGCTCTGCGCGCGCAGCTCGACACCGTCCGGGCCGACGCCGAGGAACGGCTCGACGCGCAGGACGCGCAGTACCGGCGGCAGGTCGACTCGCTCGAGCGTCGGGCGGCGGAGCTCGAGCACCTCGTGCAGCGGATGCACGGGGCCGATGCGGCGCGGAACCAGAACGAGTCGAAGGTCCTCTCCGCGCTGAGCCCGGTCGCGCAGACGCTCGACGTCATGCGCGCCAAGATCGCCGAGCTCGAGCAGTCCCGGAGCGAACAGTACGGGGCACTCTCCGCGCAGCTGCGGTCGGCGGCGGAGTCCGAGGAACGTCTGCGCGCCACCGCTGACACGCTCGCGAGCGCGCTGTCGTCGAACAACACACGCGGCGTCTGGGGCGAGACGCAGCTCCGGAACGTGGTCGAGGCGGCCGGGCTCCTCGAACGCGTCGACTTCGACGTGCAGTCCTCGGTCACGACGTCCGCCGGGGCCGCGCGGCCGGACATGGTCGTGCACCTGCCCGGCGGCAAGACCATCGCCGTCGACGCGAAGGTGCCGTTCAGCGCGTACCTGCAGGCGGCCGAGATCCCCGCGACCGCCACCGGGGCGGAGGGAGCCCGGCGCGACCAGCTCCTGCAGCAGCACGTGCGGGCACTCCGGGCGCACGTGGACGCCCTCGCGGCGCGGGAGTACTGGTCCGGCTACGACGCCTCACCCGAGCTGACCGTGGCGTTCATCCCGTCGGAGTCGCTCATCGCCAGTGCGCTCGCGGCGGACCCGGGGCTGCTCGACCACGCCTTCCGGAAGCGGGTGGCGCTGGCCTCCCCCGTGACGCTGTGGTCGGTGCTCAAGACGGTGGCGTTCTCGTGGCAGCAAGACGTCGTCACCGCCGAGGCCCGAGAGCTCTTCCGGGTCTCGCGCGAGCTCTACGGACGCCTGTCGACGCTCGCGGGGCACGTGGACAAGCTCGGTCGGGCCATCCGCGGCACCGTCGTCGACTACAACCGCTTCGTGGGGTCGCTCGAACGGCAGGTGCTGCCGAGTGCCCGGCGACTGTCCCTGCTCGACGAGTCGAAGGTCATCGCCGACCCCGCCACGATCGACGACGAGCCGCGGCTGCTCACCGCGCCCGAGCTCGTCGGCGCCCGCGACGAGGACTGACCCGGCGGCGCGGCGCGGCGCAGCGCGGCGCCCAGCGCGGCCGCGCCGCCGCGCTCGGCCGCGCCGCCGCGCGCCGGCAGCGCCCACGCCGACCGCGCGGTTGCCGCGCGCCGGCGGCGGCGCCGCACAACCAAAGCCCGTTCGAACCACGGCGTTGCGGGGTTCGAACGGGCTTTGGTT
>NZ_LDQC01000023.1 GCF_001475545.1 Curtobacterium luteum | reverse complement strand
ACGACCATCGCGGGGCCGAGGTACGGGGTCGCGTCGGGCTGGGTGATCGGTTCGACGTCGGCGAGGAGCGCCTCGAAGCCGGACACCGCGACGACGAGCGCGATGAAGAGCACGGACGTCATCGTCGCGACCAGCCACCGGGACATGCAGTGATCGTATCGCCGGGGTCGGTGGCGCGGACGGGTGTCGCGGGGTTCGGCCGGGCGGCGTTCGGCTGGGCGGCGTTCGACCGGGCGGACTGACCCGGGGTCAGGCGAGTCCGGCCTGCTCGTGGTCCTGCGCCTGCGGGTCGTTCTCGCGCTGGTCCCGCTCGTGCTGGTCCCGCTGGGCCGCCGCGACCAGGGCGAGCGCGATCGTCGCGGTGATGACCGGGACGGTCTCGGTCATCGGTGCTGGGGCCGTGGGCGCCTCGGACGGGGCGTCGGCCGGCGCCGCGTCGCGCTCCGCGGCCCGGGTACCCGCTCCGGTCGTCGGCGCGGCGGAGTCGTCGTGGTCGCGGAGTGCGGGGCCGACGACCGGCAGGACCGCTGTCGTGGTCGGCGGCTCGACGAGGACCTGGGCCGTCGTCGCCTCCACCGGCTCACCGCGCTCCTCCGCACGGCGCGTGCGCAGCATCTTCGTCAGGACCACCACAGCGACGATCGCCCAGATGCCGTTGACGATGAGCGACGGGATCGCGTGGTGCGCTCCGACGTTGACGGCGATCGCGAGGCCGCCGACGAGGTTGAGCAGCTGGTAGACCGGGCCGTTCGGCAGCTTGCCGGTCGAGAAGAGGATGTAACCAGCCAAGACAGTTACCGCTCCGAACCAGCCGAGGAACTCCACGATTCCGTTCAACACGCGCGAC
Organism: Curtobacterium luteum; assembly: GCF_001475545.1. Lineage (GTDB taxonomy): Bacteria > Actinomycetota > Actinomycetes > Actinomycetales > Microbacteriaceae > Curtobacterium > Curtobacterium luteum_A. The sequence goes on along the minus strand of NZ_LDQC01000023.1, from coordinate 67,527 downwards.
TCCGGGCACGACGAGGAACAGCCCACCAGCGGGGCCGTTCGAGAGGGGGATGAGCAGCCACGAACGCGGCGTCGGGAGCATCGTACGCAGACGGGGACCCCCGACGGAAGAGGGCGCGGCGTGGCGCGTCACACCCCAGTCCGCGGGGTCCGAGAGCGGTGTGATCAGCCCTTGTCGGTAGCGGTCGTGTCCGCGTCCGAGAGCACGTACACGTACCCGCCGAACGTCCACGTCGTCACGTCGCTCGCACCACCACCGCCGCCACTGTCGGTGGTGGCCTGAGCTGCGGTGGACGAGACCGCGTTCACCAGGAAGAGCCGCGGCCCGTCCTGCATGCCCCCGACGAACGCGAGGGCCTGGTCGAAGGAGCCGTCGACGGACACCGTCACCGGGATCGCCGAGAAGTTCGCGGACGTGATCCGGGGGTCGGTGACGACGGACGCCTGCGGCGCCGCCGAAGCGCTCGCGGTCGCCGACGGATCAGGGCTGGCCGAGGCCGTGGCCTGCGGCGACGCCGTCGTGTCGGGTTCAGCGGTCGCACCGCCTGCGGACGTCGGCGGCGTGTACGCCTGCGCGTCGGCCGTCGTGATCGCAGAGACCTTCACCCCGGTCCGTGCGGCGACCGAGTTGACCGACGCGTAGAACGTCGACATCGAGGCGCTGTCGGGCACCGAGGCAGTGAGCGAGGCGAGTTCGGCTTCGAGCTTCGGGAGGCTCTTCGCCCGATCCTTGAGCCGTGCGAGCTCCGAGGCGGTCGTGCGGTTGGTCGCGTCGACCCCGACCTGTTGTTCCCGGTCAGCGGCGGCCTGAGCGAGCTGCGGCTGGACGCCCAGGAAGAAGCCGGCGAGCGCCACGATGAGCATCGAAGCGATGGCGAGCAGCATGTTGAGGCGGTTGCGGGTCATCTCACTGCCCCTTGTCCTGGTCGTACTTCCGGTCGAAGGCCTCGTCGTCGACGTGGATCGTCATGTTCACCGTGTACGCGCCGGTGCTCTCGTCGAGGGTCACGGAGTTCGCGGTCGCGTCGACGAAGCCCGTGAGGCCCTTGAGTGAGTCGAGCCACTGCGGTACGGACGGCAGCGTGGGGCTCTCGGCCGCGATGGTCAGTGTCGCGATGCGTCGGCCCTGCAGCGGCGCGTCCGACTGCACGTAGCTCTCGAACGGTGACGCCGAATCGACGGTGACGCCGGTGATCCGCGTACCGCTCGGGAGCGACTCCTGGACGGAGCCGAGGTACGACTTCCAGGAGATCTCGGTCGAGCCTCCGACCGCCTGGGCAGCCTCGCGGAGCGCCGTCCCCGACTCCGCTGCACGGACGTCCTTGTACTGGGCCTGCTGCTGCAGCAGGGACAGGGTCTGGCTCTGGGCGCCCGTGAGGTCGTCGTGGGCACCGGCTGCGACCATCGAGGCTGCACCGATGCCGATGCCGACCACCGCGGCGACGAGGACCACTCCTGCCCAGACGCGGCGGACCGTCCGCTGTGCCCGGCGGGCGGCGAGCACCTCGGGCGGCAGGAGGTCGACGCGAGGGCGTCCGCCGACCACCAGGTCACCGACCTGGCGCCGGTTCCGCGCGGATCGCTGCTCAGCGGCCCCGTGGACGGCCGTGTCCGACTGGCCGTGACCACGTCCGCGGCCGGCACGCACCGGAGCCGCCTTGGTCTGCTGGCTCATGCTGCCTTCCCTCCGGCTGCGAGACTCCACGCGACCGCGATGGACGGCCCGTGCGCGTGCAGGTCCTCGACGCGCACGGATTTGGCGAGCGACACACTCGCGAAGGGTGCGCCGTGGCGCACCGGGAGTCGGGTCGATTCCTGGAGCGCCTCGGCGAAGCCTGGGAGCGCAGCTCCGGCACCGGCGAGCAGGACGGCGTCGACCGGTTCATCCGCATGGGTGTTGACGAAGTAGCTGATCGTGTTCCGGAGGCTCGCCATCAGCTCGCCAGCGGTCTCCCGCACGACGGCGACGGCGAGGGCGTCGTCACTCGTGCGTGCGGCGGACAGGTCCATGCCGAGGTGACGCTTGACCGCCTCCGCTGCGGGCTCCTCGATGCCGAGCCGCCCGGCGAGCAGCCGGGTGACGTCGTCGCCCCCGGTGGGGATGATCCGGACGAACTTCGGAACGCCGTTCGTGACCACGACGACGGTCGTGGTGTTGCCGCCGCACTCGACGATCGCGACCGTGCCTCGCTGGTCCGCCGGTGCGAGCACGCGGGCGAGTGCGAACGGGATGAGGTCGACACCGACCGGGTTGAGTCCCGCAGCCTGCACGGCGCGGACGTTCGCGAGTACAGCGTCCTTGACGGCGGCGATGAGCAGACCGCTCACGGTGGGGCCGCCGTCGCCGATCCCCTCGGACGTCGGGTAGAAATCGAGGATCGCGTCACCGACCGGGACCGGCAGCATGTCCTGGACCTGGAACGGGAGTGATTCCCGGATCTGCGCGAGGGAGGCCCGCGGCACGGTCAGGTCCCGCGAGAGCACCCGCTGGTTGCCCATCCCGAGCACGACGTCCTTCGAGCGGAACCGTCCGATGGACCAGAGTTGCCGGATTGCTCCGGCGACGGTGTTCGGTTCGACGACCTCGCCCTGGCGGGTCGCACCCTCCGGGACCGGCACCTCTGCGAACCGGACGATGGTCGGCTTCGGACGGCTCGCGTCCTGGACCTCCACCGCGCGGATGGTGGCGGAGCCGATGTCGACGCCGACGATGCTCTTGGCCATGACTGGTCCTTCCGGGGGTGGGTTGGGGCTTCGAGCCGGGTCGCCGTGGCGCCGTCTCGTCATGAGCTCAGGCGAGCCCGAGGATGCCGAGGTACCCGCGCCAGAGCGGTTCGCCGAGGACGATGCCGATCCAGGCGCCGCCGAGCATCCAGGGCCCGAACGGGATCCCGCTGCCTCGTCCGGCTCGACGCACGAGCACCAGGACGATCGCGAAGGTACCGCCGAGCAGGAACGCGCCGAAAGAACCCACTGCGAGGGGTCCCCATCCGAGGTACGCGAGCACGAAGCCGAGCGGAGCAGCGAGCTTGACGTCCCCGAACCCCATTCCGCCGGGGACCGCGAGCGCCAGGCACAGGTACACGGCGCCGAGGCCGACGAACCCCACGAACCCGCGGACGATCGCCCCCCAGTCGCCGGTCACGGCCGCGGCGATCCCGAGCAGCACGGGCAGCACGACCGCGGCCGGCAGCACGATCCGGTTGGGGAGCGTTCGGGTGTCGAGGTCGATGAGGGTCAGGGCGACGCTGATCGCCATCAGGTACAGCAGCGCCACGAGGATGAGCGCGCCCCGCACGATCGACCTCGCCCTCGAGTCCGCCGCCGCGTCCGCGTCCGCCAGGGGACTCCACGGAGCTGTGGCGAGGAAGGCGGTCACCAGGACTGCCAGGAGGCACGTGGCGGCTTCCACGCTCGGGTAGCGGATCGAGATGGGGGCTGCGCAGTCGCGGCACCGGCCTCGCAGGACGAGCCAGGACACCACGGGGATGTTGTCGACCCCCCGGATCCGGTGGTCGCAGCGTGGGCACGCGCTCGCCGGGTGCGACACCGACATCCCGGCGGGGACCCGGTGCACGACGACGTTGAGGAACGAGCCCACGGCGAGGCCGAGGACCGCGACGAGTGCGAGGACGAAGGGCAGCACGGTGGTCACGCTCACTTCCCGGTCGGGGTGCCGTCCGACCGGAACGCCGTGGCGGACTCCGTCTCGGTCGTCACGCCGTAGGTGGTGGACACGGGCTGGAGGAACTTGGGCGGTGCCGAGGTGCGGAGGCGGGCGTCGTAGCCGTAGGCCTTCGCGTAGGCGGTCAGCAGTCCGGTCGAGTACTGCGAGCGGACGGCGCCGCGGAACTGCTGGGCGATGGAGCCGTAGATGGTCAGCTTCCCGAGACCCGCGCCGTACTGGTAGTTCTGCACGTTGAACGTGCCGAGGTTGCTCGCGATGGCGGCGTCGACCTCGATGTTGCTCGTGGCGGCGAGGTTGGTCGAGTAGCTGGTCCGGCCCGTGTTGCACGCGGTCCGCTGCAGGTTCGCGTAGCTCTCGCACGAGACGGGGTTGTAGATCGACACCGCCTTCTGCCCGACCAGGCCGAGCATGTCGTCCGAGTTCCGGCCGTTCTGGTAGACGATGCTGCCCGTGACGTAGAGGAAGTTCTCTGCGGCGACGGTCATCTGGCCGCCGAACGAGCCCGAGACGAATGCGTCCCCGTTTCGGCAGCCGTAGAACCCGGCGTCGCCCCGGGTTCCGGTGAACTCGCCCGAGAGCGGGTAGCCGAGACCGTTGCCGTAGTCGGAGCTCACGGTGCTGCCCGACTTCACGTTCTGCTGGCAGAACACACGCGAACCCGCGGCGACGGTCCCGTTCACCGTGCCGGTGGGCGTCGCACTCGGTCCCCAGTAGTTCGGGTCCGTCGCGGTCGACGGCACGCTCTGCACGTAGACGAGGTTGGCCGGCAGCACCGGGATCGTCGCACCCGAGCCGCCGAGGGCTGCCGTCGATCCGCAGAGCGCGTCGTTGCCGGGACCGGCCGCGATCGCGTTGCCACCGGCGTCGCCCTGCACCTGGGTGGCCTTCGTCCACGGCGAGACGACCCGCATCTTGCCCCCGGACAGGAAGGTGATCGAGGTCGGACCCGTGTAGAGACACCCGGGCTTGGCGACCTTGTCCGGGACGTCCGTCCGCGCCTCCTGCTTCATGTTCGCGTTCGTGCTCGGCATCGGCAGGGTGCCGACCGTCTTGATGTCCCCACCGTCGAACGTGGTGGCGGACTTGCACGTCGAGTCGATCTGGGTGCTCTTGCTCGTGTAGAAGAAGCCGGCGGCGCCGGTGTCCTGCACGGTCGACTTGAACCACGCGCCGCACGCGGTGATGACGTCGTTCGTGCGCACGGGCCCGTCGAGGGTGTCACCGCTCGCGAACACGACCGGCTCGCAACTCGACGTGGTCCAGTCGGCCTCGTTGCGGTGCTTCGAGGTGCACCCGGTCCCGGTCAGCGACGGGTCCTGTGACTCGTAGTTCGTGAAGTAGAGGTAGTTGACGAAGCCGTCCCCACGCAGGTCGACCACGATCGTCCGGGTGGTCGACCCGGCCTTGCCCGTCACCCGCAACCGCACCTTGCCGGTCGTCGCGTAGGCCGAGTTGTCGACCTCGTACCGGTAGAACTGGTCGCTGCTCCCGACGACGCTCGCCCACGAGCCGTCCTTCGCGACGCCGAACGCCTTGTTGGTCGGGTCAGCCGTGTAGGTGCTGGTGGCGGAGAACGCCGTGCGCACGCCGTACTTGACGTACGCGTTGTCCGCCGCGAGACGCCCCTGGTACTCGGAGAGCCCGGCGTACGCGGCCGCGATCGCCTTCGTGTAGTTCGTGTCGTTCGTCGCCTTGGCAGCGCCGCTGGTGGCGGTCGCGACGACGAGCGACAGGACGACGAGCAGCACCGCGCCGATGCCGATGACGGCGGCGAGGGCGACGCCACGCTCGTCGTCGCGGGCGCGGAGGGCACGGATCATCCGGGTGAGCATCATGACTCCGTCGCTGCGCCGTAGTCGAGGTTGCGCAGGTTGATGGTGGCCGCGAAGGTGGTGTCGTTCGCCGCAGCGCTGCCCGTCGAGCCGGTGGTCAGCGTGATCCGGACGGACCGGATCGTGTCGACGGTCGTCGAGGTCGGGGTGAACACGGTGCCGTTCGCGTTGGAGTAGGTGAAGAGCGACCGACCGCGAACGACGTCCGCGAGGACGACGCTGCGGACCGGGTTCGAGCTCGGGAAGGTGCAGTAGCCCGTCGAGCAGTCCCCCCGCTGCAACTGCATGAGGAGCTTGCCTGCGACGACGTCGACGGTGACCTTCGTCATCCCTGCCGCGGAGGTGGTCGTGTCGACGCTCGAGGTGAAGGCGAGCGCACCGGCCGTCGCGGTGGAGAACGCCGGCTGCGTGACGGTCCGGGAGACCGGCACGCGGCTCGCCTCGCGGAGGTACCGACCGAGCTGCGTCACCGACGTCGTGCCCTGACGGGTGCTGGCGTCCAGACCCGAGACGGTCTGCTGCGCCTTGGTCATCGACACGAAGAAGCTGCCGACGAGCGTGAGCATGAGCGAGGTGACGAGCATCGCCACGATGAGTTCGACGAGCGTGATGCCGCGGTCCTCGGCGCGCAGCCGGTGCAGGAGCGCGCGCATCAGCTCGCCGGCCTCGGGTCGACGGTGACGGCTCCGTCGGAGACCCTGCCGTTCGTGACCATGGCGACGGTCGTGCTGGTCAGCCCCAGCACGGTCGAGATCGCTCCCGACGTGGTTCCGCTGTAGATCTTCCACGTCCCCCACGGCAGGGCGATGGTCATCTTGCCCGACGTCGGCTTGGGGAACGTGAGCGTCATGCCCTTCGCACACCCGGGGTCCCCGTTGCCCGGCGTCGTGGTCTTCGCCGTGACGAACTTGGACGTGTCCAGGCCCGACAGCGTGACCGCTCCCATCTCGACCCGTCGGGGCTGCTGCGAGTTGTCGCGGGACTCCGTCGCCGTCCCCTTCTTCCCGTTCGCGTTCGGGATCGTCCAGGTCCCCGGCTCCGGGCTCAGGCAGGTGGACGCGGCGTCGGCGGAGTCGTCGGCGGCGTAGCTGCCCGCGACGGCCTGGTAGCCGCTCGGGAACGGGAACAGGGACACGGAGGTCGGCGATCGGTCGTAGACCTTCGTGCCGGACACGGCGTTCGTGACGGACAGCTGGAGGTTCGTGGGGAGGACCGCGCCGGAGTCGGGGGTGGTCGCGTACTGGTAGCTGTAGGTGGCGGCCTGGTCGAACGCGAACGCGGCGGCCCCGGACGATCCTGCCGACACCTTGACCGACTGCTGCGAGGGACTCACCTGCTGGGTCGAGTCCACGTAACCGGAGCGCGCCACTGCAACGGTGTACGTCCCCGGCGCGACGCCCGAGACGTACGTGCACCCCTCGGCGTCGGTCGCCGGGAAGGTGACACCCGCCGGGCCGCCACTCACGGTCGGGACGATCCCCGCCACGCCGACGCCGTTCGCGTTGGTGACCCCGACGAGGATCGAGCCGGTCGAATCGGAGTTGATGTTGGTGAGGGGCGCGATCGCGCTCGACATCGTGAAGCGCTGCGAGCCGGACGAGGAGGCGCTGGTCGTCCAGCTGACGGTGACCGTGACCGCCTTGTAGGAGAGTGTGCCGTCACCGGTGCCGCAGGCGTTCGAGGCGCCGGAGGACTTCGTCCACGTCACGGTGCGCTTGAGGTCGTAGGTCCGCCCGCCGACCTGCCGCTGGGCCGTGCCGGACTTCACGTCGAAGATGCTCGAGGTGTCGCGCAGGGTGTCGATGTCCTCCATGGCGACGGAGGCTGCGACCTCGCGGGCGCGGGTGTCCTTGGCGAGGACGAGGGAAGAGGTGATGCCGGCGGCGATGCCGGCGGCGATCAGGGCGAAGATCGTCATGGCCACCATCACCTCGATGATCGTGAACCCCTCGTCGGACTCGCGGGCGGAACGCAGTCGCTCGGCGATGCGCGAGATCATGGCGTCCCTCCTCATGGACACGAACGGGAGGCGTGGCTGGTCAGCCACGCCTCCCCCGACTGAGTTGCCTACTTCTTGGTGAAGACACCCGCGGAGCAGGAGCCCTCAGCGACACCCGACGAGTCCGTCGCGCCGAAGGTCTTGCCCGTCGCGGTGCTCTTCCCCTGGATGCAGAACGCGGACTTGTCGGCGTTCACGGTGTACGTGATGGTCGTGTCGGTACCGACGGTGCTGCCCGCGGCCTTGTAGTCGCCTGACGTCAGCTCCGTCGATGAGAGGGTTGCCGGATATGCACCGGTGTCGGACTGCGAGACGACGGTGACCACGGCCGTCTTGACGTTCGAGATGTCGGACTTCACCGCGGAGTTCTTCGCGTTGTTCTGCACCCCGATGTACACCGGGATGGCGATCGCGGCGAGGATGCCGATGATGATGACGACGACGAGGAGCTCGATGAGCGTGAAGCCCTTCTCCTTGTCGGCGAGGAGACCCTTGCGGCGAGCGTCGAGCTTGCCCATGAGAGCGAAGTACATGGTGTTTCCGTTCTTCGAAAGAATGCGTGGGAATAGTTTTCGGGGCTTGCTCGGCCGCCGCTGATCAGCGTATTCGGAGCGTTTCCGAGGGCCAATCCCGAGAACGGGGGCCAACCCGGGTACGAATCACCCCCAGAGCGAGGGGTGGAGCAATTGCCGAACACCCTCGCTCTGGGGGTGGAACGTCAAGAAGCGTTCTGCACGACGTTCGTGATCTGGAAGATCGGCATGTACAGCGCGATGATCATCCCACCGACCACCACCCCCAGGAACGCGATGAGCAGCGGCTCGATGAGGGAAGTCAGGGCGTCGGTGGTCGCTTCGACCTCGGCGTCGTAGAACACCGCGATCTTCTCGAGCATGGTCTCCAGCGATCCGGCATCCTCACCCACTGCGACCATCTGCGTCACCATTGCCGGGAACACATTCTCGCGTTGCAGCGGTTCGGCGATCGATTCGCCTTTCCGGACAGATTCGGCGACATTGTCGAGAGCGCGTTTCACGACGACGTTGTTCGACACTTCTCCGACGATCCGCAGCGCTTGCAGGATCGGTACGCCCGCGCCGATCATGTTCGAGAAGTTCCGGGAGAACCGCGCGATGACGATCTTCTTCTGCAGGGGTCCGAACACCGGGAGTCGCAACACCATCGGGTCGACGACGGAGCGCACCCGCTCGGTGTTCTTGTTCACCCGCCACCACAACCAGAAGACCAGGATGGCGATCGCCAGCGGGATCGCGATGTACCGCATCGCGTGTGACAGGTACACGAGCATCATCGTCGGCAGCGGGAGCTTCCCACCGAGTGACGAGAACATGTCCTGGAAGATCGGGACGATGAAGATCAGCATGATCGCGACCGCCAGCAGCGACATGACGAGCACCACCACCGGGTACGTCATCGCCGACTTGATCGTCGACCGGAGCTTGTGCTCCTTCTCGAAGTTCGTCGCCACCGAGTCCATGGCCTGGTCGAGGAAGCCGCCCGTCTCCCCCGCCCGGATCATGTTGATCATGATCGGCGGGAAGTCCACCGGGTACTTCGCGACCGCGTCCGAGAACGACACGCCTCGTTCGACGTCGTCCCGGACCTTCCCGAGGATGTCCTTGAGCTTCTTGTTCTCGGTCTGGTCAGCGAGGATCGTCAGCGCCCGGAGCAGGGAGAGCCCGGACGTGAGCATGGTGGAGGCCTGCCGCGACATGATCGCGAGGTCCTTCAGCCCGACGCCCTTCTCGAACCCGGGGATCTTGATCTCGGTCTGCAGACCGGTGCCGGGCTTCGCCTCCGTGATGGCGATCGGCGAGACTCCCATGCCGCGGAGGCGCTGGACGACGGCTCCCTCCGACGCGGCGTCGAGCCGCCCCTTCACGAGCTTGCCGCTGCCGTCACGGCCGCGGTAGTCGAAGGCGAGCGACATCAATGGCCTCCCGAGTACTTGTCGCCGAAGTCGATCTCGGACGCGGCGATGGCGGCGGCGGAGGAGTCGGACGGCGACTCGACACGTTGCACGAGCCGGTCGAAGCCGTCGTGGTCGTGGACCTTCTCCATGGCGGCGCGACGGGTGACGGTGCCGACGTTGACGAGCTCGGCGAGGTCCTGGTCCATGGTGTGCATGCCGGCGTCACGGCCGGCCTGCATGGCCGAGGTGATCTGGTAGGTCTTGCCCTCGCGGATGAGGTTGCCGATCGCGGGCGTGGTCTTCATGATCTCGGTGGCGACGACGCGGCCGGCGCCGTTGGCCTTCGGCACGAGGGTCTGGCAGACGACCCCTTCGAGGGTCGACGCGAGCTGGGTCCGGATCTGGCCCTGCTGGTGCGGCGGGAACACGTCGATGACACGGTCGATGGTGCCGGGTGCGCTCTGGGTGTGGAGGGTCGCGAAGACGAGGTGCCCGGTCTCGGCGGCGGTGAGCGCGACGGAGATGGTCTCGAGGTCGCGGAGCTCGCCGATGAGGATCACGTCGGGGTCCTGCCGCAGCACGTGCTTGAGCGCGGCGGCGAAGGAGTGCGTGTCGGCACCGACCTCGCGCTGGTTGATGATCGCCTTCTTGTGCTCGTGCATGAACTCGATCGGGTCCTCGACCGTGACGATGTGGTCCGCGCGGGTCTCGTTGACGAGGTCGATGAGGGCGGCGAGGGTGGTCGACTTGCCGGAGCCGGTGGGCCCGGTGACGAGGACGAGCCCACGCGGGAGCTTGGCGAACTCGCCGACGTGCTCGGGGATGCCGAGCTGCTTGAGCGTCTTGATCTTCGTCGGGATGATGCGGAACGCGGCGCCCCAGTTGCCACGTTGCTGGTAGTAGTTCACGCGGAACCGGAAGTCGGGCGAGAGCGAGTAGGCGAAGTCGAGTTCCTGCTCGTGGTCGAATTGTCCTGCCTGTTCGACGGACAGCATCGTCTTGAGTGCCGCGATGACCTTGGCACGCGACCACGGGCCTCCCGGCACGGCGGGTCGCAGCGATCCGTCGACGCGCACGGTCGGTGGTGCGTCGGCGGTGACGTGCAGGTCGGACGCGCCCTGGTAGACGACCTGCGCGAGCGCGGTGATGAGGTCGGGATCGGCGACCTCGCGCGCGTGACGCGTGAAGTTGATCACCTCGCTCCCGTCGGCAGCCGGTCCGGCCGGGAGGCCCGTGGGGACCCCGCCGGACACGACCGGAAGCTGTCGGGTCGCCTCGTCGGCGTACCCGTAGGACGCGGTCGACGACGGCACGGCTGCGGGTGGCGTCGCGGGCGCAGCCTGCGGCTGTGCGACCGGCACGGCGACGGGGTCGCCCGACGGGGCGGGCCACGCGGGGGTCGCCCCGGGGGCGGCGTCGGAGGGCACTTCCCAGGCGGCAACAGGAGCGGTGGCGGCGACGGGTGCGTCCCAGGCCGGCGCCGGGGCGGCGGCAGCGAGGGGCGCGTCCCACGTGGGTGTCGGAGCCGGCGCGACGGGTGCGGCCCAGGCGGCCTCGTCGGTGAGGTCGTAGACGGGGGACGCGGCGGGCGGCGGCACGACGGCACTCGCGACGTCCGGGGACGTCGGGTGGGACGCGGCGGCCGCCGCAGCAGCTGCCAGGCGCGCTGCTCGGCGTCCTCCACCGACCTCGTTGCCGGGCGCTCCGGGGTGCCAGCCGTGGACGGGGTCGTCCGCGGGCGTGATGTCGTAGACGGAATCGGTCATCGTTGTGCTCCCGGGCCTACGCGACCACGCGCAGGATCTCGTCGACGCTCGTCATGCCGAGCTTGACCTTCTCCCACCCGTCCTGCCGGAGGGTGAGCATGCCCTGCTCCTGGGCGACGCGGCTGATCTCCGCACTCGATGCACGGGCGACGGCGAGCCGCTCGATCTCCTCGGTCACGGTCATGACCTCGTGCAGCGCGATCCGGCCGCGGTAGCCGGTGTTCGAGCACACCGAGCAGCCGATCGGGGCGGAGAACTCGGGTACGGGTGCGTCCGCACTGGGCAGGAACCCGAGGGCGTGCAGCTGCTCGGCCTCGTAGACAGCCGGGGCCTTGCAGCGGTCGCAGAGTCGCCGAGCGAGGCGCTGCGCGACCACCGAGTCCAGCGCGGACCCGACGAGGAACGGCTCGATGTCCATCTCGGTGAGCCGGGTCACCGCGGAGGGGGCGTCGTTGGTGTGCAGCGTGGAGAGCACCAGGTGGCCGGTGAGGGAGGCCTCGATGGCGATCTGCGCGGTCTCGTGGTCGCGGATCTCGCCGAGCAGGACGACGTCCGGGTCGGAGCGGAGGATCGACCGGAGCGCGGACGCGAACGTCAGCCCGGCCTTGGGGTTGACCTGCACCTGGTTGATGCCGGCCATGCGGTACTCGACCGGGTCCTCGACGGTGATGACGTTGATCTCGGGCTTCGCGACCGCGTTGAGCGTCGTGTACAGCGTGGTCGACTTGCCGGAGCCGGTGGGTCCGGTGACGAGGATCATGCCGTAGGGCTTCGAGTAGGAGCGCTGGTACGCCCGGAAGTTGTGCTCGAGGAGGTTGAGGTCCTTGAGGGACATCGACGTGTTCGTGTTGTCGAGGATCCGCATGACGACCTTCTCGCCCCACACGGTCGGCAGCGTCGCGACGCGGAGGTCGATCTGCCGTCCACCGTGCCGGACCGACATGCGGCCGTCCTGCGGCTTCCGACGCTCGGCGATGTCGATGTCGCTCATGATCTTGAGACGGCTGACGACGCCGTTCTGGATGTTCTTCGGCGCCGGGGCCATCTCGTGCAGGACGCCGTCGATGCGGTAGCGGACGCGGACCTCGTGCTCACCGGGCTCGATGTGGATGTCGGACGCGTGGTCCTGGATCGCCTGCGACACGAGCAGGTTCACGAACCGGACGATCGGCACGTCGTCGAGCGAGCCGTCGGTCAGGTCGGCCTGCTGCTGCGCCTGCTGCGAGGCTTCTTCCTCGAGGGACGACGTGAGGTCGTTGAGTTCGTCGTCGGCGCGCAGGTACCGGTCGAGCGCCGCGGCGAGGTCGCGCTCCTCGACCTGCAACGGCTTGACGCTCCGGCCGGACGCGGTGCGGGCGTCGTCGATCGCGAGGACGTTCGTCGGGTTCACCATCGCGAGGACGAGCACGTCGCCCTCGAACCCGATGCCGAGCACGCCGTGACGCCGGCAGAGCGCCGCGGGGAGCATCGACACCGCCGTGCCGTCGACCGGGTAGTCGGTCAGCGGCACCGTGCGGGAGTTGCTCGAGGCGGCACGAGCGGTGATGTACTGTGCTTCGCTCACGATGCCCTGGTCGACGAGCGCTCGGATGGACCGGTCGTCGACGTCTTCGTCGCCGGTCATCGAGTCGAGGTGCTCGATCGGCAGGGCGCCGTTGAGGATGAGGATCTCGGACAGCGTGGCCATTGGCTCCGAGCCTCCTTCGGTTCGCGCGCGGATCGGGAGTGGCGCCGTGCGGGGAACGACGCTCGACCACGCTACGGTCGCGCAGGAGGGCCGCCGCAGTCCCAGAAGGAGGGGGCGGACGGGCATCGGGTGTCCCCAGTGCGAGGGTGTCGACCCGTGCGTGCCGCCCGGACGGCCCGCGTCAGAGGGACACGGACGCCGTGACGTGCACGGCACCCGCGACGAAGCCGAGGCGCTCGTAGATGCGGCCGGCACCGCTGGGGTTCTCCGCGTCGACGTCGAGCACCGCGGCCGCGAGCCCGTCGGTCCGGATCGCGTCGAGGGCGGCGCCCAGCACGAGCGGCGCCAGGCCCCGGCCCCGCGCAGCACGGACGACGCCGACCCAGTGCACGTACCCGAAGGCGTGGCCGCGGGCCTCGAACGCCGACGGCTCCACCTCGACGATCGCGAAGGCGAGCACGGCGCCGGTATCGTCGACGACCGCGCGGGACAGGTCGAGCCGGCTCTTGGCCGAGGTGAGGAAGCCGCGCCAGTCCGACGCGACCATCGGCTGGGAGCCCCAGTGGTCGCGGAAGGCGTCGTTCTTGGCCGCACGCAGCGGCTCGATGTCGTCTTCGGTCGCGGGTCGGACCACGAGCCCCTCGGGCGGCACCGGGGCGGCCTCGCCGGGACCGTCGTCGAACACCAGCTCCATGTCGAGCCAGGTCCGCACGGGCTCGAACCCGGAGCGTGCCGCCAGCCGCAGGACCGAGGAGCCCTCCGGTCCGCCGACGTCGAGGGTCGCCGGGAGGTCGACGTCGAGCTGCGCCAGTCGCTGCCGTGCCCGACCGACCTGCCACGCGAGGAGCTTCCGACCGATGCCGCGGTCTCGCAACGCGGGGTGGACCGCGCCTTCGAGCACCGCCCGGGCCGCGGTGACCCGGGACGGGATGTCGATGACGATGCCGTACGCCTGCACATGTCCCTCAGCATCGACGCCCACGAGGGTGTCCCGAGCGACGTCGAGCCCCTCCGTGGACAGAGTCCGCTCGACGTCCGCTGTGGAGGGACGGCTGCGCGGGTCGTCCACCGCCGCAGCGGCGACCGCCACGGCGAGGATCCCGGCGGTGTCGTCCGGGGTCGCCGGCCGGAAGGTCAGCCCCGCGGTCGGGACCGGCGGCTCGAGGTGGGCCGGTGCCGTGATCCGTTCGTGCAGTGTCGCCATGTCCCCAGCCTGCCAGCACGCCAGGAACCCCTCGACGCACCCGACCCCGTCGGGCCATGATGAGTCATGGACATCACGAGCGTGACCGTGGGGCTGCCCGTCACCGACATCGAGGCGTCCTGCCTCTGGTACGGCGCAGTGTTCGAGCGCACCGAGCCGGACCTCGAACCCGAGGACGGCGTCGCCGAGTACGAGGTCGGCGGCATCTGGATCCAGCTCTACGAGGACGAGCACGCCGAGGAGAACCCGGTCACCGTCCGCTTCGGCGTGGACGACGTCACCGCGCAGCACAGCCGCATCGGCGCCCTCGGCATCGACATCGGCCCGGTCGAGTGCATCGACGGCGCCACGAACTGGTTCGACGTCCGCGACCCGGACGGCAACGTCCTCAGCCTGTACTCACTCGTCGACGAGAAGGGCCGCACCGCCTGAAGGTCGAGCGGACGGGCCACGCGGACGGGAGGCCCGTGGCGGGCCCGCACCGCGCCTCCAGGCCGCCCCCTGGTCGCGGAGGCGAGCCGCAACGCGGAAGGGCCCCGCATCCTGACGGATGCGGGGCCCTCCGTGGGTCACTTCAGACTCAGTTGTAGGTACCCGGGGTGAAGTCGTCCGACGAGAAGCTGTCGAAGTCGACGAAGCTCAGGTCGGCGTCCGAGAACGACGAGTCGTCCGCGAAGATGCGGTTGGGGTACCGCTCGGCCTTCGCTTCCTCGGTCGCGTTCACGTCCACGTCGCGGTACCGGCTGAGGCCCGTCCCGGCGGGGATGAGCTTACCGATGATGACGTTCTCCTTGAGGCCGACGAGGTGGTCCTGCTTGCCCTCCATGGCCGCCTGCGTGAGGACGCGGGTGGTCTCCTGGAAGGACGCGGCGGACAGCCACGACTCGGTCGCGAGGGACGCCTTGGTGATGCCCATGACCTCCTGGCGAGCGGAAGCGGTCTTGCGACCCTCCTGCAGCGCCGCACGGTTGAGCTCGTTGTACCGCGAACGGTCGACGAGCTCGCCCGGGAGCAGATCGGTGTCGCCGTGGTCGACGACGGTGACCTTGCGGAGCATCTGGCGCACGATGACCTCGATGTGCTTGTCGTGGATCGGCACACCCTGGGAGCCGTACACGTCCTGCACACCGTTGACGAGGTGCTTCTGGACCTCGCGCACACCCTTGACCCGGAGGACCTCCTTGGGGTCCACCGTGCCGGCGATGAACTGCTCGCCGAGCTCGACGTGCTGGTTGTCCTCGACGAGGAGGGTCGCACGCTTGAGCACCGGGTAGATGAACGGCTCGTCGCCGTTGTCCGGCGTGAGGATGATCCGACGACCCTTGTCCGTGTCCTCGATGACGACGCGGCCGGGGGCCTCGGCGATCGGGGACGCGCCCTTCGGGGTGCGGGCCTCGAAGAGCTCGGTCACGCGGGGCAGACCCTGCGTGATGTCGTCGGCCGAGGCCGAACCACCTGTGTGGAAGGTACGCATCGTCAGCTGGGTACCGGGCTCACCGATGGACTGGGCGGCGATGATGCCGACCGCCTCGCCGATGTCGACGAGGTTGCCCGTGGCGAGCGAACGGCCGTAGCACTTCGCGCAGACACCGATGGCCGACTCGCAGGTCAGGACCGAGCGCACCTTGATGCTCTCGACACCGGCCGCGATGAGCTTGTCGATCAGCACGTCACCAACGTCCTCACCGGCCTCGGCGACGACCGTGCCCTGCGCGTCCACGGCCGGGGTGGCCAGGGTGCGCGAGTACACGGTGTTCTCGACGCGCGGGTCGCGGACCAGGGCGCCGTCGGCACCCTTCGTCGCGATCGGCAGCTCGAGGCCGCGGGTCGTGCCGCAGTCGTCCTCACGGATGATGACGTCCTGCGAGACGTCCACCAGACGACGGGTCAGGTAGCCCGAGTCGGCGGTACGGAGAGCCGTGTCCGCCAGACCCTTGCGGGCACCGTGCGTGGCGATGAAGTACTCCGCCACGGTCAGGCCCTCGCGGTACGAGTTGATGATCGGGCGGGCGATGATCTCACCCTTCGGGTTGTTCACCAGACCACGCATACCGGCGATGTTGCGCACCTGCAGCCAGTTACCACGAGCACCCGACGAGACCATGCGGTTGATGGTGTTGTCGACCGGGAAGTTGTCGCGCATCTCCTGCGCGATCTCGTTCGTGGCCTCGGTCCAGATCTTGATCAGGTCGGCGCGGCGCTCCGCGTCGGTGATCAGACCCTTGTCGAACTCGCCCTGGACCTTGGCGGCCTGGACCTCGTAGCCCGCGATGATCTCCTTCTTGCGAGGAGGCGTCACGACGTCCGAGAGCGCGACGGTCACACCGGAGCGGGTGCCCCAGTAGAAGCCGGCGTCCTTGATCCGGTCGAGCGCGGCGGCCGTCTCGGTCTTGGAGTAGCGCTCCGCGAGGTCGTTGACGATCGCGGACAGCACGCCCTTGTCCGTGACCTTCTGGACGAACGGGTAGTTCGCCGGGAGGGTCTCGTTGAAGAGCGCACGGCCGAGGGTCGTCTCGAGCAGCACCGGCTCGCCCTGCACGTAGCCCTCCGGCGCCTCGCCCTCGGCGAAGTACACGTCGGACATGCGGATCTTGACGAGCGCGTTGAGGTGCAGCGTGCCCTGGTCCTTCGCGAGGATCGCCTCGGCGACGGAGGAGAACGCGCGGCCCTCACCCACGGCGCCCTCGCGGACGGTCGTGAGGTGGTGCAGACCGATGATCATGTCCTGTGCGGGCAGGGTCACCGGGCGGCCGTCGGACGGCTTGAGGATGTTGTTCGAGGCGAGCATGAGGATGCGGGCCTCGGCCTGGGCCTCCACCGAGAGCGGCAGGTGCACGGCCATCTGGTCACCGTCGAAGTCCGCGTTGAACGCAGCACACACGAGCGGGTGGAGCTGGATGGCCTTGCCCTCGACGAGCTGCGGCTCGAACGCCTGGATGCCGAGACGGTGCAGCGTCGGCGCACGGTTCAGCAGCACGGGGCGCTCGCGGATGATCTCCTCGAGCACGTCCCACACCTGCGGACGCGAACGCTCGACCATGCGCTTGGCCGACTTGATGTTCTGCGCGTGCGACAGGTCGATGAGGCGCTTGATGACGAACGGCTTGAACAGCTCGAGCGCCATCTGCTTCGGCAGACCGCACTGGTGGAGCTTGAGCTGCGGGCCGACGATGATGACCGAACGGCCCGAGTAGTCGACGCGCTTGCCGAGCAGGTTCTGACGGAAGCGACCCTGCTTGCCCTTGAGCATGTCGCTCAGGGACTTGAGGGCGCGGTTGCCGGTACCCGTGACCGGACGACCACGACGACCGTTGTCGAACAGCGCGTCGACCGCTTCCTGCAGCATGCGCTTCTCGTTGTTCACGATGATCTCGGGGGCACCGAGGTCGAGCAGGCGGCGGAGACGGTTGTTGCGGTTGATCACACGACGGTAGAGGTCGTTGAGGTCCGACGTGGCGAAGCGGCCACCGTCGAGCTGCACCATCGGGCGGAGCTCCGGCGGGATGACCGGGACGACGTCGAGCACCATCGCGGCCGGCGAGTTGCCGGTGGCGAGGAAGGAGGAGACCACGCGCAGACGCTTGATCGCGCGGATCTTCTTCTGGCCCTTGCCCTCGGCGATCTGCAGGCGCAGCGACTCGGCCTCGGCGGCCAGGTCGAAGGCCTCGAGACGGAGCTTGATCGCCTCGGCGCCCATGTAGGCGTCGAAGTAGATGCCGAAGCGGTCCTGCAGCTCGTGGAAGACGGCGTCCTCGGGCTTGAGGTCGCCCACCTTGAGGTTGCGGAAGTCCTCCCACACGCGCTCGAGGCGGGTGATGTCCTCGTCGAACGACTTGCGGACCTGGGACATCTCCTTCTCGGCGGTGTCCTTGGTGCGGCGCTTGACGTCGGCCTTGGCGCCCTCCTCCTCGAGCGCTGCGAGGTCGTCCTCGAGCTTCTTGAGGCGGTCGGCGATGATCGAGTCGCGCTGGCCCTCGAGGGTCTTGATCTCGAGACGCATCTCGTTCTCGAGACCAGGGAGGTCGGCGTGACGGCCCTCTTCATCGATGTCGATGATCATGTACGCCGCGAAGTAGATGACCTTCTCGAGGTCCTTCGGCGCCATGTCGAGGAGGTACCCGAGGCGCGACGGGACGCCCTTGAAGTACCAGATGTGCGTGACGGGCGCGGCGAGCTCGATGTGGCCCATGCGCTCACGGCGGACCGAGGACTTGGTGACCTCGACGCCGCAGCGCTCGCAGACGATGCCCTTGAACCGGACGCGCTTGTACTTGCCGCAGGCGCACTCCCAGTCGCGGGACGGACCGAAGATCTGCTCGCCGAACAGACCGTCCTTCTCGGGCTTGAGGGTGCGGTAGTTGATGGTCTCCGGCTTCTTGACCTCGCCGTACGACCACTGGCGGATGTCCTCGGCCGTGGCGAGACCGATCCGCAGTGCGTCAAATGAAGTTGCTTCGAGCAATGTTCTTCTCTCTAGCTGGATTCGTTACGAGTACGGGCGGGATCAGATGTCGTCGACGGACGACGACTCGAACCGCGAGGAGATGTTGATGCCGAGCTCTTCGGCGGCACGGAAGACCTCGTCGTCCGTGTCGCGGAGGCTGACCGCCTGGCCGTCGGCCGAGAGGACCTCGACGTTCAGGCAGAGCGACTGCATCTCCTTCATGAGGACCTTGAACGACTCCGGGATGCCGGGCTCCTGGATGTTCTCGCCCTTGACGATCGCCTCGTAGACCTTCACGCGGCCGAGGATGTCGTCGGACTTGATCGTCAGGAGCTCCTGGAGGGCGTAGGCGGCGCCGTACGCCTCGAGCGCCCACACCTCCATCTCACCGAAGCGCTGTCCACCGAACTGCGCCTTACCACCCAGCGGCTGCTGCGTGATCATCGAGTACGGACCGGTCGAACGCGCGTGGATCTTGTCGTCGACCAGGTGGTGCAGCTTGAGGATGTACATGTAGCCGACCGAGACGGGCTCCGGGAACGGCTCGCCGGAGCGGCCGTCGAAGAGCTGCGCCTTGCCGGACGAACCGATCAGGCGCTCGCCGTCGCGGTTCGGGAGGGTGCTGTCGAGGAGGCCCTCGATCTCACGCTCGTACGCACCGTCGAACACCGGGGTGGCGACCTTCGTGCCGGGCTCCGCGTGACGCGCGGCCTCGGGCAGCGCCGACGCCCACTCCTGGATGCCCTCGACGTTCCAGCCCTGCTTCGCGAGCCACCCGAGGTGGATCTCGAGGACCTGGCCGAAGTTCATGCGGCCGGGGACGCCGAGCGGGTTGAGCACGATGTCGACCGGGGTGCCGTCCGCGAGGAACGGCATGTCCTCGACCGGCAGGATCGTCGAGATGACGCCCTTGTTGCCGTGACGACCGGCGAGCTTGTCACCGGCGGTGATCTTGCGCTTCTGGGCGATGTAGACGACCACGCGCTGGTTGACGCCCGAGCCGAGCTCATCGTCGCCGTCCTGCGCGTCGAAGACCTTGACGCCGATGATCGTGCCCTCTTCACCGTGGGGCACCTTCAGCGAGGTGTCGCGCACCTCGCGCGACTTCTCGTTGAAGATCGCGCGGAGCAGGCGCTCCTCGGCGGAGAGCTCGGTCTCGCCCTTCGGCGTGACCTTGCCGACCAGGATGTCGCCGGGGCGGACCTCGGCGCCGATGCGGATGATGCCGCGCTCGTCGAGGTCGGCCAGGAGGTCCGGGCTGACGTTCGGGAGGTCGCGGGTGATCTCCTCCTTGCCGAGCTTCGTGTCGCGGGCGTCGACCTCGTACTCCTCGATGTGGATCGAGGAGAGCGTGTCGTCCTTCACGAGGTTCTGCGACAGGATCATCGCGTCCTCGTAGTTGTAGCCCTCCCACGGCATGAACGCGACGAGGAGGTTCTTGCCGAGCGCGAGCTCGCCGTTCTCCGTCGCGGGGCCGTCGGCGATGACCTCGCCCTGCTCCACGCGCTCGCCTGCGGAGACGATGACGCGGTGGTTGTAGCTCGTGCCCTGGTTCGAGCGGTCGAACTTGCGCAGGTAGTAGGTCTGCGTGCCGCCCTCGTCGAGCTGCAGGGTCACGGCGTCGGCCGAGACCTCGGAGACCACACCGGCCTTGTCGGCGGTGACGACGTCACCGGCGTCGATGGCGGTGTAGCCCTCCATGCCGGTGCCGACGAGCGGCGACTCGGAACGGAGGAGCGGCACGGCCTGGCGCTGCATGTTCGCACCCATGAGGGCGCGGTTCGCGTCGTCGTGCTCGAGGAACGGGATGAGTGACGTCGCGACCGACACCATCTGGCGCGGCGAGACGTCCATGTAGTCGACCTCGTCCTTGCCGACGAGCTCGACCTCGCCGCCCTTCTTCCGGACGAGCACCTTGTCGTCCTGGAAGTGGAAGGAGTCGGTGAGCGGCGCGTTGGCCTGGGCGACGACGAAGTCGTCCTCTTCCGAGGCGGTCAGGTAGTCGATCTGCGTCGTGACCTGGCCGTCGACGACGCGACGGTACGGGGTCTCGATGAAGCCGAAGGAGTTGATCCGACCGAACGACGCGAGCGAACCGATCAGGCCGATGTTCGGGCCTTCCGGGGTCTCGATCGGGCACATGCGGCCGTAGTGCGACGGGTGGACGTCGCGGACCTCGACGCCGGCACGCTCACGGGACAGACCACCCGGGCCGAGGGCCGAGAGACGACGCTTGTGCGTCAGGCCCGCCAGCGGGTTGTTCTGGTCCATGAACTGCGACAGCTGGGACGTCCCGAAGAACTCCTTGATCGCGGCGACGACGGGGCGCACGTTGATCAGGGTCTGCGGCGTGATCGCCTCGATGTCCTGCGTGGTCATGCGCTCGCGGACGACGCGCTCCATGCGGGACAGACCGGTGCGGACCTGGTTCTGGATGAGCTCACCGACGGCACGGATGCGACGGTTGCCGAAGTGGTCGATGTCGTCCACGTCGAGGCGGAGCTGCACCGGCTCGCCGTCGCGGACGCCGTCGATGGTGGTGCGCTCGGCGTGCAGCGAGACGAGGTACTTGATCGTCGCGACGATGTCCTTGACGGTCAGCACCGAGTCGCTGAGCGGCGCGTCGATGCCGAGCTTGCGGTTGAGCTTGTAGCGGCCCACCTTCGCCAGGTCGTAGCGCTTCGGGTTGAAGTAGAAGTTGTCGAGGAGCGCACGCGCCGCCTCGGCCGCCACCTGCTCGCCCGGACGGAGCTTGCGGTAGATGTCCTTGAGCGCCTCTTCCTTGGTGAGGATGGCGTCCTTCTCGAGGGTCGACTCGATCGACGCGAAGCCCTGGAACTCGTCGAGGATCTCCTCGCTCGTCAGGCCGAGGGCCTTGAGGAAGACCGTGACGGACTGCTTGCGCTTGCGGTCGATGCGCACGCCCACCTGGTCGCGCTTGTCGATCTCGAACTCGAGCCAGGCACCGCGCGACGGGATCACGCGGGCGGAGTAGATGTCCTTGTCGGAGGTCTTCTCCTGCGCGCGCTCGAAGTACACGCCCGGGGAACGGACGAGCTGCGAGACGACGACGCGCTCCGTGCCGTTGATGATGAACGTGCCGCGCTCGGTCATGAGCGGGAAGTCACCCATGAACACGGTCTGCGTCTTGATCTCACCGGTCATGTGGTTCATGAACTCGGCGTTGACGTAGAGCGGCGCGGCGTAGGTCTTGCCACGCTCCTTGCACTCGTCGATCGAGTACTTCGGGTCCTCGAGCTCGGGCGACGTGAAGCCGAGCTGCATCGTCTCGCCGAGGTCCTCGATCGGGGAGATCTCCTCGAAGATCTCCTCGAGCCCGGAGTGCAGCGCGAGGTCGGTGCGACCCTGCTCCTGCCCCTCTGCGAGTCGGGCCTTCCACACGTCGTTGCCGACGAGCCAGTCGAAGCTCTCCGTCTGGAGGGCGAGCAGATCAGGAACCGTGAGGGTGTCCGTGATCTTGGCGAACGAGAGTCGCGAGTGGTTGCGACCGTTCTTGGGGTTGGTGGATGCGTTGGGCGCAGCAGCCAAGGGTGTGACCTCCGGTAGGCCCCGTCGGGCCGGTACTGACGAGCAGCACGTTGGTGGGTGGATTGACGCTTCAGCGCGACCTGGTGATCAACACACGGGGAACGGTTCGCATCCGTGGGATGCGACCTGTGCGATGATCGGAGTGAGCGGGACCCGCCGCCATATACGGGTCCGGCGTCACCAGGCGGGTTCGATGTGAACCGACGGTCGACCGCAATATGACGACACGACGAGCCAGGGAGCGCGAACTGTCATCATAGGTCGGCTTGTCCCCCGGTGTCCAGTCCTGGCTTGACCTTCTTCGTCGATGACGTGTATAAGCCGGTGGACCGGTCGTCCATTCCGCCGTCGTCAGGCCGCGAGCGCGCGGTACGTGGCCTCGGGGCGCGCCGTCCGGACGAACGTCACGCGGCCGCGGTCGTCGGTGATCTCCACGCCCAGCCCGGGCGTCAGGAGCAGTGCGCGCACGCCGTGCGCGCGGCGCAGCCCGATGCCGCCGAACGTCGACGCGTCCGCCTCGACGAGGCGCACGTCCACGATCCGGGAGCGGTCGATGCGCCGTGCGGGCAACGGGCGGAGACGCAGGACCACGTGGTCGTCGGTCACGGTGACGCCGGTCCGGGCGAGCACGAGCAGGAAGCCCGTGACGACCGCCACGACCCCCGGCACGAGGAGCGCGGCCTCCGGTGCGTCGCCGGGCCAGGCCAGCACCGCGCTCGACAGCGCGAGGCCGCCGAGCAACAGGACCGCACCGGTCGCGCGCATCCAGGCGGGTGCGACGTCGTGGTCGCCGTGGACCGGCCGGGAGGCACGGGTCGCCGTCCGGGGTCGGGTCGCGGTGGTCAGTCCCAGGGTCGGGACGCTCAGGGTGTCGGTCATGCGGGGCTCCTGCTGGCACGGGGCGGCGTGCTGTGCACGCGGCGGGCGGCCCGGCACGCAGGGCGCACCGGACGGCGGCGCAGCGACGCGCCGGCGACGTGCCGACACCGGTCGGGGGTCGTCCGGGCGGGCTCGTCGCGGTCACGGCGGAGGGTGGACGCGGGCGGTGTGGGGCCGCTGGCATCGACACGGTCCGGGTGACGACCGGGTGAACGGTACGTGACG
Source organism: Curtobacterium luteum (assembly GCF_001475545.1). Classification (GTDB taxonomy): domain Bacteria; phylum Actinomycetota; class Actinomycetes; order Actinomycetales; family Microbacteriaceae; genus Curtobacterium; species Curtobacterium luteum_A. Next base: position 44,322 of record NZ_LDQC01000023.1, on the reverse strand, counting down.
TCCCTTGGCGCTCGCTGGGCAGCCGGTGACGGTGGCCGGGGAGCGCGCAGCGGCGTCAGGAGCGCAGCACGAGGGCGACGGCCTCCGCACGACTGCGGACCCCGAGCTTCGCGAACACCTGGTTCACGTAGGACTTCACGGTCGGGACCGTCAGGAACAGCTCGGCGGCGATCTCCGGGTTCGACCGGCCCGCGGCGATCCGGTCGAGCACGTCCGCCTCGCGCGGGGTGAGGTCCGGGAAGCGCTCGCGGACGCCCGGCGACGGCGCCGACGGAGGCCCCGCGAGCTGTGCCACGAGCCGCGCCCCGACCGAGGCGTCGAACGTGGCCTGCCCGGACGCGACGGCGCGGATCGCGGTCGCGATCTCGGTCCGACCGGCGTCCTTCGTCAGGTACCCGCGGGCTCCGGACCGGAGCGCCGTCACGATCGAGTCGTCGTCGGCGAAGGTGGTGAGCACGAGCACCCCGACCTCCGGGTGCGCCGCGGTGATGCGTGCGGTGGCGGTCGGACCGTCGACGCCCGGCATGCGGAGGTCCATCAGGACGACGTCCGGACGGTCCCGATCGACGGCGGCGACGGCCTCGGCTCCGTCGGCGGCCTCGCCCACGACCTCGAGGTCCGGCACGAGCGACAGCACCGTCACCAGTCCGTCACGGACGATCGCCTGGTCGTCCACGACGAGCACCCGGATCGTCACGACGACTCCCCCGCCCGGTCGGCGACGGGCACGCGCATCGCCACGACGAAGGCGCCGTCGCGGATCCCGGCATCGACCGTCGAGCCGTCGCCCAGCTCCGCGAAGCGCTCCCGCATCCCGGTGATCCCGTGGCCGTCGGAGCCGAGCGGGTTCGTGACCGTGACGGACACGGCGGAGCCGTCCCGGACCACCGACACGGCCACGGGGCGGCCGGGTGCGTGCCTGCGGGCGTTGGCGAGGGCCTCCCGGCAGACCTGCACCACGGCGGCGCGGTGCGCCGCGTCGAGGTCGGCGAGCACCTCGTCCCCCTGCGCGTGCACCGTGCCGCCGAAGGAGCGGTGGTCGGCGAGCAGCGTCCCCAGCCGGGAGGCGCGGCTCCGGTCCTCGACGTCGGCCTGCGGCTCGGTGTCGGCGTCGTCGCGGAGGGCGTGCACGGCCCGGCGGGCCTCGGCGAGACCGTCCGCGGCGAGCGTCCGCGCCTCGCCCGCGCGGCGCGCGGCCTCGTCGACCCGGCCGGCCTCGAGGAGGGCCTCGACCGCGTCGAGCTGGAGCACGAGTCCGCCGAGCGAGTGCGCGAGGACGTCGTGGATGTCCCGTGCAGCGCGGGAGCGGTCGGCGAGGAGGGCGGCGCGCTGCTGCTCGGCGAGGGCCTCGCGGGAGCGCTGCTCGGCCAGGCGGGACTGCCGGCGGCTGAAGCCGATGAGGACGCCGAGGAGGAGGCCGGCGCCCGTGCCGAGGACGAACTGGACGGACGCGTGCAGCACCGTGGCGGACACGGCGATGACGGCGAGGGACACCACGGCCGCGACGGCACCGAGCCAGACCGGCAGGGTCTGGGTGGCGCCGAGCAGGACGATGCCGACGATGACCGGCACGATCATGAGCGAGTCCGTCGGCACGACGACCGACGACCCCGCGAGGACCATCAGCGCGCCGGCTCCGAGGACCACCCCGGTCGACCGGCCGAACTCGCGGAGGACCCAGGCGGCGAGCGCCACGGCCCCGAGGACCCACACCCACGCGGGGTGGTGGAGGCCGATGCCGTTCCGCACGAACCAGAAGCCGACGACGACGACCCCGAGCGCGTTGAGCCCCCACGCGACACCGGAACGGGACCGGCCGGCCCCGGCACCGCGGGGGAGGTCGGCCCGCTCGGGCTCGGCGAGCTTGGTCACCGGACCATCATGCCGCTCGTGCGACGGGCGCTGCCGCCGGGGATCCGCTGGTCGACGACGACGGCCCGGGCGGCACGGTTCAGGGCGAGGACGAGCAGGATCGTGCCGGTCGAGGTGAGCAGGTGGGCGCCGAGGTGGCCGCCGAGGACGTCGAGGCCGATGCGCACGACGATGAGGACGATCCAGAGCACGGCACCCGTCCACCCGGTGCGGGACTGCAGCGTGCGGCCCCTGCTGTCCGGGGTCGACACCGTACGGAAGCGGGTGATGCTGCCCATGGTCAAGCCGACGCCGATCGTGACGAGGGCCTCGATCGCGAGGAACACGACGTCGGTCGTGGTGACGGTGACGCCGGAGTTCGCGAGGACCACGACGCCGACGACGCCCATGACGAGCGGCGTGCGCCAGATGCGGGTCGGGTCGAGGTACTGCCAGGTGGCCTGCCGGTAGGCGAGGAACCCGACGAGGGCGAGACCGAGGAGGACGTTGACGGCGAGCTGGGCGGACATCGGTGGACCTTTCCGTTCGGGAGTCCGGCGGGCGTTCCCGCCGGGGGCCGGCGGGGTTCCCGTCGGGTGTCCCCAGCCTCGTTCCCGGGCGTCGGCGGGCACACCAACCAGGGGTGGGGGTGCGGGTGGTGATCCGCGGTGGTGTTCCATTGGGGGCATGGCTGATGCGTTCGACGGGTTCCGGATCGGTGCTGGACACGCGGTGGTCGAGCCGGACAAGCACCGGCCGGGGTCGTACACGCTCGTGGTCGACGGGACGCCGCAGTCGCACGTCGACCTCGAGGATCCGACGCACCTGGCGTTCGAGTACATCCGGCGGATCGGGCACGCGATCGACCTGCTGCCCGGCGGGCCGATCACGGCGCTGCACCTCGGGGCGGGGGCGCTCACGCTGCCGCGCTACGTCGCGGTGACCCGGCCGGGCTCGCGGCAGCAGGTCATCGAGCTGGAGCGGGACCTCGTGGACCAGGTGCGCTCGGTGCTGCCGTTCCCCCGCGGCGCCTCGATCCGGGTGCGGTACGGCGATGCGCGGGAGGTCCTCTCGAAGCTGCCCGCCGGGCTGCGGGGCTCGGTGGACCTGGTGGTGGTGGACGTGTTCGGCGGGTCGCAGATCCCCGCGCACGTGACGAGCGTCGAGTTCTACCGTTCGGTGGCCGAGTTCCTGTCCCCCACCGGGATCGTGGCCGTGAACGTGGCGGACGGCGCGGGGTTGGCGTTCGCGCGGGGGCAGGCGTCCACGCTGCAGTCCGTGCTGCCGTCGGTCGCGGCGGTCGCGGACACCGGGATGCTCAAGGGCCGTCGGTTCGGCAACATCGTGCTGCTGGGCTCCCCGACCGACCTGCCCGTCGCGGACATGCCGCGGCGGTACTCCTCGGACCCCATGCCGGCGAAGGTCGTGCACGGCGCGGAGCTGCGGGCGTTCATCGCCGGAGCACCGATCGTCACCGACCAGACGGCGGTGGCGTCGCCCGAGCCGAACCGGAGCGTGTTCGGCGGCTGACACCCGGCAGGGCGCCGCTGTGGAACGACAGCGCCGTCGTCGTACGACAGCGGCGCGGTCGTTGCTTGCGCGTGCAACGAGCGACACCGCTTGAGAACGACACGGTCGTCGTCGTACGACAACGATCCCGTCGCTGTTCGCGTGTGCAACGACCGGCCGCACACCGGTCGCGGTGGCGGTGTCGGACGTTCGGAGGACCGGACGGGCAGGATGGGCTGAACGACCGTGCAGGGCACGACCGAGCGAAGGGACCGCACGCCATGACGAACGACGACCGGAGCAACGAGGGCCGGCCCGCCGACGGCCAGGCGCCGAGCTGGGGGTCCGCGCCCGACGCCTCCTCCGCTGACGCCCCGCGGTACGGCGAGCAGGGCGACACCACCCCGCGGTACGGCGAGCGCGCCGAACCCGCTTCCGCGCCGCGGTACGGCGAGCAGGGCGATGCGCCGCGGTACGGCGAGCAGACGGCCGCGCCGCAGTACGGGAGCGAGCAGTACCGCGAGCAGCAGGGCCAGTACGGCCAGTCGCAGTACGGACAGGGCCAGCACGACGACCGGTCCGGCGCCCCCGCGTGGAACGCCGACCACCAGCAGCCGTACGCCGCCGCGGCGGCCACGAACCACGGCGGACCGTCGTGGCAGCAGTACGACGAGCCGAAGCCCGCGAAGAAGAAGACCGTCGGCGTGGTCGCGTTCGTCCTCGGACTGGTCTCGCTCATCGTGGGCGTCGTCGGCGGGTACCTGATCGGGGCGGCGCTCGCGAGCAGCGACGCGATCAAGGACCTCGTGCCGACCGACGGGTCGACCCCGGACCAGTCGCAGCTCCAGCAGCAGCTCATGAACGACCCGACCGTGACCGGACAGTTCGCGGTCGGCGGCATCGTGATCGGCATCGCGGCGATCCTCGGCCTCTGGGCGCTCGTCCAGGGCATCATCGCGATCGTGACGAAGCGCGGGCGGGGCTGGGGTGTGTTCGCGGTGATCCTCGCGGTCGTCGCCACGATCGCCACCTTCGCGACGTACATCGGTGTCGCTGCGGCGGCTGCCGTCGGCGGTGGGAACTGACGTCGAACCGGACCGACCACCGACGGCCCGCTGTGCTCCGGCACGGCGGGCCGTTCCGCGTCCGGGTGACCCCCGTGCGCGTGGCACCGCTCGCTCTCGGCGGTGCCCGGTTACCCTCGAACCGATGTCCCTCCCGCCCGAGAACCCGCAGCCGCACGACCGGACCGACCGCGCCCGCGACGGCCGCCACGTCGCGCCCGTCACTGCCGGGGTCAGCCCGGGGTCGACCTTCGCGCCGATCAGCCTGCGCCCCGCAGTGGACGCCGAGGCCGTGCAGCAGCGCCTCCGCGACCTCGGGCAGAGCCGCAGCACGGAGGCCCTCGCGGAGCGGGCCGAGCTCCTGCGCCTGCTCGGCCGGTTGGACGAGTCGCTCGTGGTCGCGGAGGAGGTCTTCCGCCTGACGATGTTCACCGGGGAGCGGCAGGACAAGGTCGCCGCCCGGATCCGCCGCGCGCACGTGCTGCACGACCTCGGTCGCCACGAGCGGGCCGCCACCGAGGCCGCCCTCGCCCGGGACACCGCCCGCACCGAGGAGTGGCCGGAGCTCGAGGGCGCCGCCGCCGAGCTCGAGGGCTGGTCGCTGTTCGAGAGCGGACGCTTCGAGGAGGCCCGCTCAGCCCTGTCCCGCGCCTACCAGGCGTTCCGCCAGGCCGGGGCACCGTCGGAGCGCACCGACGCCCTCCGCACCGCGGTCGAGGCGGCGATGCGCGCCGCCATCTCGACCACCGACGACCAGCCGGAGAAGCCGCGCACGGCCCGTGACGTGGCCGCTCGCCGGGCGGAGGACGACGTCGAAGCGGCGCCACGGGCCTCCCGGCCGGAACCGCAGGTCGCGGACCAGGAGCCGCCGGTCCGACGCCGCGTGCTCGGTGCACCGGACGCAGCGCGCACCGAGGCGGACGACATCTGGGGACGCATCGCGGCGCGTGCCGCACGGAAGGGCCAGGCGGACCCGCGCCCGGAACGATGACGGCGCGGCTCGACGCCGTCCGTCAGCGCGCCGCCGACCTGATGGCGGAGCACCTCGACCCGACCTGGACGTTCGCGTTCGACCACGCGAAGACGCGTGCCGGACAGTGCGACTTCACGAAGCGACGCATCACCGTGAGCCGTCACCTGGCAGCGAGGTTCTCGGACGAGGACGCCGACCAGGTGCTCCTGCACGAGATCGCGCACGCGCTCGCCGGTGCACGAGCCGCACACGGACCGGTGTGGCGGCGGACGGCAGCGGCGATCGGGTACACGGGCTCCCGGCTCTACGACGGACCCGTGGCGACCGAGCTCGCGCCGTGGGCGGGGACCTGTCCGGCCGGGCACGAGCACGTCCGCTACCGCACGCCGACCCGGCCCCTGGCGTGCGCGAAGTGCGCCCGGCGGTTCGACGCCCGCAACGTCATCACCTGGCAGCGGCGGTCGACGGCTCCCGCTGATGCGGAGCCGGTAACCCGTTAGCCTGGGCGGATGCACACGGGGCAGCACATCCGCACGGACGCCGGATCGTCCTGGTTCTTCGACGCCGGACGGATCGCCCTCGACTTCGCGCACACCGGGGGCTTCGGGGACGACCCGGACGGACGCCGACCGCGCTCGCAGCTCGGGGAGCTCCTCGCGACCCCGGCCGACCTCGACGAGTGGCTCGGCGACCACACCGAACCGATCGACGTCGGTGCGACGGCGCGGGAGCTGCAGGACGCCCGAGCACTGCGGGCCGCCATCGCGCGGCTCGCGGTCGCCGCTGCCCCGGCGCCCGCGTCGACGGCGGCCGAACGGACCGCGGTGGCCGCGGGGCTGCGTGCGGGGACCGGTCGGACGCGTCCGGCACCCGACGACATCGACACGGTGAACCTGTTCGCGGCGCTGCCGGACGTGCCGCCGAGCCTTCCGGGAGGTCGCCGTCGCGCCGGGGCGAACCGGGTCCGCCTGGCGCAGGCACTGTCGAGCCTCGCGCGGGACGCCGTCGCGCTCTTCACCGAGGTCGGGTTCGACGACGCCGAGGCAGACGGCCGACCGACGCGACTGAGCCGGTGCTCGGCCGACGACTGCGGACTCGTGTTCTACGACTCGTCGCGGGGTGGCACCCGCCGGTGGTGCTCGATGCAGCGCTGCGGCAACCGGGCGAAGGTCCGGGCGCACCGGGCGCGGCGCGCGGCGGGCTGAAGGACCGGCCCGACCCGCGCATCCAGGCGGTCATCTCCTCGCGTGACGGCAACGGCCACCACGTGATCCGTACACGTGCCGAAAACAAGGATTCGGCACGCCGAATCCTCTGGCACACTGGTCCGCATGACCGACACCGCGACCCGCCCCGCCGAGGCGACCGCACCCCGGAAGCGCGCCGCCGGTCTCACGCTCCTCGGCCCGGCGTTCGTCGCCGCCATCGCCTACGTCGACCCCGGCAACGTCGCCGCGAACCTCACGGCGGGTGCGAAGTACGGCTACCTCCTGCTCTGGGTCCTCGTGGCTGCGAACGCGAGCGCCGTGGTGGTGCAGTACCTCTCGGCGAAGCTCGGCGTCGTCACGGGCAGGTCCCTGCCGGAGCACCTCGGCCTCCGGATGCGGCGCACGCCCCGCCTGCTGTTCTGGGCCCAGGCCGAGGTCGTCGCGGCCGCCACGGACATCGCCGAGGTCATCGGCGGCGCCCTCGCTCTGCACCTGCTCTTCGGACTGCCGCTCGTCGCGGGCGGCGTCATCACCGGCGCGGTGTCGATGGCGATCCTGCTGCTGCAGAACCGACGGGGCACCCGGGCGTTCGAGGCGGTCGTGACCGCGATGCTCGCGATCCTGACCGTCGGGTTCTGCGCGGGACTGTTGCTCGCCCAGGTGTCACCGGGTGAGCTCGTCGCCGGGTTGGTCCCGCGCTTCGAGGGCTCCGGTTCGGTGCTGCTCGCGGCGTCGATGCTCGGTGCCACGGTGATGCCGCACGCGGTGTACCTGCACTCGGCCCTCGCTCGGGACCGCCACGGTGACGTCCCCGCGGGACCGGAGCGCCGACGGGTCCTCGTCGCGACGCGGTGGGACGTGGCCCTCGCGCTCGTGGTCGCGGGCGGTGTGAACATCTGCATGCTCGTGCTCGCCGCAGCGACGCTGCCGGGGGTCGAGGGGACCGACACGATCCCGGGAGCGCAGGCCGCGATCGAGGCGAACGTCGGCCCCGTGGTCGGCGTGCTGTTCGCGGTGGGGCTGCTCGCGTCCGGGCTGGCGTCGACCTCGGTGGGCTGCATGGCGGGCGCCGAGATCATGAAGGGGCTCCTGCACGTGCGGGTCCCGGTGGTCGTGCGGCGACTCGTGACCCTGGTGCCGGCGATCGTGCTGCTCGCGGTGAACGCGGACGCGACGATGCTGCTCGTGGTGAGCCAGGTGGTGCTGAGCTTCGGGATCGCGTTCGCGATCGTGCCGCTGGTGGTCTACACCTCGCGGCGGAGCGTGATGGGGGACGACGTCAACGCGATGACCACCCGCGTGGTCGCGGGGGTCATCGCGCTGGTGATCGTGGCGCTCAACGTCGCGCTGGTCTGGCTGACGCTGGCGGGATGACGAACGGTGCGGCGCGTGGGCACACGCTCGGCACCACGCCGGCCGCCGGGCTCACTCGACGACCTTGACGTCCTTCCAGAACGCGACGTAGCCCGAGTAGTCCTTGCCGACGCGGTCGAACGAGGACGGGATCGGCGTCGGGTACGACCATGCGCGGTCCGGCAGCTCCTGCCCGTCGACGTGCACGGTGTAGTACTGCGTGTCGCCCTTCCACGGGCAGTGGTACTGCGTCGGGCTCTCGGTGAGCAGCTCGGTCTTGACGCTCGACGGCGGGAAGTACCAGTTGCCCTCGATCTGGATGAGGTCGTCCTTGTCGCTCTCCGCGATCACGGTGTCGCCGACGACTGCCTTCATGACGTGCTCCTTCTCGGGTCCGTTGTCGCTTGTGGACGCTACGCCCGCAGGGTGACGAGTTCCCCACCGCGGGCCAGCGCCGCCTGCACGTCGGCCCGGTCGAGCTCCCGCGCGCCCTCTGACGCCGAGACGAGGTGCTTCGTGGCCCGTCGGAGGCCCGTGTACGCCGCGCAGGCCGCGGCGGCCTCCGGTGACGTGTGGTCGATCCCGACCGCGGCGAGCGCGTCGAGGACGGCACCGGCGGCGAGGAGGTCCTCGACCGCGAAGTCCGGCGACTCCGGTGCGTCCCAGCCTTCCCCCGCGGCGTCCGCCGCGTCCGAGCGGGCAGCGTGGTCGGTCCCGGCGGCGACGATCGCGACGACGCAGCGGTCACCCCGGTCGGCCTGGAGGCGCGTCACCCGTTCCGCGACCGCACTCGCGTTGCCCAGGTGACCGAGCACGACCTCCGGGCCGCCCGGCAGGGCCGCGACGGTCCGGCGGAGCGCGTCGTCGTGGTCCCGCGGCGCCGGCAGGACGTCGACCCAGACGAGCAGGTGGGCGTCGTGCGCGATGCGTTCAGCGCCGGCGACGCCCCACGCGAAGCGGACCTGGTACTGCTGCTGCGTGCGTGTTGCCACGTGCACAGGGTAGTCGTCCACAGACCCCTGTCCGTCTCCACAGGCAGGCCGTCCGCGGAGGCTCCGTGACGGTCGGTGACCGTAGGATCCCGTGTCATGGAGATCGCCCCCGTTCCCACCCTGACCGGCGACCGTGTGACGCTCGAACCCCTCGGGGCGGAGCACGCGGACGACCTGCGGGCGGCGGTCACCGACGGCGACCTCTGGCGGACCTGGTACACGTCGATCCCGGCTCCGGCGCAGGTCGACGCCGAGATCGAGCGGCGGCTCACCGAGCACGAGGCCGGTCGGATGGTGCCGTTCGCCGTGCGCGACCGACCCACCGGCCGCGTGGTGGGGTCGACCACGTTCATGAACGTCGACCAGGCGAACCGCCGCGTCGAGATCGGTTCGACGTTCCTCGCCCGCTCGGCGCAGCGCACGGGCATCAACACCGAGGCCAAGCTCCTGCAGCTCTCGCACGCGTTCGAGTCGTGGCAGTGCATCGCGGTCGAGTTCCGGACGCACTTCCACAACATGCAGTCCCGCGCGGCGATCGCTGCGCTCGGCGCGAAGCAGGACGGCGTGTTGCGGAACCACCAGATCGGCCGCGACGGCACGCTCCGCGACACCGTCGTGTTCTCGATCACCGCGTCCGAGTGGCCGACCGTCCGGATGTCCCTCGCCGAACGGCTCCGCCGGCACGACCGGGCCGAGGGGTCCCGCCGCCGGTCCGCGCGGCACGCCTGAGCCGCGGAGAGCTGACGCGGGCAGCACGCGCGCCCGTCACAGTCGGTCCGCGTAGCGTCGAGCGCATGCACGTGGGTCTCCGCACCGTCCTCGACGCTCCGGTCGACGCGGTCCGCGACGCGCTCCTGTCACCGTCGGTGATGGTGGCCGTCACGAAGCCGTTCCTCCGGTACCGGTCGCGCTCCCCCGAGGGCTTCCCCGCCCGCTGGACGCCCGGCGAGCCGCACCCGATCGCCGCGGATGCGTTCGGGCTGTTCCCGAGCGGCGACACCCACGTGGACATCGACCGGTACGAGGTCGAGGGCGTCCCGGTGCAGCGCGACAACGGCGGCGGTGTGTCGGGACTCTTCGGCCGGATGACGATGGCGCACCGGATGGCCACGGTCGACCTCGGCGACGGGACGACCCTGCTGCTCGACCGGCTGACCTACCGGATGCGACCGCGGGCGCTCGGGGTCCTGCTGTGGCCGGGGATGTGGGTCATCTGGCAGTGGCGTGGGCTGCGGATGCGGCAGCTCGCCCCGACGTGGCGTCGGTCCGGGTGACCCGGTCGGGACCGTGCCGACGGCGCACGCTGCACGATCCTGCACCGGTCGGCCCGACCCGCGCCGCGGTGCTGGCTCCGGCGACCGCGCCGGGCGTAGCCTGAACGGGTGAGCGACCTGCGAGCAGGAACCGAGTCCGCGACCGTCGACCCGACGGTCGCGAGCACGCTCGCGACGATCGACTGGCGGCGGATGACGTTCGACCTGTACCGCCGGGTGCGGGCGACCCCCGACCCCGAGACCGCGCACGCGTTCTGGCGCGAGACGCGGGACGCGATGTTCGCGGACCACCCGGCGTCGCCGCTGCTGCCCGAGGACGCGGCCGGATTCGAGTCGCTGCCCGTCCCGACGTACGACCCGGACTGGCGGTTCCGCGCCCGGATCGAGCCCGCGGAGCCGCAGGCGATGGACGTGGAGACCGGCACGGACGGCATCGTGCACTTCGACCGGCTCGGCGTGGTGCGGCTGCCCGGCATCGGGACGCTCGACGTCTGGTCGCACGGCGGCTACGCGGGGGGCGTGTTCGTGCCGGTGAAGGACGCGAGCGCCGGCAAGGCCCGCGGTACCTACGGCGGTGGCCGCTACCTGCTCGACACGATCAAGGGCGCCGACCTCGGAGGCGAGGACGACGAGCTCGTGCTCGACTTCAACTTCGCGTACAACCCCTCGTGCGCGTACGACCCCGCGTGGGCGTGCCCGCTCGCACCGCCCGGCAACACGGTCGCCGTCCCGATCCCCGTCGGCGAGCAGTACGACTTCTAGCGAGGTGCAGATGAACGGTCTGGTGGCACTCGACCGCGGCGGCAGCGTCCCGCCGTTCGAGCAGGTCCGCGCGCAGATCGCCGCACAGATCCAGGCGGGCTACCTCGTCGACGGTGAACGCCTGCCGAGCGTCCGGGGCCTGGCGGACGAGCTCGGGCTGGCCGCGGGCACGGTCGCGAGGGCGTACCAACTGCTCGAGGAGTCCGGACTCGTGCACACCGCACGCGGCGCCGGCACCCGGGTGGTGCGTCCAGCCGACGTGCCGCCGGAGGTCGCCGAGGCAGCGCACGTGCTGGCCGTCGCCGCGCGGAGCGCCGGACTGTCCGCCGACCAGGCCGCCACGGCACTGCACGAGGCCTGGCCCGCCTGAGGCGACGGGCGGGGCGGGGGCGACCCGCGCCTCCAGGCCGGCTCCGGCGACCGTCCGCGGGCCGTCAGGTCGGGCGCTTGTCCCGCTGCGCCACGCGGAGGCCGCTGCCGATGAGCCGCAGCACGAGCTCCCGACCCGTCACGGGCGTCGCGCCCGCGGACACGAGCTCGTCGTAGCGTGCCATCGGCACGTCGTAGTGGTCGTGGTCGAATGCACGACCGGGGAGACCCGCGGCGCTCGCGAAGGCGTGGAGTTCGTCGTACGATTCGTCGCTGACGAGGTGCGACCACAGCGTGTCGTGCGCAGGCCACGTCGGCGGGTCGATCAGGACGGTCACCCGCCAATGCTACGTGTGTCGCCGTTTGACCGGACGCGGTGGGATCGAGTATTCTCGATCCCTGGTGTCAGCGGGCCGTTCTGCCTGCGTCGCCGATCGGGCCCGGCCTCCCCGGGAGCCGCTCGTGCAGCAGTGGGCACCCGAGACTTCCCTCAAGCAGAGTACGTAAGGAATTCCACGTGGTTTACGCAGTAGTGCGCGCCGGCGGCCGTCAGGAGAAGGTCGAGGTCGGCACGATCCTCACGATCGACCGTGCCAAGGCCGACGACAAGGGCAAGATCAAGCTCGCTCCGGTGCTCCTCGTGGACGGTGACACCATCACGTCGGCCGCGACCGAGCTCGCGAACGTGACGGTCACCGCCGAGGTGCTCGAGGACCTCCGCGGTCCGAAGGTCGTCATCCAGAAGTTCAAGAACAAGACCGGGTACAAGAAGCGCCAGGGCTTCCGCGCTGAGCTCACCCGCGTCAAGATCACCGAGATCGCGTAAGGCGGGAGTAGAAGATGGCACACAAGAAGGGTGCGAGCTCCACTCGCAACGGTCGTGACTCGAACGCACAGCGCCTCGGCGTGAAGCGCTTCGGTGGCGAGGTCGTCAACGCCGGCGAGATCATCGTCCGCCAGCGTGGCACCCACTTCCACCCGGGCGCCAACGTCGGCCGCGGTGGCGACGACACGCTGTTCGCCCTCTCGGCCGGTTCGGTCGAGTTCGGCACCAAGGGCGGCCGCAAGGTCGTCAACATCGTCGGCGCTGTGTAAGCGACCCACGATCTGACTCTGCGGGAGGGGCGGGCCACGTGCCCGCCCCTCCCGTTCTCTTTTCGGCACCACCGGAGCTTCGGCGACACCGAGAGCTCCTGCAGCACCTAGGAGTGGACCCATGGCGACGTTCGTCGACCGCGTGACCCTGCACCTCAGCGCGGGGGACGGCGGCAACGGCTGCGTGTCGGTCCGCCGTGAGAAGTTCAAGCCCCTCGCCGGCCCGGACGGCGGCAACGGCGGTGACGGCGGTGACATCGTGCTCGTCGCCGACCCCCAGGTGACGACCCTGCTCGGCTACCACCGCTCGCCGCACCGTTCGTCGAAGAACGGCCAGCCCGGCATGGGCGACATGCGGAGCGGCATCAGCGGCGAGACGCTCGAGCTCCCCGTCCCGATCGGCACCGTCGTGCACGACGAGCGCGGTGAGGTCCTCGCCGACATGACCGAGCCGGGCATGCGCGTCGTCGTGGCCGCCGGTGGTCAGGGTGGCCTCGGCAACGCGGCGCTCGCGACGACGAAGCGCAAGGCACCGGGCTTCGCCCTCCTCGGCACGCCGGGGGAGTCCGGCGACGTCAGCCTCGAGCTGAAGACGATCGCCGACGTCGCGCTCGTCGGCTTCCCGAGTGCCGGCAAGTCCTCGCTCATCGCGGCGATCTCGGCCGCGAAGCCGAAGATCGCCGACTACCCGTTCACGACCCTCACGCCGAACCTCGGCGTCGTCGAGTCCGGCTCCACCCGCTTCACCGTCGCGGACGTCCCCGGCCTCATCGAGGGTGCGTCCGAGGGCAAGGGCCTCGGACTCGAGTTCCTCCGCCACGTCGAGCGCTGCGAGGCCCTGCTGCACGTCATCGACTGCGCCACCATGGACCCCGGTCGTGACCCGATCAGCGACCTCGACGTCATCCTCGGCGAGCTCGAGCGCTACCCGGTCCCGGAGGGCCAGGTGCCGCTGCTCCAGCGCCCGCAGCTCATCGCGCTCAACAAGATCGACGTCCCCGACGCCTCCGAGCTCGCCGACTTCGTCACGGCGGAGCTCGAGGGCCGTGGCTACCGGGTGTTCCCGATCTCGACGGCCTCCCACAAGGGCCTCCGCGAGCTGACCTTCGCCCTCGCCGACATCGTCGAGCGTGCCCGTGCCGAGCGCGCCGTCGAGCCGCAGCCGGAGCGCATCGTCCTCCGTCCGAAGGCCGTCGACGAGGTCCCCTTCACCGTCCGGGCCGAGGGCGGCGAGGAGCACCGCTTCTACCGTGTCCGCGGCGCCAAGCCCGAGCGCTGGGTGCAGCAGACCGACTTCACCAACGAGGAGGCCATCGGCTACCTCGCGGACCGTCTCGCCAAGCTCGGCGTCGAGGACGGCCTCTTCAAGGCCGGTGCGGTCGCCGGGTCCACCGTCGTGATCGGTGGTGACGGCGGCACGGTCTTCGACTGGGAGCCGACCCTCACCTCGACCGCCGAGCTCATCACGAGCGCCCGCGGCACGGACTTCCGCATCGGCGGAAGCTCGCGTCCGACCCGCAACGAGCGCCGCGAGGAGTACTTCGAGCGCATGGACGCCAAGGCCGCGGCACGAGCTGAACTCGAGCAGGAGCGCGTCTCCGGCCTGTGGGCGGACGACGACGCGGACGACGCCGACCCGTTCTCCGGCGAGGTCGAGCGCCACCACGAGGGCAAGGACTGACCGGAGCATGACCGAGGCGACCGACACGGACCTGGGCCGCGTGCACTCACGCGCGGACATCCCGCGGGCACGACGACTCGTCGTGAAGGTCGGGTCGTCCTCCGTGAGCGGCGAGAACGTCGGGCAGATCGGCGCGCTCGTGGACGCCCTCGGTGCCGCCCACGCACGCGGGACCGAGGTGGTCCTGGTCTCCTCGGGTGCCATCGCGACGGGCTTCCCGTTCCTCGGGCTCGAGGGGCGTCCCGACGACCTCGCGACACAGCAGGCCGCGGCGGCGACCGGGCAGAACGTGCTGATGTTCCGCTACCAGAAGGAGCTCGACCGGCACGGGGTCGTCGCGGCGCAGATCCTCCTGACCGCCGGCGACCTGCAGAACCCCGCACACCGGGTGAACGCGCAACGGGCGATCGACCGGCTGCTCGCGTTGCGGGTGCTGCCGATCGTGAACGAGAACGACACCGTCGCGACACACGAGATCCGCTTCGGTGACAACGACCGGCTCGCGGCCCTCGTGGCCCGGCTGCTCGGGGCCGATGCGCTCGTGCTGCTCTCCGACGTCGAGTCGCTCTACACGAAGCCGCCGCAGCAGCCCGGTGCGGAGCCGATCGAGCACGTGCCGTACGGCGACGAGCTCGCAGGGGTGACGTTCGGGTCGATCGGAGCCGCGGGCGTCGGCACCGGGGGTGCCGGCACGAAGGTCGCGGCGGCGCGGCTGGCGGCGGACGCCGGGACGTCGGTGCTCGTGACCGCGACGTCGTTGGTGGCGTCCGCGCTCGCGGGTGAGGACGTCGGTACCTGGTTCGAGGCGGCGCCGCGGGCGTAGGCGCGGTTCCGCGCGCTCCGGTGCGGCCTGGAGGCGCGGTTCGGCTCGGCGCGCCCTGCCTGGAGGCGCGGATCGGCTCGGCGCGCCCTGCCTGGAGGCGCGGCTCGGCCCGTGTACGGAGGGTCTGTCCGGCACCGTCCGGCCTGGAGGCACGGTTCGGCCCCGGCGCCGGCCTGCGTCCGGTACCGCGCAGCCCAGAGCCGCGGGCCGGCCCGGCGCGCCCGGCAGCGCCAGTCGCGTGGTCGCGATCTGTCGCTCCCCCTGCAGGAAGGCGACCGTCACTGCCCCTGCGGTGCCCCGTGGGCGGCGTGTCGTGCCCGAACGCCAGCGCCGGTCGCGCGAGCCGGGGCCCGAGCGACGTGGGACGATCCCTGCACCGGTGGCGGGCCTCCTGACCTGGTCCACAGGCGGGTGACGCACTGCGTCATCGCGGGGGAGGCGGACCTATGATCGAGCCATGTCGCTGACCGCTCCCGCTCCGACCCTGACCGACAAGCTCGTCGCCGCGCGCGATGCGGCGTCGGTGCTCGCGACCGCGACCACGGCCGCCAAGGACGCTGCGCTCGGCGCGATCGCCGCGGGGGTGCGCGCCGCGACCGACGAGATCGTCCGGGCGAACCACGAGGACCTCGTCGCGGGCGAGGACGGCGGGCTGTCATCCGGCCTGCTCGACCGGCTGCGGCTGGACGCGGCTCGGATCGACGCACTCGCCGTCGCCGTCGAGCACGTGATCGGACTGACGGACCCCGTCGGACAGAACGTCAGCGGGTCGGTGCTGCCGAACGGACTGCAGCTGACCCAGGTGCGGGTGCCGTTCGGCGTCGTCGGGGCCATCTACGAGGCACGGCCGAACGTGACCGTCGACATCGCGAGCCTCGCGCTCAAGAGCGGGAACGCCGTCGTGCTCCGCGGCGGGTCGGCTGCGCAGCGCACCAACGCCGTGCTCGTCTCGCGCATCCAGGACGCGGTGGCCTCGGTCGGACTGCCGCGCGAGCTCGTCCAGACGATCGACGAGTTCGGCCGCGCGGGCGCCACGGAGCTCATGCGTGCCCGGGGGCTCGTGGACGTGCTCATCCCGCGGGGAAGCGCCTCGCTCATCCAGACGGTCGTCACGGAGTCGCAGGTGCCCGTGATCGAGACCGGCGCCGGCGTCGTGCACGTCTTCCTCGACGAGTCCGCACCGGAGGAGCGCGCCGTCGACATCGTCCTCAACAGCAAGGTGCAGCGGCCGAGCGTGTGCAACGCCCTGGAGACCCTGCTCGTGCACGAACGCGCCGCGGAACGTCTGCTCCCGGTGCTCGCCGACCGCCTCCGCGCCGCCGGGGTGACCCTGCGCGGCGACGACGCGACCCGCACGATCGTGCCGGGCGTGCTGCGCGCGACCGACGCCGACTGGGCGACGGAGTCGATGGACCTCGACCTCTCGATCCGTGTCGTGCCGGACGTCGACGCGGCCATGGCGCACATCGCGACCTGGTCGACGCACCACACCGAGTCGATCGTGACGAACGACGTCGACACCGCGGAGCGGTTCCTCGCGGGCGTCGACTCGGCGGTCGTGATGGTGAACGCCTCGACCCGGTTCACGGACGGCGGTGAGTTCGGCTTCGGGGCCGAGGTCGGCATCTCCACGCAGAAGCTGCACGCTCGCGGGCCGATGGGGCTGCCCGAACTCACGAGCACCAAGTGGATCGTGCGCGGTCAGGGCCAGATCCGCGGCTAGACTGAACGGCGTCTTTCCACCGACCGAACGGAGCACATGACGATGACCCTCCTCGCCGAAGCCGCAGAGAACGCCTCCGGGGTCCCCGCGTACGTCTTCCCGCTCGTCGGTGCCCTCTTCTTCGCGTTCCTCGGGTTCGTGACGTGGAGCTTCCGTGACGTCGCGTACCGCCACTCGCACAAGTTCGAGGCCACTCGTCACCACGAGACCGGCGTCGACGAGTTCGGCCACACGAAGCTCTGATCCGTCACCCCATGCTCGAGAGCTCGGGGCGGCCGCGCATCGGTGTGATGGGTGGCACGTTCGACCCCATCCACCACGGCCACCTCGTGGCCGCGTCCGAGGTCGCGCGCGCCTTCGACCTCGACGAGGTGGTGTTCGTCCCCACCGGTCAGCCGTACATGAAGTCCGGTGTCACCGACGCCGAGCACCGGTACCTCATGACGGTGGTCGCCACGGCCTCGAACCCGATGTTCACCGTCAGCCGGGTCGACATCGACCGACCGGGTCCGACGTACACCGTCGACACCCTGCGGGACCTCCACGAGCAGCGGCCGGACGCGCAGCTCGTCTTCATCTCGGGCGCGGACGCCGTTCAGCAGATTGTCGACTGGAAAGACCATGATGGCCTCTGGGACCTCGCGCACTTCGTCGCCGTGACCCGTCCAGGCCACGCCTTGAGCATCACGGGCCTGCCGGAGCGGGACGTCAGTCTGCTCGAGGTGCCCGCGCTGGCGATCTCGTCCACCGACTGCCGCGATCGTGTCCGGCGCGGGTTCCCCGTCTGGTACCTGGTGCCCGACGGGGTCGTCCAGTACATCTCCAAGCACCATCTGTATCGGAGCGTTGCATGAGTTCGTCCGACGCGCAGCCGCCTCTGTCGCGGCGCCAGGCGCGCGAGCGGGAGCGCGCTGCCGCCGCCGGTGGCCAGCCCGCGACGCCACCGCCCACCGTCGCCGCACCCGCGTCCACCGACCGTTCGGAGCAGTCCCGCCGACGGCCCGGTTCCCACGTCGCCCCGGCACCCTCCGGCGCTGCGCAGTCGGGTGTCCCCGACGTGCCCCCGGCGTCCGCGACCGAGATCGTCCCCGGCACCGGCGGCCTCACCCGCCGTCAGCTCCGCCTCATGCGTGAGGCCGAGGTCCAGGCGGTCCTGCCGGTGCCGTTGCAGAACCCCACGCCGCAGTCGTCGGACCGGACGGTCCAGGACGTGATCGGCTCCGTGTCCACCCTCGAGGACGACCAGGCCGCCCCCGTCGAGCCGACGCCCGCGGTGTCCGCTCCGACGCGCGCCGCGTCCGCCGCCCCGGCCGAGGACGCCGAGGCGCATGTCGAGCTGGACGACGCCGTCGTGCACCAGGCCACGGAGGCCGACGGTTCGCCCGACGCGGTCGAGCCCCTCGACGAGGCCGCCGCACACGCCGAGGAGCCTCGTCGGCACCGCTCGACCTGGGCGCCGCACGACGCTGAGCCCGACGTCGAGGCCGTGACCGCGCCCGCCGACGACACCGCGCCGACCGCCGTGGGCCAGCCGGATGCTGACGCGTCCGACGCTTCCGCAGCGCCGATCGCACCGAAGCTGCCGAACGTGGACGCCGCGACGCCCGCGGTCTTCCCGCTGTCCCTCGACGACGACACGAACGAGACCCCCGTGCAGCGGTCCGCCGCCGACTCCACCGCGTCGTCCGGGGTCCCAGCGTCGTCCGAGGTCCCGGCGGCGTTCCAGCGTCCGGTGGAACCGAAGCCCGTCACGACCGCGTTCCAGCCGGCGGCCGGGCACTGGTCCGCGCTCGCGCACGACTCGAACGACGCCGAGGTCCACGACGAGGAGACCGGCACCCGCCGGGTCGCCGCGTCGAACCCGAACGCCATCGTGCTGCCCAACTCGGCGCTCGCCGACCCCACCGGTGCGCTGAACGCCACCGGCGAGGTCATCCTCACCGGCTCGATCGACCTGCCGGCGTCGCTGTCCTCGACCGGGTCGCACCGGCCGATCGACGGCGCCGAGGTCGATCGCCTGCTCGAGCAGCACGACGAGCAGCCGGAGACCGACGCCAGCCCGATCCGCGCGAGCCGTGCGGTGTCGAGCCACACCTCCACGCGGCAGGTCGTCCTCGCGGCGGCCAAGCCGAAGGAGTCGAAGACCCCGATGGTGCTCGCGGTCTCGGTCGGTGCCGTCGGTGTCGCTGCGGCCGCGGTGATCATCGTGGCGCTCCTCACGACCCACCCCTTCGGCTGAGCCGCGCCAGCGACACCGTCCGCGTCGGAGCCGGCTGGCCGGTGTCCCACGTCTGACCTATGATGACGGGGCCGATCTCCTCGGCACCCGAGTCCGGCACCGAGTCGGGCGACGACCGGAAGGAACTGCGTGCCCGCCTCCTCACGCGCACTCGAACTCGTGCAGATCGCTGCGACTGCGGCCGACGCCAAGCAGGCCGAGGACCTCGTTGCGCTCGACGTCACCGGGCCGCTCCAGCTGACGGACGTGTTCCTCCTGGCGACCGGCCGGAACGAGCGCAACGTCCTGTCGATCGCCGACGAGGTCGAGGAGCGTCTGATCGAGGCCGGCGCGAAGCCGCTGCGTCGTGAGGGCCGCTCCGAGGGGCGCTGGGTGCTCATCGACTTCGGTGACATCGTCGTGCACGTCTTCCACGAAGAAGACCGCCAGTACTACTCGCTCGAGCGACTGTGGGCCGACTGCCCGACGATCCCGCTCGAGCTGCCCGTCGAACAGGGCTGACCCGAACCGAGCGAGGCACGACGCGCCCGGGTGGCGGTGACGATTTCGTTCCCGGGCGTTCGCATGGTGTACGCTTTCATGGTGCCTCCGGGGAGCCGGAAGCACGAAGCAACACCAACGGGTCTGTGGCGCAGCTGGTAGCGCACCTGCATGGCATGCAGGGGGTCAGGGGTTCGAGTCCCCTCAGATCCACCAACGAAAGCCCCGCGGTTCTCCGGAACCGCGGGGCTTTCGCCGTTTCGGCGTCGGGTACGAGCGAGTCCGGCCAGCCCGATACGCTGACCCCATGAGTGCTGAGCACGTGGGCGAGGGCGCCCCGCTGTCCGGATCGCAGTTGACGATCACCGCCGACGGGTACACCGCCGACATCGCCACGGTCGGCGCCTCGCTCCGGACCCTCCGGCACGAGGGACGCGACCTCGTGGTGCCCTTCGACGCCGACGAGGTCCGCCCGGTGTTCCGTGGGGCCGTGCTCGCGCCGTGGCCGAACCGCGTCGTCGACGGCCGCTACACGTTCGACGGCGCCGAGCAGGAGCTCGCGCTCAGCGAGCCGACCCGTCAGCACGCCCTGCACGGCCTGGTCGGCTGGTCCGACTTCGCCGTCGAGGCCCACGAGCCCGACCGTGCGGTGCTCACCACCACGGTCCCCGCCCAGCAGGGGTACCCGCACCGCGTCGTCGTGACGGTCGAGTACCGCCTCGACGCCCAGGGGCTGCACACGACGGTCACCGGTCGGAACACCGGCCCCTCCCGGGCGCCGTGGGGGACCGGGCCGCACCCGTACCTCGTCGCGGGTGACGGGTCGGTCGATGACTGGACGCTCACGCTGCCCGCCGCCGAGGTGCTCGAGGTCACCCCCGACCGGCTGGTCCCCACCGCCCTGGTGCCGGTGCACGACGAGTTCGACCTGCGCGAGCCCACCCTGATCGGCCCGCGGTTCATCGACCACGCCTTCACCGGCTTCGTCCGCGACTCCGAGGGAACGGCCGTCATCGACCTCGTGGCCGGGGACGGGCACGGTGTCCGCGCCTCCTTCGGGACCGAGTGCGGCTGGGTGCAGGTGCACACCGCCGACCACGTCGTCCCCGAGTACCACCGGTCTGGCCTCGCGGTCGAGCCGATGACCTGCGCCCCCGACGCCTTCAACACCGGAGCCGAGCGCGGGCTGCTCGTCCTCGAGCCTGGTGCCGCGCACACCGCCGCATGGACGATCGCCGCGATCTGACGCACGATCACCCCGATCTGGCCCTCGACCCCGGGACGCGGATCGCGGTCCGACGTCTGGCGGGGGAACCGGACCTCGGACTGCTCGCCGACGGTGTGGCCGACGTCGTCTGGCTCGACTCCGGCCTGCCCGACGGTGCACCTGCGGTGGCGGCGGAGCGGGCGGCCTGGTCCGTGCTCGCGGTGACCGACGGGCCGTTCGCCACGCGGTTCCGGCACGAGCGGCGACGCGCGGTCCTCGACGTCGCCCCGGCCGCCCTGGCGTGGTTCGGGCCGTCGCGGACCACGGACGGGCCCGCGTTCGCCGTGCTGGACGACCTGCTGACGCGCACGCCGCGGCTGCCCGAGCCGGTCGCGGGGTGCGGCTTCGCACTCGGCTGGGTCGGCTTCCTCGGCTACGAGCTCGGCCGCGAGTCCGGCGGGCCCGACCGGACCGCCTCCGACCACCCCGACGCGGACCTCCGGTTCGTCGACCGCGCCGTCGTCGTCGGGCCGGACGGTGCCGCGTGGGCGCTCGCCCTCGTCGCCGATGCGGAACCGGACGCCAGCGCGGCGAACCGTGCCTGGCTCGAGGAGGCGACCCTCCTGCCTGCGCGAGCCGACGTCCTCGACGTGCCCCCGGGCCTCCCGGCCGTCCCCGCGCAGGGACGCGTCACGCGCGCCGCCTACGAGGCTGCCGTCGAGACGTGCCGAGGCGAGATCCGCGAGGGCAATGCGTTCCAGGTCTGCCTCACCACCGCGTTCGCGGTGCCCGGTCTGGAGGCACGGGTCGTCCCCGGCACGGATCCCCACCTCGTCGAGTACCTGCGGCTGCGGGCCGCGGATCCCGTGCCGTTCGGGGCGTACCTCCGCCTGGGCACGCTCCGCGTCGCCAGCCGGTCGCCGGAGCGGTTCCTGCGGATCACGGCGGACGGCGTGGTCACCGCGGAGCCGATCAAGGGGACCCGGCGTCGTGTCGCCGACCCCGTGGCCGACGCGGTGGTGCGGGCCGACCTCGAGGCGAGCGCGAAGGACCGCGCGGAGAACGTCATGATCGTCGACCTGCTCCGCAACGACCTGCTGCGGACCGCAGTGCCCGGCTCGGTGCACGTCGACCGGCTGTGCGCGGTCGAGACGTACACGAGCGTGCACCAGCTCGTGTCGACGGTGTCCGCCGTGCTGCCGGCCGGGGCGTCACGGGCGGCGACGGTGCGGGCGGCGTTCCCGCCGGGATCGATGACAGGCGCGCCGAAGAGCAGCGCCACGCGGATCGCGGACCGGCTCGAGGGGGCGCCGCGCGGGGTGTACTCGGGTGCGGTCGGGTACTTCTCGGCGAGCGGTGCGGTGGACCTGTCGGTGGTCATCCGCACACTGGTCACGGTGGTCGACGAGGACGGCCGGGTGCTCGGTCGGACCCTCGGAGCCGGGGGCGCGGTGACGTGGTCGTCCGACCCCGCGGACGAGGCGGACGAGGTCGAGACGAAGACGCGCTCGGTGCTCGGCGGGGTGGGGGCGGTCGCACGCTGGTGATGAGGGCGCATCCCGGCTGACGATCTTCGTCGACCCCGGCGTGTCGAACGTCTGTTCGGGCTGACTGTCCACAGGATGTCGGACCCGATTGACATCATCGAACACATGTTCGAATATGAGGGCATGCAGTCGGCAGCGGCACTCGCGTCGCCGGGGGATCCAGGCGGGTCTCCCCGGACGGACCGTGCTGCCCGGCCCGTCCGTCGGGTCGACCACCTCGGGGACGCCCGTGCGGCGCTCGAGCGGATCACGAACCTGCGGTCCCGGGTCGCCGAGATGGAGGCCACACGGGTCGACACCGTCGTCGGGCTGCCGACGGCACCGGCGATCGCACCGCTGCTGCCCGGGGGAGCGATCCGGGTCGGGGGCACGTACGCCGTGCAGGACTCGGTGCTGCTGGCGATGACGATGCTGCAGGCGGCCTCGGCCGAGGGGGCCTGGTGCGCGGTCGTCGGGGTACCGTCCTTCGGGGTCGAAGCGGCAGCCGCGGCGGGGATCGACCTCGAGCGGCTGGTGCTCGTGCCGGACCCGGGCGACCAGTGGTTGACGGTCACCGCCGCCCTCGTCGACGTCGCGCAGATCGTGCTCACCCGGCCGCTCGGCCGCGTGGTGCCCGGTGACGTCTCCCGGCTCGCGGCGCGGCTCCGGCAGCGCGGTGGTGCGCTCGTCTCGCTCGGGTCCTGGCCGGGGGCCGACGTCTCGCTGCAGGTCACCGCCTCCGACTGGGGCGGCATCGGGCACGGCCACGGCTACCTGTCCGAGCGTCGGGCCACCGTGACGGCCACCGGGCGTGCCGGGGCGGTCCGCCCGGTGAGCGCCGAGCTCCTGCTGCCCGCGGCCGACGGCGCGGTCCGTCCCGTGGAACCGGCAGCGGCGTCGCGTCCGGTGCTGCGTCCGGTGGCGGTGGCGTCGTGAGCCCGCGGGGCCGGGCCGGTGCGTCCCGCGGTGCCGCGCCCCGGGTCGGGCTGCCGCGTACCGGGGCGTCCGGCGCGGGGGCGGCCCTGCACGGAGGGAGTGCTCCGGTCCTGCGCAGTGGGGCGGTCCCCGAGGCCCCGCCGACGCGCACGATCGTGCTCTGGTGCCCGGACTGGCCGGTGGTCGCCGCTGCCCGTGCGGCAGGCGAGCCACCGGAGCAGCCGTTCGCCGTCGTGGCCGGCGGGCAGGTGTTCGCCTGCTCCGCGAGCGCCCGGCAGCACGGGGTCGCGCGCGGGCTCCGGCTGCGCGAGGCCCAGGCACGCTGCCCGGGACTCGTCGTGCAGCCCTACGACGACGCCCTCGACCACCGCGCCTTCGAACCCGTCATCCGTGCGGTCGAGGCGGCGGTCCCCGGGGTCGAGGTCCTCCGCCCGGGGACCCTCGCGCTCCGGTCACGCGGGCCGGCCCGGTACTACGGCGGTGAACGGGCCGCGGCCGCCACGCTCGCGGGCATCGCCGCCGACCACGGCGCTCCCGGGGTGCGGGTGGGCGTCGCGGACACCCCGTTCGCCGCAGAACAGGCCGCCCGTGCCCGTCCGGTGCGGCCGGGGGAGCGGACCCGGATCGTCCCGGTGGGCGGATCGGCACCGTTCCTCGCCGACCTGCCGCTCGGTGTGCTCGGCGACGCCGACCTCGCGATGCTCCTCGATCGGCTCGGCATCACGACCCTCGGCGGGTTCGCCGCCCTCGGCGACGAGCAGGTGCGCGACCGCTTCGGGCAGGCCGGCGCCTTCCTGCACCGGCTCGCGAGTGGGCGGGACCCGCGCGAGATCGCCGCGCGCGAGGTCCCGCCGGAGCTCCGGGTCGAGGCGTCGTTCGAGCCGCCGCTCGACCGCGCCGACCAGGTGGCCTTCGCGTTCCGGCGTCCGGCCGACGAATTCGCCGAGCGCCTCCGCGTCGCCGGACTCGTCGCGACGAGCATCCGGGTCGGGATCGTCGACGAACGCGACATCCTGCTCGAACGGGTCTGGGTGCATCCCCGGTGGTTCGACGCGTCGGACGTCGTCGACCGGGTCCGGTGGCAGCTCGCCGGTGGGGTCGACCCCACCGGGCTCGAAGCGCCCGTCGTGCAGGTCGTGCTCGAACCCGTCGCGGTCGACGACACGGCCAACCACGAGCGCGGGCTCTGGGGCTCCGGGCCCGACGAACGGGTGCACCACGGGCTCGCGCGGGTCCAGGGACTCGTCGGGCACGACGGCGTCGTCACCCCGCGGATCGGCGGGGGCCGGACGCTGGCCGAACGCGTGGTGCTCGTCCCGTGGGGCGATGCCCCCGTCGGTGGTGAGCGCGCGCTCGCGACCGTCCGCGACCGTCCCTGGCCCGGCAAGCTGCCGGGGCCACCACCGGCGACGGTGCTCGACCGTCCACGTCCGGTCGACGTCGAGACCGCGTCCGGCGTCACCGTCGACGTCGACGACCGCGGCGTGCTCACCGGCGAACCCGAGCGCTTCCGTGCCGAGAGCGAGCGGGGCGGAAGGTTCGGTCCGGTGACCGCGTGGGCAGGGCCGTGGCCGCTCGTCGTGCGCTGGTGGGAGTCCGGCGGCCGACGCCTGCACCGGCTCCAGCTCGTCGACGACGGGGGACGGGCCTGGTACCTCGTGTTGGCCGACCACCGGTGGTGGGCCGAGGCCGTGGCGACGTGAGGAGCACCTGATGGGCTACAGCAACCCCCCGATCCCGTGGTCGCAGTTCGAGCGTGCCCTGTCCGACCGGCGCAGTCCGGGCAGTACGCACGCCGGCGACGGCGGCGACAGTCCCGCGTGGTCGCGGAAGCGTGAGAAGTACGTGCCGCCGTCGCTCCGACGCGACGACTCCGGCCCCGTCGCGCCGTACGCCGAGCTGCACGCGCACTCCACGTTCAGCTTCCTCGACGGCGCGAGCTCGCCCGAGGAGCTCTTCGAGGAGGCCGCACGGCTGCGCCTGCACGGCCTCGCGCTGACCGACCACGACGGCTTCTACGGCGTCGCCCGGATGGCCGAGGCCGCCGAGTCGTACCCGGGGATCGCGACCGTCTACGGCACCGAGCTGTCGCTCGGGCTCACCGAGCCGCAGAACGGCGTCCCCGATCCCGAGGGTACGCACCTCCTGCTCCTCGCCGACGGGCAGGACGGCTACCACCGGATGGCCGGGGCGGTGACGAACGCCCACCTGGCGGTCGGCGCCGAGAAGGGCCGGCCACAGTACGACCTCGACGACCTCGCGGAACGGGCCGGCGGACACTGGCGGGTGCTCACCGGGTGCCGGAAGGGTGCCGTGCGACAGGCACTCGAGCGGGGTGGTGAGTCCGAGGCCGAGGTCGCCCTGCGCCTCCTGCTCGACCGCTTCGGCACCGACCACGTCGTGGTGGAGCTCACCGACCAGGGCGACCCGCTGGACTCCGCCCGGAACGACGTCCTCGCCGCGCTCGCGGCACGGCACGCCCTGCCCGTCGTGGCGACGGGCAACGTCCACTACGCGACCCCGGCCCGGTTCCCCCTGGCCTCGGCACTCGCGGCGGTGCGGGCACGGCGGAGCCTCGACGAGATCGACGGCTGGCTGCCGGCAGCCGACACGGCGTACCTGCGCTCGGGTGCCGAGATGGCCAGACGCTTCGCCCGGTGGCCCGGTGCCGTCGAGCACAGCGTGACCCTCGCCGACGAGCTCGGGTTCACGCTGAAGACCGCGCGTCCCGGTCTGCCGAAGCTCGACGTCCCGGAGGGGCACACCACCATGTCGTGGCTCCGTGAGCTCACGTGGGAGGGTGCGCGGCGGTTCTACCCGGGCAGTGACGACGGAGTCGACCCGGCGAAACGGACCCGCATCGAACGAGAGCTCGCCGTCATCGAGGACAAGGACTTCCCGGGGTACTTCCTCATCGTCCGCGACATGGTGCAGTTCGCCCGGCAGCGGGGGATCCTCTGCCAGGGCCGTGGATCCGCCGCGAACTCCGCCGTCTGCTACCTGCTCGAGATCACCGCCGTCGACTCGATCCGGTACGGGCTGCCGTTCGAGCGGTTCCTGTCGGCACTGCGCGACGAGGAGCCCGACATCGACGTCGACTTCGACTCGGACCGCCGTGAAGAGGTCATCCAGTACGTCTACGAGAAGTACGGCCGGTTCAACGCGGCACAGGTCGCGAACGTCATCACCTACCGGCCGAAGGGGGCCGTGCGCGACATGGCGAAGGCGTTCGGGCACAGCCCCGGGCAGCAGGACGCCTGGTCGAAGCAGGTCGAACGGTGGGGGTCCGTGACCGAGAGCCAGGACCACGACATCCCCGCGCCCGTCGTGGACATGGCGCAGCAGGTGCTCGGGTTCCCGCGACACCTCGGCATCCACTCGGGTGGCATGGTGCTCACCGACCGACCGGTGGGCGAAGTCGTCCCGATCGAGCGCGCCCGGATGGACGGCCGGACCGTGCTGCAGTGGGACAAGGACGACTGCGCATACATGGGGCTCGTGAAGTTCGACATGCTCGGCCTCGGGATGCTCGCCGCGCTGCAGTACGCGTTCGACCTCGCCGCGGAGCACTGCGGCGAACGGTGGGACATGCACACCATCCCCAAGGAGGAAGCCGGCGTCTACGACCAGCTCTGCCGCGCCGACACGATCGGGGTGTTCCAGGTCGAGTCCCGAGCGCAGATGGGGTCGCTGCCGCGGTTGCTGCCCCGCGAGTTCTACGACCTCGTCATCGCGGTCGCCCTCGTGCGCCCGGGGCCGATCCAGGGCGGCGCCGTGCACCCGTACATCCGGCGCCGGACCGGTGCCGAGGAGATCACCTACCCGCACCCGCTGCTCGAACCCGTGCTCGCCCGCACCAAGGGCGTCCCGCTGTTCCAGGAGCAGCTCATGCAGATGGCGGTGGTCGTCGGCGGGTGCACGGGCGACGATGCCGACCTCCTCCGGCGGGCGATGGGGTCGAAGCGTGGGCACGAGAAGATCGAACGGCTGCGCGAGAAGCTCTACGAGGGGATGGCGCGGAACGACATCCACGGGGCCGACGCCGACGCCATCTACGCCAAGATCCAGGCGTTCGCGAACTTCGGCTTCGCGGAGAGCCACTCGATCAGCTTCGCGCTCATCGTCTACGCCAGCGCCTGGATGCGGCTGCACTACCCCGGGGTGTTCCTCGCGGCGCTGCTCCGGGCCCAGCCGATGGGGTTCTACTCGCCGCAGACCCTCGTGGCGGACGCTCGACGGCACGGCGTACGGGTGCTCCGGCCGGACATCCTGCGGTCGGAGGTCGACGCCACGATGGAGCCGCTCGACGAAGCCGGTGAGGGCGGAGCCGGCGGGCCGGTGACGACCGGTGACGACGGCTGCCTGGCCGACGAGCAGCCCGAGGTACCGCCGTTCGACCGGTCGCTGCCGGACGACACCGCACGGCACCGACGCGACGGTGCGTTCGCCGTCCGGCTCGGGCTGGCCGAGGTGACCTCACTCGGCCGCCGCAGCGCGGAGCGGATCGTCGCCGAGCGTCGGGCGAACGGGCCCTTCACCGACATGTCCGACCTCGCCCGCCGGGTCGGACTGACGACGGCGCAGCTCGAGGCGCTCGCCGCTGCTGATGCGTTCGCCTCCCTCGGCGAGGACCGCCGGAGCGGCATCTGGTCCGCCGGTCAGGCCGCGGCGGAACGACCGGACCAGTTGCCCGGCACCCAGGTGGTCGTGCAACCGCCGCTGTTCGGGCAGATGACGAGCGGGGACGTCCTCATCGCGGACATGTGGTCGACGGGGATGACGACGGACGACCACCCCGTCCGACACGTTCGACCGGTGCTCGAGCGCCGGGGCGTGCTGAGCGTCGCGGACACCATGACGGCGGAGAACGGTCGACGGATCGAGGTCGGTGGGATCGTCACCCACCGGCAGCGTCCGGCGACGGCATCCGGCATCACGTTCATGAACGTCGAGGACGAGACCGGGCTCGTGAACGTGATCTGCAGCGTCGGGGTGTGGGGGCGCTACCGGCGCACCGCTCGCGAGTCACCCGCGGTGATCGTGCGCGGGATCCTCGAGCGGTCGGCCGAGGGTGTGGTCAACGTGGTGGCGGACCGGATGGAGCACCTGCCGCTGGCGGTGCGGACCCGGTCTCGGGACTTCCAGTGACCGGTGTGCCGCGTCGCTACCGAGCATCGGGGATCGTGACGGTGACCTCGAGGCCACCGGACCGGACGTTGCGGAGGGACGCCGTGCCTCCCGCGCGTTCCGCGATCGCCCGGACGATCGCGAGCCCGAGCCCGGAACCGCCGGGCATGGTGATCGCACCCGTGGCGGGGTCCGGGTTCGGCCGTGACTTGCGGGCCTCGTCCGGCCGGGTGAACCGGTCGAACGCCACCGGGATGAACGACTCCGGGACTCCGGGGCCGTCGTCCGTGATCTGCAGGATCCCCTCGCCGTCGGCACTCCGCCACGAGATGAAGATCCCGCCACCGCGGGGGAGCGCCGCCACCGCGTTGCCCGCGATGTTCGTGACGAGCTGCGCCATCCCACCGGTGTCGAGCCGGTACCGCGGTTCCGAGGGGGCGTCGGTCCCCGCGCCGGGACCACCGGAGCCGCCGGGACCGGTGGTGGCGTGGCCGTGGGGGGCCGGCGCCTCCAGGTCGAAGTCGACGGTGATGTCCTTCGCCGACGCGATCAGCCGGACGCGGTCGACGGCGGCCATGACCTCGTCGCCCAGGTCCGACCACCCCGTCGTGGGCTGTTCGGCGCCGTCCTGCTCCCGGCGTTCGGACTCCTCGATGCGGGAGAGCGCGAGCAGGTCGTTCGCGAGTCGCGACAGTCGGGCGACGCTGAGCTTCGCGCGCTCGATGTGGGCTGCCAGAGCGGCTGCGTCGTCGCCGTCCAGCGAAGCCAGGTCGAGCTGGGTCGTCAGGATCGCGAGCGGGGTGCGGAGCTCGTGGCTCGCGTCGCTGACCATCTGGCGTTCGCGTTCCGTCGCCTGTCTGGTCCGGGCGAGGAACGCGTTGAGGGTGGTGGCGAGCGATGCGAGTTCGTCCCGGGCCGGACCCACCGGGAGTTCGGCGCGCTCGGGGGCGACCGACAGTCGCTCGGCCTCGCGCCGCATCCGGTTCACCGGACGGAGCGCCGTCGTGGCGAGCACCCACGACGCGACACCGAACGCGATGAGGATCGCCAGGCCGGTGAGGGACAGGGTCGTGGTGAGGTCGTCGACGACGAGAGCCTCGGCTTGCGAGTTGCGCGCGGCGACCACGGTCCACCGGCCGGCGCGGTTGACGGGGTGCTCGACGACGACCCGGTACTGCGAACTGGCGACGTCGATGACCCGCGTACCGGCTTGCTCCTCGGCGAGGCTGCCGAGTGCTCGCTCCAGGCGGCCCGGCATCGTCGAGAGCACGATGTCGCCCGACGGGGAGACCACGGCGACCAGTTGTGCGTTGCCGGGCTGCGAGAGGTCCGGGTCGCTGTCGACCTCGAGCGTTGCGACGTACGGGTCCGCGTCGGCGTCGAGCAGCGTCCGGGTGGCGCTCGCGACGACGCTGACGACCTGGAAGCGCATGACGAGCACGAGCAGGACGATCACGACCGCCGCGATCGCCGTCGACCCGATCGTGATCCTGGCCCGGAGCGAGAGCAGCCGGAGCGGGCGCACGAGGCCCCGGCGTCCGGTCGGCGCGTCCGACCGTCCGTCCGGGGTCGTGGTGCTCACGCCCCGACGAGGTCGAGGCGGTAGCCGCGTCCGCGGACCGTCGAGATCGCCACGGTCGCCTCGTGCGCCGTCAGCTTCTTGCGGAGGTACGAGATGTACTGCTCCACGACGTTCGGGTCGACGTGCTGCGAACCGTCCCAGACCTCCTCGAGGATCTTCGGCCGGTCGACCACGCTGCCCACGGAGCGCGCGAGCAGGCGCAGCAGCGCGAACTCCGTCGGGCTCATCGCCACGCGCTGGCCCTTGATCGCGACGCGACGCGCCTCGGAGTCGATCGCCACGTCGCCGACCTCGATCGTGCGGGGAGCGCCGGCGGTCTCGCGGCGACCGAGCGCGCGGAGCCGGGCGGTGAGTTCGGCGAACGCGAACGGCTTCGTGAGGTAGTCGTCCGCGCCGGCGTCGAGCCCGAACACCCGGTCGTCGACGGCGTCGCGCGCGGTGACGAGCAGGATGCGCACCGGGTCCTCCCGTTCGCGGATCCGTCGGGCGAGCTCGAAGCCGGACATGCCCGGCATCATGACGTCGACGACCGCCAGGTCGAACGACTGCTCCCCGAGTGCGATGAGCGCCTCGACACCGTTCTCGACCGCGACGACGCGGTACCCCTCGGCAGCGAGTCCGCGTTCCATGAGGGCGCGCATCTCGTCGTCGTCCTCGACCACCAACAACCGCATAGTGGACCTCCTCGCCCCCATCGTGGCATCGAACCTGTACGCGCGGGAGATCCCTGGGTCGATCCGGCTGAATCTCGTCACAGAACGCTCCCGGAGTAGAACGTTCTGTCCCGCGTTCGAGGGACATGAGGAGTGCTCTCTTCATTGCTAGGCTGCGATCGGACCGAGCGCGCCCGACGCTGGATCCGCACGGGGGCACCACCATGACCATGACCGAGACGCCGGACCACCCGGCGATCATCCGGCTCCGGGCCGAACTCGACGCAGCCTGGAAGAGCGTCTGCGGGCTGGCGGGCCTCGCGGACGACCGACGGGGGAGGGTCGTCGCGGAGCTGCGGACGGCCGTGCCCGACGTGGCGAGTCGCGCGGCGCTCCTGGCCGGGACGGACGCGGCGGTCGCGGAGATCAATCGCTTCGCCGATGCCGAGGTCGTCCGGGCCGACGTGCTCGACGCGGGTTCCGTGGTCCCGTCGACCGTCCTCTGGGACGACATCGTGCACACCGCCGCCGAGGCCGCCGTCGCCCGACGCTGAGCCACGCAGTGCCGGAGAGCCTCGTGCTCGCGCCGCCGAGTCCTGCGTGGGCGGACACGAGACTCGGGCTCGCCGGCCGAGCGACCGCGCGCCCGCCCGCCCGCGCGCCCGAGCGCCCGCGTCAGTCGTCCTCGCCGAGGAGCTCCTCGCGCACGCGCCGGATGTCCTCGAGCAACGCCCCGATCAGGATCCAGTGCTGCGAATTCGGCCGCAGGACCTCGAGGGGTGCCGTCAACGCCGGTTCCTCCACCACGGGCAGCTCGCTCGCCTCCACCCGCTGGCTGAGCGCCCGGACGTCGGCCCCGATCCGCGCGACCTCGGTGGCGATCCGACCGACGACCGGGTCGGCGACGAGGTCCGGCCCGGTGTTGTCCCGGATCGCCCGCGTCATGCCGGTGACCCGGGTGACGAGCACCCGGAGGTGTTCCGCGACCGCGACGTCCCGGTCGAGGACGTCCCGGTGCCGGCTCCGCCGGGGGTTCATCGTGAGCGACTCGCGGGCGGCCCCGATGGACGCCTCGGCACGGAGGTGCTGGGACCGCAGCGCGCGGGCCTGCAGCAGTGCCTCGTGCCACCGGTCGTGCTCCCACCCCTCGGTCAGCCCGACCGCGATCCGCTCGAACGCCGCCGCAGTGTCCCGAGCGAGCCGGGCGACGGCGAGGTGTGCGGGCTCGAGCAACACCGGCGGCACGAGCGCGGCGTTCACCCCGAGGGCGACCACCGCGCCGACGACGGTCTCGAGGATGCGGTCGGCGGAGTAGTTCGGGGTGACGACACCCGCGGTGAGCACGAGCATGCCGCTGATGCCGACCTGGGTCGCGGACGTCGGGGTCAGTCGAAGCGCCCAGGCGATGAGGATCGCGAGCACGACGACGAGGAGCACCACCCAGACGCTGTCCCCGAGCAGCAGGTGCACCCCGGTCGCGAGGACGACGCCGAGCACGACACCGGCGCTCCGCTCGAGCCCCTTCACGAAGGACTGGTTGATGCTCGGCTGCACCACGAGCAGTGCAGCGATGGCCGCGAAGGTCGGGAACGGCCCCTGGATGAGCAGCCGGCAGAGGAGCACCGCCGCGACCACCGCGACCGCGGTCTTGACGACCTGCAGGAAGGGGGTGCGGCTGGAGCTGCGGAGCCTCGCGACCGGGTTCACGACGACCACGGTAGCCACGAGCCGCACGACGGGCCGTGCACGAACGCGACGAAACCGCGCGGACACGGTTGACTGATCCCGTGTGGCCCAACCACGAGCGTGTCATCCCGCAGGCCTTCGCCGGCTCCGGGACCTCCGTGGTGGCCGCGCGCGCCCACTCGGTCGAGCCGTCGGGCAACGGCTACCTCTACGGCTACGAGGTCGACACGGTCGACCGTTCCGGGCAGCGGGCGACGGTCCTGACGTACGTCGACACCGGCGGCACGCACGACCAGAACAGCGCGATCGTCACCGACCCCGCCACGGGGGAGCCGGTCTCGGTGTGGGCGTACCCGAACGACCCGGGCCTGCCCGTCCTGCCGCAGGTGACGTACCGCGACGCCGTCGCCGAACTCCTCACCACGCTCGGCATGCCGGTCACCGACCCGACGCTGACGGTCGCCGCGTACCGACCGGGCAAGCGTGCCGTGGTCCGCGTCGACGCCCCGGAGGGCACGGTCTTCCTCAAGGTCGTGCGCCCGCACCGCGTCGCGCCGATCGTCCGGTCGCACGAACAGTTCGTCCAGGCCGGGCTCCCGGTGCCGCGCGTGCTGTCGAGCCGCGGCGACGGGCTGCTGGTGCTCGAACGCATCCGTGGGGTCCCGGCGGGCAGCCGCATCCTCGACATCGCCGACGACCCGCGGTTCGTGGCGTCGCTCGCCGCGCTCTCCGGCCGGATCGCCACGGTCCCGATGACCCAGCAGGCCCGTGCGGACGCCATGGACCACGCGGACTGGCACCGCCGCACGCTGGTGGCCGCGCTGCCGCAGGACGCCGAGGAGATCGACCGTCTGTACGACGCGATCGGTCGGCGCTCGATCGGGTGGACCAGCGGGACGAAGCAGGTCGTGCACGGCGACCTCCACCTCGAGCAGGTCTTCGTCGACGAGGACGAGCCCTGGCGCATCTCCGGACTGCTCGACATCGACACCGCGGGCTGGGGCTACCCGGTCCGGGACGTGGGCGCCGTGGTCGCACACCTCGTGGTGACCGGGCTCTGGCACCGGTCCCGCGGTGACGCCGACCGGGGCGCGGCAGCCGAACGGCTCGCGGACGCGATCGCGCGCGACTGGGTCACCCGGTACCCCTCGGAGGCCGACCGCATCGGCCCCGCGATCGGCGCGCAGCTCCTCGCACACGCGGGCGGGCAGGCGACGACCGGCTCCGCCACCGGGATCGCGACCGCGGAGCAGCTGCTCGCGGCGACGCGCGCCGCGCTCGCCGAGGCGACCCCGGTCGCACCGTCCGACGGTGTCGTCCGTCCGCGCTCCGCACCGCGGGTCTGACACCGGTCCGCCCGCCCTGCACCGCGCCTCCCGTCCGGGGCCGGACCGTGGGTCCGGCGCCGGTCCGCCGGTCCTGCACCGCGCCTCCCGGTCGGGTATGGACGGACCGGCCGGGAGGCGCGACGCGCGCGGGCAATGCCGACTCGCCTCCGTCGGTGGTCGAGGAGTAAACTGAGCGCGCACGCACCGCGTGCCCGCGCGTCCCGTCGCATCCAGACAGGACCGGTCTGCCGCTTGGCGGACGCGGGTGCCGGATCCGTGGCCGCCCCGAGGGGGCGTCACGTGCGTGTGACGGCGCCGGATCCCGGCGCGGGCCGTCACACGGTCACCCGGTGGGTGACCGCAGACACCCGCGTGGAACCGACCGCGGACGCTCCGGAAGCGTGGCGGCGGGGGACCGGCGGACGACGGGCCACGGTGGCCCGCGATGTGCCGGGACCACCTGGGCCCGGACGGAGACTTCCGCCGATCGGCGGCTCGCCCGTGGTGAACGGGCGGAACAGGAGGAGCGTTGGCTCGATCAGGCACCCGGCGTGCTGCCGGCGGGACGCGGACCGCGTCACGCCGCACCAGGCCGCTCGACAACGACGGCGTCATCCCCGTCCTCGCCCGCGCCGTGCGCGAGGTCGAGGCGGCGGCCCAGCGCGGACCGCTCAAGGCGTCGAACCGTTCGAAGTTCCAGGCGGTCGCCCTGCTCATGCGCGAGGAACGTGCACGGGTCAAGGCGGACGCGGAGCTCACCGACGCGCAGCGCGCCGAGCAGCTCAAGCGGCTCGACGGCGTGGCGACGATCCTCGCGAAGACCGCGGCGCGCGACACGAGCGTCATCCAGCTCCTGACCGAGGAGGCCTCCGTCAGCGAGGCGACGCGCACCGTCAAGCGCGACATGATGATCGCCGGCGGGATGGAGCTCCAGCCCGAGGACCTCGTGATCGCGACGGAGCCGGCGCCGACCGTCGAGACGCCCGTGCGCTCCGTCGTGCCGCAGGCGGTCGTGCAGCGCCAGCTCGCGAACCCGTTCCTCGCACCGGACTTCGCGCTCGCCGACCAGCCCGTCGCACACCCGCGCCGGCTGGCGAACTGGGAG
The DNA here is from genome assembly GCF_001475545.1 of Curtobacterium luteum. Taxonomy (GTDB): domain Bacteria; phylum Actinomycetota; class Actinomycetes; order Actinomycetales; family Microbacteriaceae; genus Curtobacterium; species Curtobacterium luteum_A. The sequence goes on along the minus strand of NZ_LDQC01000023.1, from coordinate 9,776 downwards.
CTCTTCGGTCCGCTCTTCAAGTCGTTCGAGTACGGCGCCGGCGGAGGAGCGGCGTCGATGCCGCTGCCGGAGCCCATGACGCTGCACTCGAAGTCCGGCACGACGCTCATGAAGCACCAGGCCGAGCTGGTCGCCGCCGCGTCGCACGGTCACCGAACGTTCCTGCTCGCCGACGAGCCGGGCCTCGGCAAGACCGCGCAGTCGCTCCTCGCCGCCGAGGCCGCGAACGCGTTCCCGCTGCTCGTGGTCGTCCCGAACGTCGTCAAGACGAACTGGGCACGTGAGGCAGCTCGGTGGGTCCCGAACCGGACCGCGACCGTCATCCACGGTGACGGCGACGACCTCGACGGGTTCGCCGACATCGTCATCGTGAACTACGAGATCCTCGACCGGCACGTCGGCTGGCTCGGCTCCTTCGGGTTCAAGGGCATGGTGGTCGACGAGGCGCACTTCATCAAGAACAAGGACTCGCAGCGATCGCGGTTCGTGCTGCAGCTCGCCGAGAAGATCCGCTCCCGGGTCGCTGCGCCGCTCCTCATGGCGCTGACGGGTACCCCGCTCATCAACTCCGTCGAGGACTTCCGCACCATCTGGGAGTTCCTCGGCTGGATCGACGACAAGAAGCCGCGCGCGAAGCTCATGAACGAGCTCGAGGAGATCGGTCTCACGCCGGCCGACCAGGGGTTCTTCACCGAGGCGCGGAAGGCCGTCATCGACCTCGGCATCGTCCGGCGCCGCAAGGTCGACGTCGCCGCCGACATCCCCGCCCGTCGCATCGCCGACATCCCGGTCGAGCTCGACGGTGAAGAGGGGCGTTCGATCCGCGACGCCGAGCGCGAGCTCACGGCGAAGCTCGTCCGCCGCTACCACCAGGCACTCGACGCCCGCACCGGGCAGGACCCGGTCGTCGGCATCGACCACAAGCTCGTCCGGCAGGTCGCGCGGTGGGAGCTCGAGGACCAGGACGCCTCGTCGCCCGGCGAGAACGTGTTCTCGATGGTCCGGCGGATCGGTCGCGCCAAGGCCCAGCTCGCAGCCGACTACGCCGCACAGCTCGCGTCGAACGTCGGGAAGGTCGTGTTCTTCGCGAAGCACCTCGACGTGATGGACCAGGCGGAGGAGGTCTTCGCCCGCCGTGGCCTCCGTACGGCGACGATCCGTGGTGACCAGACCCCGGCGCAGCGCACCGCCGAGATCGACTCCTTCGTGGACGACCCCGACGTCGCCGTCATCGTCTGCTCGCTCACCGCGGCGGGCGTCGGCCTCAACCTGCAGGTCGCGTCGAACGTCGTGCTGGCCGAGCTGTCGTGGACGAGTGCGGAGCAGACGCAGGCGATCGACCGCGTGCACCGCATCGGTCAGGAAGAACCCGTCACCGCGTGGCGGATCATCGCCGCGCAGACGATCGACACCAAGATCGCGGACCTCATCGACTCGAAGGCGTCGTTGGCCGCGCGGGCGCTCGACGGCTCGGACGAGGAGATCGTCGACTCGGGCGACATCCAGCTCGACGCGATGGCGGCGTTGCTCACCGAGGCCCTGGAGCGCGGGGGGCGGTAGCGGCCGGCGCGGCACGGCGCCGTTCGCGATCGCGTTCGCGTTCGCGTTCGCGTTCGCACAACCAAAGCCCGTCGGGACCACGGATTCACGTGGTGCCGGCGGGCTTCGGTTGTGCGCAGGCCGCTTCGGGCAAACGCGTCAGACGCGCGACTGGACCTCGGCGAGGGAGGGGTTCGTCGCGGTGCTGCCGTCCGGGAACACGAGCGTCGGCACGGTCTGGTTGCCACCGTTGACCTCGGCGACGAGCTCGGCCGTGCCCGGCGTCTGCTCGATGTCGACCTCGCGGAAGGGCACGCCGGCCTTCGTCATCTGGTTCTTCAGCCGGGCGCAGTAGCCGCACCAGCTCGTCGTGAACATCGTGACGCCGCCGGCCTCGGGCACGAACTGGTCACGGGTGATCGTCTCGCTCATGCGGTCAGGGTAACCCCGGTTCCTGGACACGCTCCGGCGCTTGTCCTACATGTCTTGACCTGCTTGTCCTACATAGGTAGGCTCGCGCCATGGAACCGATCAAGCGGGTGACCGCCCCCACGCTCGACGTCCTCGACGCACTGCTCGCCGCGGACGGACCGACCTGGGGACTGCTCGTCATCAAGGCGACCGGTCGGCAGGCGGGCACCGTGTACCCGATCCTCGAGCGGCTCGAGCAGCTCGGATGGATCGAGTCCAGCTGGGACGACGACGCCGAGCGGTCCGGGCCACGCCGACGGCTCTACGAGTTTACCGGCGACGGAGCGGTCGCGGCGCGCGGGCTCGTCGCCGCCCGGGCCGACGCCGCCCGTGCCGCCGCACGCTCAACGGGTGCCGTCCGTCCGACCAACCGGCCGGTGGCGTCGTGAGCGCGCTCGACCGCGCGCTCGTCGCCGCCGCCGTCGCGATGTCACCGACCGCGCACCGGGAGACCCGCCGAGAGCAGTGGGCCGCGGACGTGCAGGGTGCCGCCGAACTCGACCTCTCGCCGACCGCGCTCGCGTTCGGTGCCTTCACCACGGCGCTCTTCCACCGCCGTGCCGACCGTCGCACCACCTGGGGGACCACCATGACCGCAGTACCCGGCTCCGTTCGCCGTACGCCGCACTCGATCCCGACGATCCCGGTGCTCCTGGCGCTCGGGGTCCTGTCCTACTTCGCCGGCAGCGCACTGCTCGGTCTCCTGCAGCGGTACAACGGCTTCGCTGCCGCGATGCCGGTGTACGTCTTCGATGCCGCCGTGCTCACCGTGGTGCCGGGGATCTCCGTGTGCGCCAGCCTGCTGCTGGTCACCGGTGTGCGGCTCCGTCGGCGCGTGCTCGGTGGGGTCGGCGCGCTGCTCGTCGGTGTGCTCTGGTTCGCCCTGACGACCGGGACCGTCAACCCACCCGTGCACCCTGCGCTCTCGCTCGGCATCGTCGCCGCGGGGTGGCTCGCGGCATCGCTCGTCGTGCTCCGTCGACCGGGCTGGACGTGGTCCCTCCTGCTCTTGCCCGTGGTGGCGGCGATCCTCGTGTTCCCCCTGTCGAACAGCGTCTACGGAACGGAGCTCGCGTACTCGATCAAGGCGGCGATCGCGTCGGCGGTCGCGATCGTCCCCTTCCTGGTCGCGTTGCTCGCGGCGATCGTCGCCGGGCGGATGTCGACGGACTCCTCGACCCGGTTCGTGGCAGCCGAGGGAGCCCTGGTAGACAAGAGCGCGTGAGTGACACGCACCTCGAGATCGAGCGCACCTACGACCTGCCCGAGGGCGGCGACCTGCCCGACCTGATCGGCGTCGGGGGCATCCTGCAGTCCGACCGGCAGGAGCCGTTCGAGCTCGACGCCACCTACTGGGACACCGATCGGTACGACCTCGTGGCCGCACGGGTGACCGTCCGCCGGCGCACCGGGGGCACCGACGCCGGCTGGCACATCAAGCGCGCGGCCTCGGACACCGTCCGGCACGAGCAGCACTTCCCGCTCACCGACGACGCCGACACCGTTCCGGACGAGGTGCTCGCCGCGCTCTTCACCGAGCGTCGGGGGCGCGGCCTGCGTCCCGTCGTCCGGATCACCACCACCCGCACCGTCACGCGTCTCCTCGACGAGGACGGCGACCAGATCGCCGAGCTGGCGGATGACACCGTCCGGGCCCAGCGCCTCGACGACGACGCCCCCGAGACCCCGCGCACCTGGCGCGAGGTCGAGGTCGAGACCGTCGGCGGCGTCGACGAGCAGATCGCCCACGAGCTCTTCGCCGCCCTCGACGGACGCTTCGCCGCGGTGGGGGCCGGCCCCGCCGCCGTCTCGTCCAAGCTGGCACGCGGGCTCGCCGGCGCACCCGCACCGCGCCTCCAGACCGGTGACAAGCCCGAGAAGGGCACCGCCGCCCGCGCGCTCGCGAAGCGACTCCGGAAGCTGCGCGCCGCGCTGCTGGAGCAGCAGGCCGCTCTGCGCGACCAGTCGACCGCGCCGACCGTCGACCTCCGCGAGCTCGCATCGACCGCGCTCGGGATCGCCGCCGTCCTGGGCTCCTACCGACCGGCGTTCGCGCCGACCGAGGAGTTCGACCGAGCTGCCGAGGCGGCGGACGCGCTCGCCGTGGTGACCGCCCGGGCCGCACTCGCCGAGTACCTCGTCGAGCGGTTGCCCCGGGCGTCAACGCCGGCGCAGGACGCCCTCGTCGACGCGATGACCCGTGAACGGATCCTCGCCGCCACCCGCGAACGGCGGGCGCACACGATCCGCGACGTCGTGTCGTTCCTGCACACCGAACCGTTCCTCGAGCTGCTCGACGCGCTCGACGACGCCGTGGAACGGCCCGAGCCGACCGCGTGGGCCCTGCGGTCCCCGAAGCACGTCGCACAGGACGTCTCCGCGATCGAGAAGCCCCGCGTGCGCGACCTCGTGCGCGACGCCGTCGCCGACGAGGACGCCGAGGTCGCCGTGGTCGAGCGCGAGGCCGCTGCCCTCGCCGCGACCGAACTCGCGTGGACGGCGACCCTCCGCGCGCGGATGGCGATGGACGTCCTCGGCGACGACGCGTTCCCGCACGCGCTGTGGAAGCGGATCGGCAACGCGGCGGAGGTCCTCACCGAGCGGGTCCGCTCACTGCACGCGCTCGAGCAGCTGCGGGTGAACTCGGGGATCGCCGAGCGCGGCGGCGAGGGGACGTTCGGCTACGGCGTGCTCGCGGGCGACCGGGTGCGGCTCGCCGAGCAGTCCTACGACGAAGCCGTGCACACGCTCAACCGCGTGTGAGTGCCGTGACGGTGCCCCAGCCACGAGGCCGGGGTGCCGTCGCGGCGAGCTCAGCCGGCGGGGCGCTCAGTCGGCTGAGCGCTCAGTCGGCGGCGCGCTCAGCCGGCAGCGCGCTCAGCCGGCGGCGATCGGGTCCGCGTCCGCCGCGGCCGGCGAGACCTCGGCCAGCCCGAGCGTGTCGAGCAGCCACGCGAGCTCGAACGCCCGCTCCTTCCACGACGCGTACCGACCGCTCACACCGCCGTGCCCAGCGGCCATCTCGGTCTTGAGCAGCACCGGCGCTCCGACCTCACGCAGCCGTGCCGTCCACTTCGCGGGCTCGACGTAGAGCACCCGGGTGTCGTTGATCGACGTCACCGCGAGGATCCTCGGGTACTGCACGTCGTCGCGGACGTTCTCGTACGGCGAGTACTCGCTCATGTACCGGTACACCTCGGGGTCGTGCAGCGGGTCGCCCCACTCGTCCCACTCGATCACCGTGAGCGGCAGGTCCGGGTCGAGGATGCTCGTCAGCGCGTCGACGAACGGGACAGCCGCGAGGATGCCGGCGAACCGCTCGGGGGCGAGGTTCGCGACGGCGCCCATCAGGAGGCCACCGGCGCTCCCGCCCTCGGCGACGAGACGCTCGGCCGACGTCCGGCCGCTGTCGATCAGGTGCGACGCCACCGCGACGAAGTCGGTGAAGGTGTTCTTCTTCGTCAGGGTCTTGCCGTCCTCGTACCAGTGCCGACCCAGCTCGCCACCGCCTCGGACGTGCGCCACCGCGAACACGACGCCGCGGTCGAGCATGCTCAGCCGCATCACGCTGAAGCCGGGATCGATGGAGTGCTCGTACGAGCCGTAGCCGTAGAGGTGCAGCGGCGCGGGCTGCCCGGGCTCGACGGCGTCCCGGCGCCACACGAGCGAGATCGGCACGCGGGTGCCGTCCGCCGCGGTGGCCCAGTCACGCTCCTGCACGTAGTCGTCCGGGTCGTACCCGCCGAGGACCGGCTGACGCTTGAGGACGGTGACCTCCCCGGTCGCGAGGTCGAGGTCGCTCACCTCGGACGGGGTCACGAACGACGTGAAGCCGATCCGGAGCGTGGGCTGCTCCCACTCGGGGTTGCCCCCGAGCCCGGCGGAGAACAGGACCTCGTCGAACGGCACCTCGTGCGCGTCGCCGTACCCGTCGTCCTCGATCGGGATGATCGCGACGCGGGGGAGCGCCTCGGAGCGGTACTCGAGCGCGAGGTGCCCGGCGAACGCGTCCACCGACTCGATCCGGCGCTCCGGGTGGTGGGCGACGACGACGCGGCGGTCCCGCTCGGACGTGGGGTCGTCGGCGGGGACGTCGACCAGCTCGAAGTTCTCGGCGCCGTCGTTGTGCAGCACGAGGAACCGGTCGCTGCCGCCGACGATGGCGTGCTCGATCTCGTACTCGACGCCCTCGCGCCGCGGCCAGACGACCTGGAACTCGCCCGTGGGATCGGCCGCATCGAGCACGAGCGCCTCGGAGGTGATCTTCGAACCGAGCTCGATGACGATGTACTGCGACGACCGCGTGACCCCCACACCGACCCAGTACCGGTCGTCGGGCTCCTCGAACACGGCGACGTCGTCGGTGGCGGGCGTGCCGACGGCGTGGCGCCAGATGCGGTCCGGGCGCCAGGAATCGTCGACCGTCGGGTAGAACACGAACCGACCGGAGGGGTCGAACGTGGCGCCGGCGCCGGTGTTCGGGATCTCGTCGGCGAGGTCGCCGCCGGTCGTCAGGTCGCGCACGTGCAGCGTGTAGCGCTCGTCACCGGCGACGTCGACGCCGTACAGCAGCCGGGTGCCGTCGTCGGAGATGTCGTACGAGCCGAGCGAGAAGAAGTCGTGCCCCTCGGCGAGGACGTTGCCGTCGAGCACGACCTCCTCGCCCGGGAGCGCTCCGGGACCGCCGTCGGCAGGGGCCTCGATCGACGGTGGCGTCCAGTCGTCCGGACCGCTGATCGGCGCCCGGCACTGGACCCCGTACTGCGATCCCTCGGCGGTACGGGTGAAGTACCACCAGTCGCCCATCCGCACGGGGACGGAGAGATCGGTCTCCTGCACCCGGGCCTTCACCTCGCCGAAGATCCGGTCGCGCAGCGGCGCGAGGTGCGCCGTCGCGGCGTCGGTGTGGGCGTTCTCGGCCTCGAGGTACGCGAGCGTCTCGGGGGATTCCTTGTCCCGCAGCCACTCGTAGTCGTCGACGAAGTCGATGCCGTGGTGCGTCCGGGTGACCGGGCGCTTCGCGGCGGTGGGCGGGGTGGCCTGTTCGTGCTCGCTGCTCACCGTCCCACCCTAAGCGCAGGTGCCGTCAGGGAACCCGCGGTCCGGCCGCACGGGCAGCCTCACGCCGCCCGGCACGCCCGCACGACGACCGCGTCGGCGACCCGCACGGTGAAGGCCTCGACCTCGGCGGCCACGCCCTCGACCCGCCAGACCCGCCGCCGACGCCGTTCGGTCAGTGGTCGGAGCACGCCGGCACCGCACAGGCGCCGGACCACCGCCACTGCCCGGTCGCCGAGCAGTCCGTCGAGCGTGTCCTCCGTCACCGAGTGCTCCTGCGCCAGGACGACGACCAGCGCCGGCGGCAGCCCGAGGGCCTCGAGCCACGCCCGGTGCTCGCGGAGCACGAGGGCCGAGAGCGTCGCTTCATCGCAGACCGTACCGACCGCGATCGCCAGGTCGCGGACGAGGTCGTCCACGTCGCCGTCCCGGTACTCGGTGAGCCGGCTGAAGTACCGCGTCCGCTCGGCTGCCAGCGCGACGGCGACGGGCGGGGTCACCTGCGCGCTCAGCCCCCGACGACGGAGCACCGCGGCGACGAGCGCGCGGCCGATCCGACCGTTGCCGTCGGTGAACGGGTGGATCGACTCGAACTGGGCGTGGGCGAGGGCGGCCTGCGCGATCGGGTGGAGGTCGTCACGCTGCACGAAGGCGAGGAGGTCACGCATCAGCCCCGGGACCTCGGCGGCGGGCGGCGGGACGTACGTCGCCAGTCGCGGCGTGGTTCCGCCGCCGATCCAGTTCTGGACATCGCGGTACCGCCCGGCGTACCCGGCGTCCACCGGGTCGTCGGCCATGAGCGCTCGGTGGGCGGCGAGGAGTGCCGCTTCGGCGATCACACCGTCCGAGGCGCTCGCCGCGAGGCGCTCCAGCGCCGAGCCGGCCCGTGCCACGACGGTCGCGCTCGGGTTCGCCCGGCCGCCGACGGACGCGCGCGCCAGGTCGTCGAGGGTCGCGTACTCGTGCTCGATGCGTGACGAGGCGACGGCCTCGGTCCGGACCAGGATCGACGACAGCCCGGACAAGACGGGCCCGTGCTCGGCGTCGAGGGTCCGCAGCGCGTGTGCTGCGTGCGCGAGGAGCTGTTCGGTGCCGGCATCGGGTGACCACTCCGCCGCGGCGATCCGTGGCGGGAGCGAGGCCGCGACCTCGCGCAGCATCCGGTCGGCCCTCGGCCCGCGCGCACGGCTCTGCCACGGCACGACGACCTTCGCGTGCGCGGGCCACGGTCGTCCGATCGGCGCAGGCGCGGGCAGCCCATCGAGAACGGCCGCGGGGGAGGTCGGGCGCGGGTCGGGACACGGGACGGGGTGCACGATCCGCACGCTACGACGGTGCGCGAGCGCTCCGCCAGGAATCCGGATGTCGCATGCACGCGCCCCCGATAGCGTGGCAGCATGACCAACTCCTTCGCCATCACCGGTGCCCACGTCGTCCCCGTCACCTCCCCGGAGTTCGACGGCGGGGCGGTCGTCGTCGAGGACGGGAAGATCACGGCGATCGGTCCGGACGTCTCGCCGCCGGACGGCATGCCGGTGGTCGACGCGGCCGGTGCCTGGCTCGTCCCCGGCTTCGTCGAGGCACACGGCCACGTCGGCATCCACGAGGAGGCCAACGGTGAGGCCGGCAACGACACGAACGAGATGACCGGCCCGAACATGGCCGGCGTCCGGGCGATCGACGCCGTCGACATCCAGGACGAGGGCTTCCGCGACGCCCTCGCCGGCGGCGTCACGAGCATCGTCGTCAAGCCCGGCTCCGGCAACCCGATCGGCGGCCAGACCGTCGCGATCAAGACCTGGGGCGGCCGGACCATCGACGAGCAGCTCATCTCCGACTCGGTGAGCGTCAAGAGCGCCCTCGGCGAGAACCCGAAGCGCGTCTACGGCGGCAAGGGCCAGACCCCGTCCACGCGGCTCGGCGTCGCGAAGATCATCCGCGACGCGTTCGTGGAGGCGCAGAACTACCGCGCCGCCCGCGACGCCGCCGAGGCGAAGGGCGACCCCTTCGCCCGCGACCTCACCAAGGAGACGCTCGTCCGCGTGCTCGACGGCGAACTCGCGTGGGACCAGCACACCCACCGCCACGACGACATCGCGACCGCGATCCGCCTCGCCGAGGAGTTCGGCTACCGCCTCGTCGTGAACCACGGCACCGAGGCGCACAAGATCGCCGACGTCCTCGCGGAGAAGGCGATCCCGGTGATCTACGGACCGCTCTTCACCAGCCGGTCGAAGGTCGAGCTCCGCGACCGCGGCATCCCGAACCTCGCCACGATCGCCGCGGCCGGCGTCCGGGTCGCCATCACGACGGACGCGCCGGTCGTGCCGATCAACATGCTCGTCGACCAGGCCACCGCCGCCGTCAAGGAGGGCCTGCCGTGGCAGACCGCGCTCGAGGCGCTCACGGTCAACCCGGCTGACATCCTCGGCTTCGGCGACCGCGTGGGCCGACTCGAGGTGGGCCACGACGCCGACCTCGTTCTCTGGGACGGCGATCCGCTCGCCGCGACCAGCCGCGCGACGCGCGTCTGGATCGAGGGCGCCCAGGTGTTCGAGTGGGCCGACGGGCAGGGCGTCACGAGCGAGCGCTGGTGAACGGGTGACGGACGGGTGCGCCCGGCTCGTCGGCATCGCGGAGCGATGCGCCGGGCGCGCCGACCGAGCCTGCGGACGGGAGGCCCGTGGCGACGTCGCCACGGGCCTCCC
>NZ_LDQC01000022.1 GCF_001475545.1 Curtobacterium luteum | reverse complement strand
GCGTCCGTCGGGGTGGCCCCGACCCCGTCGGAGGCCACCCCGACGGACGCATCCTCGACCGCCACGCCGGGCGACACCGCAACCGCCACACCGACCGGCGGACCCACGGGAGCGACCGACGGGTCCGACCCGGACAGCACCGCGGTCCTCCCCACGACCTCGTCGCTGCTCGACTTCGACTACTCGATGGACGACATCGCGTGGCCGGTCGAGGGCACCGTCGCCCAGGGGGACCTCCCGGCGCTCCGGGCAGCCGGCACCAGGACGACGATCGTCTCGAGCGGGAACACCTCGGCCGGTGCCGACACCACCATCCCGGCGTCGGAGCGCATCGGCTCCGACAAGGTGCTCGTCGCCGACCAGGCGATGTCGTCGCTCCTCCGCGAGGCAGCCACGGCGTCCGACCAGCGCACCTGGAACACGGCGATGTCGGAGCTGACCGCGACGCTCGCGAGCGCAGCCCGGGCCGGTACCGCGACGTCCCCGCTCCTCCTCACCCTCGGGCGGGACTGGCCGTCGGACACCACGCGGCTCTCGCAAGCCCTCGACGCGCTCGAGAGCACCCCGTGGGCCGCCCCCACCGACCTCTCGTCGACGGCGGCCGCGACGCCGGGTTCGTTGACGCTGGCGAAGGGATCGGACGGCGACGCCCGCATCGACCGTCTGGAACGGCTCCTCCGCGCCGCGGACGCGCTCTCCGACTTCGCCACGGCGCTCGACGAGCCGGAGGACGTCACCGCGGCGGCTCGACTCCAGCTCCTGGCCCTCGCGTCGAACTCGTGGCGCACGGACGGCGACGCCCTTGACGCGGCGATCACGAACCGCGTCGCGGGCTGGACGAGGACGACCGACTCGGTGACGATCACGGACTCGAGCAGCCTCACCCTGCTGGGCGACCGGTCCTCCCTGCCGATCTCGATCCGCAACGAGTCGAAGTACCGCGTGACGGTCCGGCTCTCGGTGCAGCCGTCGAACTCGGCGCTCCGCGTCGTCCGCAACGACATCGAGGTGAAGGTCCAGAGTGACTCCTCGACCCGCACCACGGTCCCCGTGCAGTCGGTCGCGAACGGCAAGGTGTCCCTCACCCTCACGCTGACGACCCCGACCGGGCAGACCATCGCGCAGCCGGCCACCGTCGAGCTGAACGTGCAGGCGCAGTGGGAGACCGTCATCACCGCCGTCGCCGGCATCGCCCTCGTCGCGATCTTCGGCTTCGGCATCTTCCGCAGCATCCGCAAGCGCGCGCGCCGCCGCCGCGGCGAGGCCGACGACGAGGACGACGACCCGAACCGTCCCCTCGCCCAGCAGCCGGGTCAGCCGGGAGGCCCGGTGCCCGTCCGCCACGCAGCCGCGGGCACCCGGTCTGCCGCAGTCGCGGGCACGCGGTCTGCCGCAGTCGCGGGCGCGCCGTCCGCCGCGGACGCGGGGCCACGCAGCGGTCCGCAGGGCGGCGTGGTCGGGCAGGCAGCCGCGTCGGCGGCCGGACCCGCTGCGGCCCTCACTGCCCCCGCCGCGGCCGACGCGCCCCGGCGTGATCGTGAGCACCTCGACGACGCGACCCTCGACGGCACGGCCGAGCCGAGCCTCCAGGCCGGTGCCGTCGACCGCGACGAGCAGCCCGCACCCGAGGAGCCCCTCATCAGCGCCACCCAGCCAGAGCCCGTCGTCGACGCGGAACCCGTCGCCGAGCGCAGCCTCGGCCGAGCGAGCGCGATGCTCGCGGCCGGCACCATGGTGTCCCGCGTCCTCGGGTTCGCGAAGACGATCATCCTGGCCTACGCGATCGGCCAGCAGGGCTCCGTCGCGGCGGACGCCTTCGCGGTGTCGAACCAGCTGCCGAACAACATCTACGCGCTCATCGCCGGCGGTCTGCTCTCCGCCGTGCTGATCCCGCAGATCGTCCGGTCGATGCAGCAGCACACCGACGGCGGCACCGCGTACGTCAACAAGATCGTGACGCTCGGCGGGACGGTCTTCGTGGTCATCACGATCATCGCCACGGCCCTGGCACCGCTCCTCGTCCGCGTGTACAGCGTCCAGGGCGGCGACGGGTCGAAGGGGTTCTCCGCAGCCCAGACGGACCTCGCCGTGGCGTTCGCGTTCTGGTGCCTGCCGCAGATCCTCTTCTACGCGATGTACTCGCTCCTCGGCGAGGTCCTCAACGCCAAGCAGGTGTTCGGTCCCTTCACCTGGGCACCCCTCATCAACAACGTCATCGCCGTCGGCGGGCTGATCGTCTTCATGGCGCTGTTCGGGGACCGCTCGGTGAACGCCGGTCTCGACGACTGGACCCCGGCGAAGATCGCGGTGCTCGCGGGCAGCGCCTCGTTCGGTGTCGTCGCGCAGGCCGCGTTCCTGCCGTTCTTCTGGCGCCGAGCCGGCCTGACCTACCGACCCGACTTCCGGTGGCGCGGCGTCGGGCTCAAGGCGACGGGGACGGCTGCCGGGTGGCTCTTCGCGATGATCCTCGTCACGCAGCTCGCCGGCCTCGTCCAGTCCCGCGTCTCGTCGCTCGGGACCGGTGCCGCCGGCAACGCCGTGCTGCAGAACGCCTGGCTGCTGTTCATGCTGCCGCACTCGATCATCACCGTGTCGATCGCGACGGCGTACTTCACGCGGATGAGCCACGACGCCGAGCGCGGCGACCTCGACGCCGTCCGACGCAACCTGTCCCTCAGCCTCCGGATCGTCGGACTCTTCACCGTGTTCGCGTCCGTGGCGCTCATGGTGGTGTCGGTGCCGTTCGGCCGGATCTTCGCGAGCACGTTCGACGGGGCCCTGTCGATCGGCGCCGTGCTCCTCGCCTACATGCCCGGCCTCGTCCTGTTCAGCATGCTGTTCGTGATCCAGCGGGTGTTCTGGGCGCTGCACGACCACCGCACGCCGTTCCTCATGCAGTGCGTCCAGTCGGTGCTCTTCGTGATCGGCGCCCTGGCGGTGTCACTGCTCCCCGGCGAGGTCATCGGGTTCTCGATCGCGGCGTGCACGACCCTCGCCGGCTCGGCGCAGACGGTCCTCGCGCTCGTCCTGGTCTCGCGTCGGCTCAAGGGGATGGAGGGCGCCAACGTGACCCGGTCGCACCTGCAGTTCGTCGTCGCCGCGCTCGTTGCGGGAGCGGTCGGCCTGGTGGTCGTCTGGTTCTTCGGGGCGTTCAGCGCGAGCGGGTTCGCGATGTCCGACGCCACCGGGGCGGTCATGACGATCGTCCTGACCGGCGTCGTGATGGCGCTCGTCTACTTCGGCGTGCTCGCGCTCGCTCGGAACCAGGAGATCCGCGGAGCGGTCGACATGGTCCGCGCACGGCTCGGTCGCTGACACCGCGATCGCTCGGTCGCTGACACCGCGATCGCTCGGTCGCTGACACCGCGATCGCTCGGTCGCCGAGCGGGCGCTCCACCCGGACGCGGTGCCGCTCCCCGTCGGCCGCGCGTCCTCGTCGGCCGCCGGGTGCGCTGCACGGGTCGCGTGGAATGTCGCGCCGGTAGCATGTGTTGACCCGGTCAGCACTCAACGGAAGGGCAGCGAGGCATGCGCCAGCTCATCATCATCGGTTCCGGTCCGGCCGGGTTCACCGCCGGCATCTACGCCGCGCGCGCGGAGCTCAAGCCCCTCATCGTCGCGTCCAGCGTCGAGACCGGTGGCGAACTCACCAAGACCACCGAGGTCGAGAACTTCCCGGGCTTCCCCGAGGGCATCCAGGGCCCCGACCTCATGATCAAGATGCAGGAGCAGGCTGAGAAGTTCGGCGCCGAGGTCCTGTACGACGACGCGGTGTCGGTCGACCTCACCGGCCAGGTGAAGAAGGTGACCGTGGGCTCCGGCGAGACGTACGAGGCGCTCGCGGTGATCTACGCAACGGGTTCCGCGTACCGTCACCTCGGTCTCCCGGACGAGGAGCGGCTGTCGGGCCACGGTGTCTCGTGGTGCGCCACCTGCGACGGCTTCTTCTTCCGCCAGAAGAACATCGCCGTCGTCGGCGGCGGCGACTCCGCGATGGAAGAAGCGACGTTCCTCACACGCTTCGCCGACAAGGTGACGGTCATCCACCGCAAGGACACCCTGCGCGCGTCGAAGATCATGCAGGACCGCGCGCACAACGACCCGAAGATCGAGTTCGCGTGGAACAAGGAGGTCATCGGCATCGACGGTGACTCCTCCGTGACCGGCGTGCAGCTCCGCGACACCGTGACCGGCGAGACCTCTTCGCTCGAACTCGACGGACTCTTCATCGCGATCGGCAACGACCCGCGCACGCACCTCATCCACGGGCAGATCGACATCGCACCCGAGGGCACCATCGCTGTCCAGGGCCGCTCGTCGAAGACCAACCTCCCGGGTGTGTTCGCGGCCGGTGACGTCATCGACCCGACCTACCGCCAGGCGATCACCGCTGCCGGTTCGGGCACGGTGGCTGCCCTCGACGCGGAGAAGTACCTCGCCGAACTCGACGACGAACTGACCGTACCGGCCGAGGGGGTCACCCCGGAGTCGCCCGTCACGGTCGACGTCGAGGCCGCTCGCGCCTGACCGCGGGGAATGTCACAGCGGCTCCGCCGTTGTACCCACCGAACGACCTCTCGGCTGCGACCGGGATCCACGAAGGAGCACACATGTCCAACGCCAAGGCAGTCACCGACGCCACCTTCTCGGACGAGGTCCTGAAGTCCGACAAGACGATCCTCGTCGACTTCTGGGCCGAGTGGTGCGGCCCGTGTCGCGCGGTCTCGCCGATCCTCGACCAGATCGCTGCGGAGCACGCCGACAAGATCGAGATCGTCAAGCTCAACGTCGACGACAACCCGCAGTCCGCGATGAACTACCAGATCACCTCCATCCCGGCGATGAAGGTCTTCAAGGGCGGCGAGGTCGTGAAGACCGTCATCGGCGCGAAGCCGAAGCCCGCCCTCGAGGCCGACCTCGCCGAGTTCCTCGCGTAGTCGTCCCGGCGCCACGAACGCCCTGTCCCCGGTCCCGGGGGCGGGGCGTTCTGCTGTCGCTGGCCGGGGCACCTGTGCGTCCGGTGGTGCGTTCTCTCACGCTGCAGGCCACGGGAGGCCGATCGGACCCCGGGTTTCCGCAGCACATGTCGTAGTGTGGCGGGAATGCCTCAGTGAACGGAGCACACGATGACGAACGGCACCAGCCTCGACCCCTGGTACGACTCCTACGCCCAGCGCACTGCCGGGTTGAGCGCCTCCGAGGTCCGAGCCCTGTTCGCCGTCGCATCTCGCCCTGAGGTGGTCTCCCTCGCCGGAGGCATGCCGTACGTCTCCGCCCTGCCCCGAGAGCTCGTGACGGGCTCGATCGACCGTGTGATGGCCGAGGACGCCGCCATGGCGCTCCAGTACGGTGGCGGCCAGGGCCTGCGCTCCCTCCGCGAGCACATCGTCGACGTGATGAGCCTCGAGGGCATCCGTGCCTCCGCGGACGACGTCGTCGTGACCACGGGCTCGCAGCACGCGTTGGACCTCGTCACGCGGCTCTTCATCGACCCGGGCGACGTGGTCCTCGCCGAGTCGCCGTCCTACGTCGGCGCGATCGGCGTGTTCCGCTCGTACCAGGCCGAGACCGTGCACGTGACCACGGACGAGCACGGCCTGGTCCCGGAGGCCCTCCGTGAGGCGATCGCGAACCTCCGGACACAGGGCAAGCGGATCAAGTTCCTCTACACGATCCCGAACTTCCACAACCCGGCCGGCGTCACGATGAGCCGTGAGCGCCGGATCGAGGTCCTCGACATCTGCCGCTCGAACGGCATCCTCGTGCTCGAGGACAACCCGTACGGGCTGCTGTGGTTCGACGAGCCGGCGCCCCAGGCCATCCGGTCGATCGACGACGAGGGCGTGGTGTACCTCGGCTCGTTCTCGAAGACCCTCGCGCCGGGCTTCCGGGTCGGTTGGGCACTGGCGCCGCACGCGATCCGCGAGAAGCTCGTCCTCGCCAACGAGTCTGCCGTGCTCGCGCCGAACTCGTTCGGGCAGTACGTGGTCAACGCCTACCTCGACGCCGCCGACTGGAAGGGCCAGGTCGACACCTTCCGCGGGCTCTACGCCGAACGTCGCGACGCGATGCTCTCCGCACTGGGGGAGTTCCTGCCCGACCTCACTTGGACGCGACCGAACGGCGGGTTCTTCGTGTGGCTCACCCTGCCGGACGCCCTCGACTCGAAGGGCATGCTGCCGCGCGCGGTGAAGGAGCTCGTGGCCTACACCCCGGGAACCGCGTTCTACGCAGACGGACGCGGTGGCGGGAACATCCGGCTGTCCTTCTGCTATCCGACTGCCGAGCAGATCCGAGTCGGTGTGAAACGACTCGCCACGGTCGTCAACGACGAGCTGGAACTCCTCGAGACATTCGGTTCCGCGACGCGAGCGAGCGCGGTCGTCCGGCCATCGTCGTCGGTGTCCGCTCCGCCGCCGAACATCTCCTGATCAGCACTTTCGTTCGTATTCAGCACGGAGGACCATCCCCATGGCCGCGCCCGCTCACCGTCACGTCGTCGTCGTCGCGGGAGGGATCTCACACGAGCGTGACGTCTCCCTCCGCTCCGGTCGGCGGGTCGCCGACTCGCTGACCGGGTACGGCTGGAAGGTCGACCTCCGCGATGCGGACGCCTCACTCCTGCCGGCTCTCGCCGAGTCGCGCCCTGACGTCGTGTGGCCGGCTCTGCACGGCGCGTCCGGAGAGGACGGGGCACTGCGAGGCATCCTGGAGGCACTCGACATCCCGTTCGTCGGCTCACGCTCCACGTCGGCCCGGCTGGCATGGGACAAGCCCACCGCGTCTGCACTCGTCGCGCGTGCAGGCGTCCGGACTCCGCGCTCCATCACGCTCTCGCACGACGTCTTCCGCGAGCTCGGCGCGGTCGGCGTGCTCCAGGCGATCGCCGGTGAGCACCCCGTCCCGCTCGCGGTGAAGCCGGCACGTGGGGGTAGCGCGCAGGGCGTCACCCTGGTGGACGACGTGAACGACCTCCCGCGAGCGATGGTCACGGCCTACACCTACTGTGACGACGTCGTTGTCGAGCAGCTCATCCGCGGGGTGGAGGTCGCCGTGGGCATCATCGACACCGGCGACGGGCCGGTCGCACTCTCCGCCGTCGAGATCGTGCCGAGGAGCGGGACCTACGGATTCGAGGCACGGTACAACGCGGGGGAGACGACGTTCTACACCCCGGCCCGTCTCTCGGAGGAGCAGGGGGCATCGGTCTCAGCGGCCGCCATCGCCGCCCACGAAGCGCTGGGCCTTCGACACTTGTCCCGGGTCGACATAATCATCGACGGGGCCGGAACGCCGTGGTTCCTCGAGGCGAACGTCCTGCCGGGCCTCACTGAGACCTCGCTCGTCCCGCAGGCCCTCTCCGCATCGGGATTCGATCTCGGCTGGACCTACGCGGAACTCGCCGAGCAGGCGATCCGCGACGACGCGCGCTGACCCCGCGATGGAGCACCGGCGTGTTCCACGTGGAACATTCATCCTGACCGCCGGTACCGGGGTCGCTACGGCGCTGCTATTCGCCGCCGATGTTCTGCACGCTCGCGCAAGTCGGCGCGGCCACGGACTCGCGGCCATGCCGGATTCGATGGCCGCCGGCTACGTGGTGGTTCTCGGCTTCGCGAATGGCCACTCACGGATCAACATGATCAATCGTTGGCGCGCGCGGATCGCCCTTCGGAGTGCGCGCGGCCGACCTGGCACCACGATCATCTGTAGCGGGGGAGCGGTCCGCGGCTCGATCGCCGAAGCCGAACTCCTGCGCCGTCACCTCCGCGACGATCTCGGTTGGTCAGGCAGAGTCGTCGTCGAAACGGAGAGTCGCTCCACGTGGGAGAACGTTCGCAACGTCACGCCTCTTCTCGCCGACGCACAATGGATCATGTTCGCGTCCAACAGTCTCCATGCGGAGAAGGCACGGCGCTGTCTCCGCCGCCAGCGTCCGGATCTCGCACGTCGGCTGGTACCCGGTCCGGACCATCGCTGGGGCGAGATGGCCGCGGTCAAGCCGGTGTTCGCCGCGGTCGGAGTCTGGAAGCTTGCACGCCTGCGACGCTCCACCTGAGACAGCGACGAGCCGGCGCGGGTCGCGGCGCCACAGCCCCGCCCTGCCCTGCCGTTCCACGTGGAACATTGCGTGCTGGGAGCGCGCGAACGCCACAGCCTCGGGCGCGTTCCTCGTCGGAGCGCGCCCGCGACCCCGCGCGACGAGGAGTCAGAGAGGCACTGCGCGACCGAGCTCCAGTGTTCTCAGCGTTGCAGGCCTGCAACGTTCCACGTGAAACAGCGGTTGGGCTGGCGCCCGAGGTCGCGAAACAGCCGCCCTCTGGCGTTCCACGTGGAACAGTCGATGGTGAGAAGCCCCCGCCACATCCGCTGGGGCGTAACGGATCGCCGACGCGTTTGCGAGAATCACCGCCACCGCGCGTCAGAGGGCATGCACGAACCACTCAACGCGCTCTGGCGCCGTTGGGGATGCCCAGGTAGACCGGACACGCAAGACGAGGACGTTCGGCCCGGAGACGGCCGCACAGGCCCGCTGCTGACCCCGTGCGCGCGTGACTTCGTGCGCCTGACGATCAACGTCTGACCGAAGCGGCTCCCGCCGCCCGTGTTGCGCAGTGCGGCGGAGTGCGGCGCACACTCCCGCAGGAGAAGACACCAGCGCTACCGATCACCGCCTACTCGGCGATGTCGCGGATTCCGAGCTCGCCGAGGATCCGGTTCAAGTCTTCGCCGTTCGCGAAGTCGATGGTGACCGAGCTCTTCCGCGCGCCGACGGCGATCTTCACCCGTGTGTTCAGGCGGTCACCCAGACGCTCAGCGAGGTCGTCGAAGTGCGCCTGTCGCTTCGTTGTCTGCGGCTTGGGCTTCGCCGGAGTTCCCGCCGCAAGCTGCTGCGCAAGCGCCTCGGCGGTCCGCACGGAGAGGTCCTCGTTCACGATCTTCTCGGCCAGGTACTCCATTGCCTCGGCGTCCGGCGCTGCGAGGATCGCGCGGGCGTGTCCCGCGGAGAGGACACCGGCTGCGACCCGTCGTTGCACCGGGGAGGGGAGACGCAACAGGCGGATCGTGTTGGTGATCTGCGGACGAGACCGACCGATCTTCTGGGCGAGCTGCTCCTGCGTGATCCCGAAGTCTGCGAGGAGCTGCTGGTACGCCGACGCCTCCTCCAGCGGGTTGAGCTGCGCCCGGTGCAGGTTCTCGAGGAG
This sequence comes from Curtobacterium luteum, assembly GCF_001475545.1. GTDB lineage: Bacteria > Actinomycetota > Actinomycetes > Actinomycetales > Microbacteriaceae > Curtobacterium > Curtobacterium luteum_A. The sequence goes on along the minus strand of NZ_LDQC01000022.1, from coordinate 87,003 downwards.
GGCGTCGCGGAGCATCGCGTCGTCCGGGGTGTCCTTCACGATCGCCGGGATCGTGCTGAGACCGAGCTCCTTCGTGGCGCGCAGACGACGCTCGCCCATGATGAGCTCGTACTGCGGCTCCGCGCCGGACGCCCCCGCGATCGGCCGAACGACGATGGGCTGGAGGACCCCGATCTCGCGGATCGAGTGCACCAGTTCCTGGAGTTCTTCCTCCCGGAACTCCTTGCGCGGCTGCTGCGCATTCGGCACGACGTCCAGCGGGTTGAGGTTCGCGAGGCGGGCACCGGGGACTGCGACGAGCTCTTCCGCTGTCGGCGCCGACGCCGGCGACCCACCGGTCGGGAAGAACACGTCGACGGGACGATCCTGCTGCTCGGTCGCCGTCGGGATGAGGGCGCCGATGCCTCGGCCGAGTCCGGTTCGCTTCGGTGCCATCAGTTCTGCGCTCCTCGTGCTGCGATCTCGGAAGCCGCCTCCAGGTAGGAGAGCGAGCCGGTGGAGTTGACGTCGTAAGCCACGACGCTCTGGCCGTAGCTCGGTGCCTCACTGACACGGACCGACCGGGGAATCATCGACGTGAGCACCTGGTCCCCGAAGTGCTCCCGCACGTCCGCAGCGACCTGGTTCGCCAGGTTCGTCCGGCCGTCGTACATCGTCAACAGGATCGTGGACACGCGCAGCTTCGGGTTGAGGTGCCGCTCGATGAGCTCGATGTTCCGAAGGAGCTGGCTCAGGCCCTCGAGCGCGTAGTACTCGCACTGAATCGGGATGAGGACCTCTTCGGCGGCGACGAATGCGTTGATCGTGAGGAGCCCGAGCGACGGCGGGCAGTCGATGAAGACGTAGTGGTACGGATCCTCGAGCGACTCCAAGTACTGGTCGAGTGCTGTCCGCAACCGCTGTTCACGCGCGACGAGCGACACGAGCTCGATCTCTGCGCCTGCGAGGTGGATGGTTGCCGGCACGCACCACAGCGTCTCCGACTCGGGGGAGCGTTGCACGCAGTCCGCGATGGGCGCTTCGTCGACGATGACGTCGTAGATGCTCGCGACCTCGGCTTGGTGGTCGACTCCGAGCGCGGTGGAGGCGTTGCCCTGCGGGTCCAGATCGATCACCAGGACACGTGCGCCACCGTGCGCCAGCGCAGCAGCCAGGTTGACCGTCGTGGTGGTCTTACCGACCCCGCCCTTCTGATTCGAAACCGTCAGGATGCGGGTCTTCTCGGGCAGAGGGAATTGCTGTGTCGCGATGGCCCGCCGACGACGGTTCAGGTCGGCGATCTCACGAGCCAGCGGCGTCGAAGCGTCGTAGTCGGTGGATGAACTCAACGAGTGCTCTCTTCCCCGGTGCGTGTTTCACGTGGAACGCGGAGCGCTGCTGCCGGCGTCAATCAACTGTAGCCCGGAACACGCGAGTGGTCTCCTCGACCACACCGTCTCCGAGCTCGAGGACCTCGACGTCACTCAGGCGCTTCCGCAGGATGACCTTGCGTGCCTTCTCGATCTCTTCCTCGATCCGCGCACCCTTCATCAGGATGAGCTGACCGCCCGATCGGACGAGGGGCACGGTGAGCGGGATGAGCTTGGACAGCGCAGAAACGGCGCGCGCCGTGACCTGGTCCACGACGATGTCGTCCGAAACGTCTTCGGCTCGGGCTCTGACCACCGTCACGTTGTCCAGGGGCAGGCGCTGCACCTCGGCGTTGAGCCAGTCGACTCGACGCTCCATCGGTTCGATGAGCGTGAACTGCACGTCGGGCCGAGCGATGGCGAGGACCAAGCCGGGCAGTCCGGCACCGGAACCCACGTCGGCGACGCGACCACGAGCCTCCAGGAGGGGTGCCAGTAGGCCAGAATTGAGGATGTGTCGCGTCCAGAGGCGGGGGAGTTCGAGTGGGCCGATGAGACCCAGCTCTTCACCCCGCCGAGCGAGTTCGTTCGTGAACGACCGTGCGAGCTCCAAGCGGTCGCCGAACAGCGTCGCCGCGGCGGCCGGTTCCACCTCGAGTTCCGGAGCGGCAGCCTCGGTCATCGCGTGACGACGGTGTGCCGGTCGCGGCCCTCACCCTCGGACTCCGAGTGGAAGCCCTTCTCGGCGACGAGGTCGTGCACCAGCTTGCGCTCGTAGGACGACATCGGGGGGAGCGCCGCAGAAGAAGACCCGCCCTCGATCCGCTCGATCGCGGTGTCGACGAGCCGCTGCAGTTCCGATGCGCGGGTGTCGCGCGAGCCGGCGACGTCGAGGATCAGCCGGCTGAACTCGCCGGTCTCCGCCTGCACCGCGATACGGGTGAGCTCCTGGAGCGCCGTCACCGTTTCCGGCTTCGACAGCACGCGGAGGGAGTCGCCGTCGTCCGTGACGGACAGGTACACCCGGCCGCCGCGCTCCTCGATCTCGATGTCGCCGTCGAGGTCGCAGATGTCGAGCAGTTCCTCGATGTAGTCACCGGCGATGTCGGCCTCGTCGCGCTCGACCTCGTCGTGGTCGGTCTCCGGCGCCTCAGCGGTGGTGGTGTCGTCCGTCACTTACTTCTTCCCGTTCTTCTTCGCGCGGTTCTTGCCGACCGGCTGCTGACGCTGCGTGGTGACCCTGACGGGCTCGACCTCGACGGCCGTGGCACCGGCCTCGGCGAGCACCGGGGTGCCACGGCGCTGGGCCTTCTTGGCGAGACGAGCCTCACGCGCGAGGGCGGCTTCGGAGCCCGGGGTCGGCATGCTGCGGATGACGAAGTACTGCTGCGCCATGGTCCAGACGTTGGAAGCGAGCCAGTAGAACATGACGCCGAGGGGGAACGAGAGACCCGAGATGACGAAGACCAACGGGAGGATGTACAGCATCATCTTCTGCTGGCGGTACATCGGAGACTCCTTGGTCTCCGGGGACATGTTCTTCGCGACGAGCTGCAGCTGCGTGATGAACTGCGAGGCCGTCATCACGACGATCATGAAGCCGGCGATGACCCGGACTTCCCAGCCGGACGCGTTCGTGAAGGTCTCGTGCAGGGGAGCACCGAAGAGCGACGCGTTGCCGAAGTTCGCTGCGAGGTCGTTCGTCAGCAGGCCGATGCCCGTCTTGTTGATCTGCGCCTCGTGCAACACCGAGTAGAGCGAGAAGAAGATCGGCATCTGGATGAGCAGCGGCAGGCAGGAGCTCAGCGGGTTGGTCCCGGTCTCCTTGTAGAGCGCCATGGTCTCGCGGCTCATGGCCTCACGCGAGAACTGGTCCTTCTTGCCCTTGTACTTGTCCTGGATCTTCTTGAGCTGCGGCGCGACCTCAAGCATCCGGCGCTGCGACTTGATCTGGCGCACGAAGATCGGGATGAGCGCGGCGCGCACCACGAAGGTCAGGAAGATGATCGACAGCACCCACGTGATGCCGGCACCCGGGTCCATGCCGAGGTTCTCGAAGATCCAGTGGAAGCCGACGAGGATGGCGGAGACCACCCACTTGAGCGGCCAGAGGATCGTTCCGATGAAGTCCATGGGGGCGGTCACGCCTTTCGCGTTCGCTGGGGGAGCAGCAGCGGGGCGATCGCAGGCTGCTGGTGCTGCGGGGTTGAGGTCGGGCCGGTGACGAAGCCGAACCGGTTGACGGTGTAGGGACGGCGACGTTCCCTGACGTCGTCGATGCCGCCGGCTGCCCAGGGGTTGCAGCGGGCGATCCGCCACGCTCCCATGGCCGTGCCGCGGACCACCCCGTACTGCTGGATGGCCTCGAGCGCGTACCGGGAGCACGACGGGTGGTACCGGCAGACGTTCCCGTAGAGCGGCGAGATGACCGCTCGGTAGGCGCGGAGCACGACGACGCACGCGTTGCGCGGGAGCAACGCGACGACCCATGCGATTCGGGCCAGCCGACTGCGGTTCATGCTGCCTTCTCCACTCCGCGCGCGAACGAGCGCGAAACGTCTCCGAGCAGGGTAGGCCATCCGGCCTGCGCAGCGGCTGGCAGTGCACGGATCACCACGTCGTGCCCGGTCGGCACGTCCGCGAGCAGGTCGTGCGCGATCGCCTTCAGCCGTCGGCGGACGAGGTTGCGGGTGACCGCGTTGCCGACGGTCTTCGCGACGATGAAGCCGAACCGGGTCGGACCGACTTCGCCGGCGGGGTGACGGACCACGGATACGACGACGTGCGCCGTGGCGCTCTTGCGTCCACGGCGCACGACGGACCGGTAGTCGTCTCCTCGGACGATGCGGTTGGCGCGGGCCAGCATGCTCGCTACCGGAGGCCGGTCCGCGAGCGGACCGGTCGGCGGCCGATCAGGCGTCGCCTGCTCAGGCGCTGAGCTCGGTGCGGCCCTTGGCGCGGCGCGCGGCGAGGATGGCGCGGCCGGCACGGGTACGCATGCGGGCGCGGAAGCCGTGCTTCTTGGCGCGGCGGCGGTTGTTCGGCTGGAAGGTGCGCTTGCTCATGATGATCTCCACGCGGCTGCACCGATCACAGCGTCAGCGTGCACTGCGCGAATGTCGGTGTGAGCCGTCACGTATGTATGTGTGTTGCCGCTCGGAGCACCGAACGACGCGTAACGGGCGCGACCAGCTGGCCGCAGTCAACTGGTTAACGGTACGTGACGGCGGCGGACAGGTCAAACGACGGCCGGGATCCCGGCCCGCAGGACCATTGTCCACACTGGGGAAAACTTCGGTTCGGTGCGACGCGCTGTGGTCCCGTACAGTGGAGTGATCGATCCGCCCTCGGCCCGGTACGACAGGGGAGTCCCCCTCCAGAGCTCGGTCGGGGGGTCGTGGACAAGGCTGTGGACAACCCTGTGGACCGTACGGTTCGGCACAGTGTCCGGCACCCGCGCCGACGGTACCGCCGACGCCGTCCTCGACCGAGCGGTGCCGGGGGTCCTGCGGCGTGCAGCGGCCACCGCCGACGATGACCCGACGAGCACACGAGCACGAACGAACCTGGAGACGAGCACGACATGACGATGCCGGCCGACCCCGTCGAGGACCTCTGGTCGTCGGTGCTCGGACTCCTCGCCGAGGACGACCGCATCACGCCGCAGCTGCAGGGCTTCCTCAACCTGGTCGAACCGAAGGGCGTGCTCGCCGGCACCCTGTATCTCGAGGTCCCGAACGACCTCACCCGCGGGATGCTCGAACAGCGCATCCGCATCCCCCTCACCGAGGCGATCGCGCGGATCGGTGACGACGCGGTCGCCAACTTCGCGATCACCGTGAACCCGGACATGGCCTCGGAACCCCGGGTGGACGTCGCGCCGTCGACGCACGTCCCCGACTACGCCGAACCGTCGCAGGCGACCGTCGAGCAGAGCGTCGCACCCCGGCAGTACATCGAGGCACCCTTCGTGCCGAGCCAGATCGACTCCCCGGGCACGGGTGGCCGACCGGAGTCCCGGCTGAACCCGAAGTACAACTTCGACAACTTCGTCATCGGCTCCTCGAACCGGTTCGCCCACGCCGCTGCGGTCGCGGTCGCCGAGGCGCCGGCCAAGGCCTACAACCCGCTCTTCATCTACGGCGACTCCGGGCTCGGCAAGACCCACCTCCTGCACGCGATCGGCCACTACGCCGAGAGCCTCTACCCGGGCATCCGCGTTCGGTACGTGTCGAGCGAGGAGTTCACGAACGACTTCATCAACTCGATCGCGAACAACCGCTCCAACCAGTTCCAGCAGCGCTACCGCGACATCGACATCCTGCTCATCGACGACATCCAGTTCCTCCAGGGCAAGGACTCGACGCAGGAGGCCTTCTTCCACACGTTCAACACGCTGCACGACCACAACAAGCAGGTCGTGATCACGTCGGACGTCGCGCCGAAGCACCTCACCGGCTTCGAGGACCGGATGCGCTCGCGCTTCGAGTGGGGTCTCATCACGGACGTGCAGGCGCCCGACCTGGAGACGCGCATCGCGATCCTCCGCAAGAAGGCGCAGTCCGACCACCTGCAGGTGCCCGACGACATCCTCGAGTTCATGGCCTCGAAGGTGTCGAGCAACATCCGGGAGCTCGAAGGCACGCTCATCCGGGTGACCGCGTTCGCGAGCCTCAACCGGACGGCCGTCGACATGGCGCTCGTGCAGACCGTCCTGAAGGACCTGATCACGCTCGACGACGACAACGTGATCGCGCCGACGGACATCATCAACCACACCGCGGAGTACTTCAAGCTCTCCGTCGACGACCTCTACGGGTCCTCCCGCTCCCAGGCGATCGCGACCGCGCGGCAGATCGCGATGTACCTCTGCCGGGAGATGACGAGCCTGTCCCTCCCGAAGATCGGCCAGCTGTTCGGCAACCGTGACCACACGACGGTCATGTACGCGAACAAGAAGATCACCGAGCTGATGAAGGAGCGTCGGTCGATCTACAACCAGGTCACCGAACTCACCAGCCGGATCAAGCAGGACCGCCGCTACCGCTGACCGGGCCACCGAGCCGCGTCGCGGGACGCGACCGGCAGACGGCCGGGAGGCACGGTGCGGGCTGGCAGCGTGCCTCCCGGCCGCCTCTCGTCGCGTCAGCGACATGTCGAATGCGCGCGACACGCCCTCTGATCAGTGTGAATGCGTGCATGTCCACCATCTGAGACGGTTCCAGGCGGCGAGATTCCCACAGTGTGGAAAGCCTGTGGATAACTGTGGATGACACGCGGTCCGGTTGTACACAGATCTCACCCCACCTGTGGAGACTGGGGATGGAAGTGGATAGATGACTTTCGCTCATCCAGACGTCGTCAACACACCACTCACAACTCACACCTGTGTAGTTCCCTGTGGACAAGCGGGATGCACAGAGTTGTCCACACTGTGCACAGGCGTTAACACCATTGATCCTGGTTAACGATGAATCTCCGCGGGACAACCTTGTGGACGGCGAGATGACGAGAATCCGGCGCCCGCTCCGCTGTGCCACAATGGGGCGGCCGGACAGTCCAACCGATCGACAGGGGTCCCAGCTGTGAAGTTCGAGGTCAACCGGGACGTCTTCTCCGAAGCCGTCTCCTTCGCGGTGAAGCTCCTCCCACAGCGCACGACCCTCCCGATCCTGTCCGGTGTGCTGATCCACGCCGAGGGCGACCGACTGACGCTCTCGTCCTTCGACTACGAGGTCTCCGCGCAGACGTCGATCACGGCGCAGATCGACGAGCCGGGCACGGTCCTCGTCTCGGGCCGCCTGCTGAACGACATCGCGAGCCGACTCCCGAACGCGCCGGTCGCGTTCACCACCGAGGACACCAAGATCTCGGTCACCTGCGGCTCTGCGCACTTCACGCTGCTGTCGATGCCGGTCGAGGAGTACCCCACCCTCCCGGAGATCGGTCCGCAGACGGGCGTCATCCCGGGCGACGCGTTCTCCGAGGCCGTCTCGCAGGTCGCGGTCGCCGCCAGCCGCGACGACGTCACGCCCGTCATCACGGGTGTGCAGCTCGAGGTCGGCGACAACGACCTGTCGCTCATCGCGACGGACCGCTACCGTGTCGCGGTCCGCACGATCGCGTGGGACTCCGGCCGCGTCGGCTCCGAGCCGTTGCACGCGCTCGTACCCGCCCGCACCCTGCAGGAGGTCGGCCGCACGTTCGGCTCGGCGTCCACCGTGTCGGTCTCGATCAGCGGCACCTCGGACCGCGAGCTCATCGCGTTCCACGCCGACGACAAGACCGTGACCTCGCTGCTCATCAAGGGCAACTACCCGCCGGTCCGCCGGCTCTTCCCCGAGACCGTCGACGACCACGCGGTGATCAACACCGCGGAGCTCGTCGAAGCGGTCCGACGGGTCTCCCTCGTCCTGGAGCGCGAAGCGGCGCTCCGGTTCTCCTTCTCGGTCGACGGGCTCACGCTCGAGGCGATCGGGTCCGAACAAGCGCAGGCGTCAGAGTCGATCAGTGCGTTGCTGACCGGAGAGGAAACGGTGGTCTCACTGAAGCCCGCGTTCCTCCTGGACGGGTTGAACGCGGTGCACTCCGAGTTCGTCCGCATCTCCTTCACCAAGACGGAGAACCCGAACAAGCCCGGCCCGGTGCTCCTCACCGGCCAGACTTCGCAGGAAGCACCTGCCACGGACGGATACCGGTACCTGCTGCAGCCCAATCTCCTGCTGCGGTAAGCGCAACAGCCGAACACTGCGCTGACGCGCCACCCCTGCATCAGCGCGACGACGAACAGAAGAGGAAATCATGCACATCGGTCTTGTCGGCCTCGGTCGCATGGGCAACAACATGCGTGCCCGTCTCCGCAACGCAGGCATCGAGGTCACCGGGTTCGACGCGAACCCCGCCGTCTCGGACGTCGCCAGCCTCGCGGACCTCGCGGCCGCGCTGCCCGAGGGCCAGAAGCTCGTGTGGGTCATGGTCCCGCACGGCAAGATCACCGACGACGTCATCACGGAGCTCGCCGGCATCCTCGGCGAGGGCGACCTGGTCATCGACGGTGGCAACTCGAAGTGGCTCGACGACGCGAAGCACGCCGAGCAGCTCGCCGCGAACGGCATCCGCTACGTGGACGCCGGCGTCTCCGGTGGCGTCTGGGGCAAGGACAACGGCTACGGCCTCATGGTCGGCGGTGACGTCAAGGACGTCGAGTTCGCCATGCCGGTCTTCGACGCACTCCGCCCCGAAGGGCCGCGCGAAGAAGGCTTCTCGCACGCCGGCGGCATCGGCGCGGGTCACTACGCGAAGATGGTCCACAACGGCATCGAGTACGCGATCATGCAGGCGTACGGCGAGGGCTACGAGCTCCTCGAGGCCAAGGACATCGTCCACGACGTCCCCGCGGTCTTCGCCGGGTGGCAGCGCGGCACCGTCGTGCGCTCCTGGCTGCTCGACCTGCTCGTGCTCGCCATCAACGAGGACCCGAAGCTCGACGAGCTCGAGGGCTACGTCGACGACTCGGGCGAGGGTCGCTGGACCCTCGAAGAGGCGATCGAGCTCGCCGTGCCCATGCCCGCGCTCTCGGCCGCGATGTTCGCCCGCTTCGTCTCGCGTCAGGGCAGCCAGTCCCCGACGATGAAGGCCGTCGCGGCGCTCCGCAACCAGTTCGGCGGCCACGCCGTCAAGAAGGCGTAGCTCGGGTAACCACCTGAGCTCGTCTCGGCCCGCGTGCACGTCGACCACCTGCAACTCACCGACTTCCGGAACTACCGGGAGGCGGGAGTCGACCTCGCACGCGGGCCGAACCTGTTCGTGGGCCGGAACGGGCAGGGCAAGACCAACCTCGTCGAGGCGATCGGCTACCTGTCCACGCTCGGCTCGCACCGTGTCCCCACCGACGCGGCACTCGTGCGGCAGGGCTGCGACGCGGCGATCGTCCGTGCCCGGCTCGCCCACGAGGACCGGAGCATCCTCGCCGAGGTGCAGATCAACCGCTCGGGGTCGAACCGGGCGCAGGTCAACCGGGCGGCCATCAAGCCCCGCGAGCTCCCTCGTTACTGCACGAGCGTGCTCTTCGCCCCGGAGGACCTCGCGCTGGTCCGCGGGGAGCCGGCCGGGCGCCGCCGCATGCTCGACGAGCTCCTCGGGCAGATCGCCCCGCGGATGCAAGGGGTCCTCGCCGACTACGACCGGACGCTGCGCCAACGGAACACCCTGCTCAAGTCGGCCCGGGCGACGGGCTCGAAGGCGGGTGCCCTGTCGACGCTCGACGTGTGGGACGACCGGCTCGTGTCGTTCGGGGCCGAGATCATCGCCGCGCGCGACCACCTCACCCGCCGGCTCGCCCCGTTCGTGACCGAGGCGTACGCCACCGTCGCCGGTGAGCGGCACGAGGCGACCATCGCCGGCGTGCTCAGCGTCCGCGGTGGCGATCCCGAGGACGCCGCCGCGACCGACCCGGTGCTCGGGACACCGGACGAGCCGGTGAGCGTGCCAGCCGCCGCCGAGGCCTTCCGGACCGCGCTGGAACGCCGGCGTCGCGACGAGCTCGACCGTGGGTTGACGCTCGTCGGACCGCATCGGGACGACGTGCTCTTCCAGTTGAACGGGTTACCGGCGCGCGGGTACGCGAGCCACGGTGAGTCATGGTCGTTCGCGCTGGCGGTCCAGCTCGCGAGCGCCGCGGTGCTCCGAGCGGAGTCGACCCTCGGTGACCCGATCATCATCCTCGACGACGTGTTCGCGGAACTCGACGAGTCGCGTCGTGAACGCCTGGCGAACGCGGTGGCCGACTACGAACAGGTGCTCATCACGGCGGCCGTGTTCGGCGACGTGCCGGAGCAGCTGGCGGCGCACACCGTGCACATCGAGGCGGGGACGATCGTCGACCCGACGAGCGCGGGGACGATCGTCGACCCGACGAGCGCGGGGACGATCGTCGACCCGACGAGCGTGGGCACGGCCTGATGCCGAGGCCCAGGAAACCGACCGAGCCGTCCAGGTTCTACCGGCACCTCAAGGCGGTGTTCGGGGATCCCTCCCTCCGGACCGTCGACGCCCGCCGTCGCCGAGCACGCGAGGTCGACGCCGACTCGGTGCCGTACGGTCGGGGCCGGGAGCCGAAGGGACTCGGCGACGTCGTCGGCTCGCTCGCGGACGAACTCGGTTGGGTGGAGCCGCTCGCACGCTCGGAGCTGTTCGTCGACTGGCCCGGGGTCGTCGGCGATGAGCTCGCGAAGCACTCCCGCCCGGTGACCATCGACGACGGCGCGCTGGTCATCCGGTGCGACTCGACGGCGTGGGCGACGCAGCTCCGACTCATGCGGTCGACGATCACCACGACCATCGCCGAACGGCACCCGCGGGCAGGGGTCCAGTCGATCCGGGTTTCCGGGCCCGACGCCCCCACCTGGAAACGCGGTCCCAGGACGGTCCAGGGGCGCGGCCCTCGCGACACCTACGGTTGAGCCGACAATTTCATCCTGCCGGGCGAAAAAAGGCCCGTCAGCGCCCGGATTCCGCCTCGAACGAACACCCGACGCGGTAGACTGGGCAGTGCAGTGTGCGGGCGTTCCGCGCGCAGGCAGGAGCTCTCTCGACATGACATCAGGATCTGACGACGCACAGAAGAACGAACCGTCCTACGGTGCAGACCAGATCCAGGTGCTGGAGGGCCTCGAAGCCGTCCGCAAGCGCCCGGGCATGTACATCGGCTCGACGGGTCCGCGCGGTCTCCACCACCTGGTCTACGAGATCGTCGACAACTCCGTCGACGAAGCCCTCGCCGGGTACTGCGACACCATCGGCATCACCATCCGCGAGGACGGTGGCATCCGCGTCGTCGACAACGGCCGCGGCATCCCGGTCAGCACGCACCCGACCGAGGGTGTCTCGACCCTCCAGGTCGTCCTGACCGTCCTCCACGCCGGCGGCAAGTTCGGCGGTGGCGGCTACGCGGTTTCCGGTGGTCTGCACGGCGTCGGTTCCTCCGTCGTGAACGCGCTCAGCACCGAACTCGACGTCGAGGTCGCGCGTGACGGGCACGTCTACCGGCAGAGCTACACCGACGGTGTCCCCGTCGCCCCGGTCGCCGAGGGCGAGGAGACCGACCGCACCGGCACCACGATCACGTTCTGGCCGAACGACCAGATCTTCGAGACGACCGAGTTCGACTACGAGACGCTGCGTACCCGGTTCCAGCAGACGGCCTTCCTCAACAAGGGCCTGAAGATCGAGCTCCGCGACGAGCGCACCCCGGACGAGGGCGAAGAGGCCCGGAAGGACACCTTCCACTACGAGCGTGGGCTCATCGACTACGTCGAGTACCTCAACGCGCAGAAGAAGTCCGACAAGGTCCACGAGGACGTCATCTCGATCGAGGCCGAGGACAAGGAGCGCCAGATCGCGCTCGAGATCGCGATGCAGTGGAACACCTCCTACCAGGAGAGCGTCCACACCTTCGCGAACACGATCAACACGCACGAGGGCGGCACCCACGAAGAGGGCTTCCGTGCTGCGCTGACGTGGCTCGTCAACAAGTACGCGCGCGAGAACAAGATCATCAAGGAGAAGGACGACAACCTCACGGGTGACGACATCCGCGAGGGCCTGACCGCCGTCATCTCCATCAAGCTCGGCGAGCCGCAGTTCGAGGGCCAGACGAAGACCAAGCTCGGCAACACCGAGGCCAAGGGATTCGTGCAGAAGGTCGTCGGCACCGAGCTCGCCGACTGGTTCGACCGCAACCCGACGCAGGCGCGCGACGTCATCCGCAAGGCGATCCAGGCGTCCCAGGCCCGGCTCGCCGCGCGCAAGGCGCGCGAGACCACCCGCCGCAAGGGGCTCCTCGAGTCCGGTGGGATGCCGGGCAAGCTCAAGGACTGCCAGTCGAAGGACCCGACGATCTCCGAGATCTTCATGGTCGAGGGCGACTCCGCCGGTGGTTCGGCCGTGCAGGGGCGCAACCCGCTCACGCAGGCGATCCTCCCGCTGCGGGGCAAGATCCTGAACGTGGAGAAGGCGCGGCTGGACCGTGCCCTCGCCAACCAGGAGATCCAGTCGATGATCACGGCGTTCGGCGCCGGCATCGGCGAGGACTTCGACCCGGAGAAGGCGCGGTACCACAAGATCGTGCTCATGGCCGACGCCGACGTCGACGGCCAGCACATCACGACGCTCCTCCTCACGCTGCTGTTCCGTTACATGCGACCGCTCATCGAGCGCGGCTACGTCTACCTCGCGCAACCGCCGCTGTACCGACTGAAGTGGTCGAACTCCGCCCACGAGTACGTGTTCTCGGACCGCGAGCGCGATGCGTTGCTGCAGGCCGGACTCGCGTCCGGCAAGCGGATCCCGAAGGACAACGGCATCCAGCGGTACAAGGGTCTCGGCGAGATGGACTACAAGGAGCTCTGGGACACCACGATGAACCCGGACACCCGCACGCTCCTGCAGGTCACCCTCGAGGACGCGGCCGCCGTCGACAGCGTGTTCGCGACGCTGATGGGCGAGGACGTCGACGCGCGTCGCCAGTTCATCCAGCAGAACGCCAAGGACGTCCGCTTCCTCGACATCTGATCTCGTCACCACCCGAGCCGGGAGGCGCGGCGTGAGCAACGAGCACCAGACCCGACCACCTGTGGTCGCGCCCGGCGCGACCAACGGAACCACAGCCTCCAGGCTGTCCAGAAAGGGAACGAAGCCACATGGCTGACGACAACGAGAACGGCGCCGACGAGCAGCCCGAGATCGTGCACGGTGACAGCGGGGACATCGTCGTCTCCGGCGACCGCATCTCGCAGGTCGACCTGCAGCTCGAGATGCAGCGGTCCTACCTCGACTACGCGATGTCGGTCATCGTCGGACGTGCGCTGCCGGAGGTCCGTGACGGGCTCAAGCCGGTGCACCGCCGCGTCCTCTACGCGATGTACGACGGCGGCTACCGCCCAGACCGGGCGTTCTCGAAGTGCTCCCGCGTCGTCGGCGACGTCATGGGCCAGTTCCACCCGCACGGTGACTCGGCGATCTACGACGCACTCGTCCGCCTCGTCCAGCCGTGGTCCCTGCGGTACCCGCTCGCGCTCGGCCAGGGCAACTTCGGCTCCGCCGGCAACGACGGCGCCGCGGCTCCGCGGTACACCGAGACCAAGATGGCCCCGCTCGCGCTCGAGATGGTGCGGGACATCGAGGAAGAGACCGTCGACTTCCAGGACAACTACGACGGTCGTACCCAGGAGCCGGCGATCCTGCCGTCGCGGTTCCCGAACCTCCTCGTCAACGGCTCGGTCGGCATCGCCGTCGGCATGGCGACGAACATCCCGCCGCACAACCTCCGCGAGGTCGCGGACGGCGCGAAGTGGGCGCTCGAGAACCCCGAGGCCACGCGCGAGGAACTCCTCACCGCGCTCATGCAGCGGATCAAGGGCCCGGACTTCCCGACCGGTGCCCAGATCCTGGGCACCAAGGGCATCCAGGACGCCTACCGGACCGGACGCGGCTCGATCACCATGCGTGCCGTCGTCAACGTCGAGGAGATCCAGGGTCGCACCTGCCTCGTCGTCACCGAGCTGCCGTACCAGGTGAACCCGGACAACCTCGCGATCAAGATCGCCGAGGGCGTGAAGGACGGCAAGCTCGCCGGCATCGCCGACATCCGCGACGAGACCTCCGGCCGGACGGGTCAGCGTCTGGTCATCGTGCTGAAGCGCGACGCGGTGGCGAAGGTCGTCCTCAACAACCTGTACAAGCACACGCAGCTGCAGGAGAACTTCGGCGCGAACATGCTCGCGATCGTCGACGGTGTGCCTCGCACCCTCGCGCTCGACGGGTTCATCTCCGCCTGGGTCGACCACCAGATCGACGTCATCGTCCGCCGGACCCAGTACCGGCTCCGCGAGGCCGAGAAGCGCGCGCACATCCTGCGCGGTTACCTCAAGGCCCTCGACGCGCTCGACGAGGTCATCGCGCTCATCCGCCGGTCGCCCGACGCCGAAGAGGCCCGCTCCGGCCTGATGGAGCTCCTCGACGTCGACGAGATCCAGGCACGCGCGATCCTCGAGCTCCAGCTCCGCCGCCTGGCGGCACTCGAGCGCCAGAAGATCCACGACGAGGCCGAGGAACTCGAGCGGAAGATCGCCGACTTCAACGACATCCTCGCCAAGCCCGAACGGCAGCGCGCCATCATCATCGAGGAGCTCGACGAGATCGTCGCGCGCTTCGGGGACGACCGTCGCAGCGAGATCATGCTCGGCTTCGACGGCGACATGTCGATGGAAGACCTCATCCCCGAAGAGGAGATGGTCGTCACCATCACCCGCGGTGGCTACGTGAAGCGCACGCGCAGCGACAACTACCGGTCGCAGCACCGCGGCGGACGTGGCGTGAAGGGTGCCCAGCTCCGCGCCGATGACATCGTCGAGCACTTCTTCGTCACCACGACGCACCACTGGCTGCTGTTCCTGACCGACCAGGGCCGGGTGTACCGCGCCAAGGCGTACGAACTCCAGGAGGGTGGCCGCGACGCCAAGGGCCAGCACGTCGCCAACCTGCTCGCCATGCAGCCCGACGAGCAGATCCAGCAGGTCCTGGACATCCGCGACTACGAGGCTGCCCAGTACCTCGTGCTCGCCACGGCGCACGGACTCGTCAAGAAGACCGCACTCACCGAGTACGACACGAACCGCAGCGGCGGCATCATCGCGATCAACCTCCGGGACGGGGACACCCTCGTCCAGGCGCTGCTCGTCGACGAGACCGATGACCTGCTCCTCGTGTCGAAGCACGGCATGTCGCTGCGCTTCACCGCGTCGAACGACGCACTCCGCCCGATGGGGCGGTCGACCTCGGGTGTGAAGGGCATGTCCTTCCGTGACGACGACGCCTTGCTCGCGGCGCGGGTCGTGTCGGACGACGGCTACGTCTGGGTGATGACCGAGGGCGGGTACGCGAAGCGCACCTCCGTCGACCAGTACCGCGTGCAGGGCCGCGGTGGTCTCGGCATCAAGGTGGCCAAGCTCGCCGCCGACCGGGGCGACCTTGTGGGGGCTCTCATCGTCGGTGAGGACGACGAGGTGCTCGTCGTGCTGCAATCGGGCAAGGTGGTAAGGTCTGCCGTGGCCGAGGTGCCCGCCAAGGGCCGCGACACGATGGGCGTCGTCTTCGCGAGGTTCGCGGACAACGACCGCATCATCGCAGTGGCCCGGAACAGTGAGCGGAACCTGGACGACCAGGACGACGCCGAGATCGAGCCCGCGGGCCCGGTGGAGACGGTCAGCCCGACCGAAGCAGCCGACGACCAGCCCGCCGACCGCGAGGCCGGAGAGGACCAGTCAAGCAATGAGTAGTGTCGCCGAGAAGCTCCAGAAGAAGGCGAAGCGGCCCGTCGGCACCCGACAGGTGCGCCTGCGGCTGGTGTACGTCGACTTCTGGTCGATGGTGAAGCTCAGCTTCCTCATCGCCCTCGCCGGGTCGATCGTCATCGTCGTCGCCACGGCGTTGGTGTGGGTGATCCTGAACCAGACGGGCGTGTTCACCCAGGTGGACGCCCTGCTGAAGGACGTCACCGGCCAGAACAACTACTCGATCATGGACCAGTTCTCACTGGGCCAGGTGCTCGGGTTCTCGATCGTCGTGGGCATCCTCAACGTGGTCGTCGGCACCGTGCTCGGCGCGATCGTGAGCGTCCTCTACAACCTCAGTGTGCGGATCACCGGCGGCCTGCTCGTCGGCTTCACGAACAACTGACACACCCGGCCGGATGAGGTCGAGCGCTCGATTTCGTTCTGCGAGATCGGTACGGTAGGCTCTCATCTGGTCTGAGGGGCTATAGCTCAGGCGGTTAGAGCGCTTCGCTGATAACGAAGAGGTCCAAGGTTCAAGTCCTTGTAGCCCCACCATCTCCCTCCCGGTCCAGTACGCTGGACCTCCCGGGGCCTTAGCTCAGTTGGTAGAGCGCCTGCTTTGCAAGCAGGATGTCAGGAGTTCGATTCTCCTAGGCTCCACTCCCTCAGGGCGAACGCTGCGTCGCTCGTCCCTCGCTCCGCCGCGTTCGGTCGTCGTGCTGGTCAGCGCCTTCGGCGCGCCGCTCCGCGATGGTCGTGTTGAGCGGCAGAGCTGAGCGTCGGGTGTGGCATTGCCCACGCGACCGGCCGGATCGTCCGTTCGGCCGGCGGGCGCCCCGCGGACGACGAAGGCCCCCGGCACGAGCCGGAGGCCTTCGTACGAACCGAGGAGGTCAGGCGGCGGGCTTCTCCGCCGTGTCGGCGTCGTCGGCGACCCAGAGGTCGTCGTCGGCGCGGAGCGTCTGGTACGCCGCGTAGGCAGCGCCCGCGACGGCGACGACACCGACGACGATCAGTGCGACGCCGCCGAAGCCGAGCCCCTTCTTCTTCTGGTGGGGCACGTACTTCTCCGCGGTCTTCTTCGCCTTCTTGCCCTTCTTCTGGGCCTCCTTGACGATCTTCTTGACGCGCGGGTCGCTCGCGAGGTCCTTGACGCTCATCACAGAGCCCGCCGTCGCCACGAGGCCGGGGACGACCTCGGTCTGGAAGCGGTGCGAGGCGGTCTGGGCAGCGCTCTTCGTGGCGTGCACGCCCGTGGCGACGGCAGGACGGATCCCGTTGTCGATGGCGTTCTGCACGCGGGGGGCGATGTCCTTGCGCGCGGCATCGGCGGCGTTCGAGCGGGCCTCGGCCAGGATCGCGTTCGCGTGCTCGAGGACCTTGCGCTGCTCACCGAGGAGCGAGGCGGTCTTGCCCTTGAGCTTCTTGATCTGCTTCCTGCGCTTGCGCGGGATCTCGATCGTCATCTGGTACCTCCACAGGATCGGCGTTCCCCCATCCTGCCACCGCGGCGGCTGACAGGTCACGGAGGCTTGCCTGTGCGTACCGTCTGGACGTCGGCAGTACATGCGAGAATCGGAACATGTCTCTGCACACCGCTGTCGCAACGATCCACACCAACAAGGGCGACATCCGCGTCAACCTGTTCGGCAACCACGCCCCCAAGACCGTCAAGAACTTCGTCGACCTCGCGACGGGCAAGCAGGAGTGGACCCACCCCGGTACGGGCAAGGTCTCGACCGACAAGCTCTACGACGGCGTCATCTTCCACCGCATCATCAAGGACTTCATGATCCAGGGCGGCGACCCGCTCGGTCAGGGCATCGGCGGCCCGGGCTACCGGTTCGACGACGAGATCCACCCGGAGCTCACCTTCCAGAACCCCTACATCTTCGCGATGGCCAACGCCGGCGTCCAGGGTGGCCGCGGGACGAACGGCTCGCAGTTCTTCATCACGACCGTCGCGACGCCGTGGCTGCAGGGCAAGCACACCATCTTCGGTGAGGTCGCGGACGACGAGTCGCGCAAGGTCGTCGACGCAATCGAAGGCGTGCCGACCGATGGCCGTGACAAGCCGCTCGAGGACGTCGTCATCGAGAGCATCGACGTCGAGGACGTCTGAACCCGTTGACCGACCCGGCGTCCAACCCGAACACCTGCTACCGGCACCCCGACCGGCAGAGCTTCGTGCTCTGCCAGCGGTGTGGCCGGACGATCTGCCCCGAGTGCCAGACGCCGGCGGCGGTCGGTGTGCACTGCCCCGAGTGCGTGCGTGAGCAGCGGGCACAGTTCCAGGCGAACCGCCGGGCATCCGGCGCCCCGAGCGGTTTGACGGTCGCTCGTCGTCGATTCGCGATGCTCGACCAGAAGGCGACGCTCGTCATCGTCATCGTCTCCGCGGCGCTCTGGCTGCTGAACCAGGTCGCCGGCGGTTACGTCAACCTGTACCTGGCGTACGACACCGTCCTCCTCGGCAGCCAGCCGTGGCGGATCGTGACCGGGCTGTTCGTGCACTCGTCGTTCTTCCACATCCTGTTCAACATGTGGGCGGTGTGGATCTTCGGGCGGATGCTCGAGAACATGCTCGGGACCTGGCGGTTCGTGGCGCTGTTCTTCCTCGCCGGCCTGGGCGGTGACCTCGCCGTCACGCTGCTCAGCCCGCAGACACCGGTGGTCGGTGCTTCCGGCGCGATCTTCGGCCTGTTCGCCGCGTTCTTCGTGATCCAGCGGAGCCTCGGGTACAACGCGGTGCAGCTGCTCGTGATCATGGGACTGAACCTGATCGTCGGGTTCCTCCCGGGCACGAACATCTCGTGGCAGGCGCACGTCGGTGGGATCGTGCTCGGGTTCATCACCGGGTTCGTCTTCTCGAAGACACGGAACGTCCGGCAGCGCGGGCTGCAGATCGGCTTGCTCGTCGGCGAGGCCGTCGTCCTGCTGGCGGGCATCGGCGTCGGCTACGCGGCGCTCCTCGGGTAGGCATCCCGGCCAGTTCGTTCGAACGCCCCGTCGCTCTGTGCGGCGGGGCGTTCGTCATCCGAGCCGTACGGAGCGGATTCCACAGCCTCGCCGCGGAGTTTTCCACAGCTGTGGACAGATCGGTGAGTTACACGGGTGTGATTATCCCCACTGTGGATTCACTTGTGGATAACTCCGGGACCAAGGTGTGGAGAGCGGTGTGGAAAATGTGGAGAGTTGTGGACGATCGGTGGAGAAGACGCCCACCGGTGTCGTTGGCAACGCGAAGCTTGTGGACAAACGACGACGCCCGTCGTGCCGATCGGCACGACGGGCGTCGAGGACAGTGGAGGGCGGTCAGCGCCACCGCGTCGTCATCAGGAAGCCGATGAACATGATGCCGAAGCCGATGAGGATGTTCCACGAATCGAGCGACGGCACCGGGAGCGTGCCCTGGGACACGTAGAACACGATCACCCAGGCAAGCCCGAGGAGCATGAACCCGAACATGACCGGCTTGAACCACACGGGGTTCGGGCTGTCCCCCGCGGTGTCGACCGAGTCGGCTCGGGTCCTCCGGGCGGGCTTGGTGCGGTCCTTGTCCTTGGCCATGGCCGGTATCCTACCGTCAACACAGGTGTGCAGAGGCCCCGTTCCGACTGTGCACATCCCTCAGGAGTACGGTGAACCGCTCATGACCAAGATCCTCGTCGTCGACAACTACGACAGCTTCGTCTACACGCTGAACGGGTACGTCCAGCAACTGGGCGCCGAGACGGACGTCGTCCGCAACGACTCGTTCTCCGAGGAGGAGATCGCCGAGCGCATCGCCGACTACGACGGCGTGCTCCTCTCCCCGGGTCCGGGAACCCCTGCGGACGCCGGCGTCTCGATCCCGACCGTCCGTGCCGCCATCACAGCCGACAAACCGCTGCTGGGCGTCTGCCTCGGTCACCAGGCCATCGCCGAGGCCCTCGGAGCGACCGTGACCCATGCGGACGAGCTGATGCACGGCAAGACGTCGCAGGTCGACCACGACGACAGCACGCTCTTCGCCGGTGTGCCCCACCCCTTCACGGCGACGCGCTACCACTCCCTGGCGATCGTCGACGGCACCGTCCCCGACGAACTCGTCGTCACTGCTCGAACCGGGGGCGGCGTGATCATGGGGGTGGAGCACCGCGATCACCCGGTCTACGGTGTGCAGTTCCACCCGGAGTCCGTCCTCACGGAGGGTGGGTACCGGATGGTGGGCAACTGGCTCCGGACGACCGGGCTGGACGGAGCCGCGGAACGCGCAGCCGGACTCACCCCGCTCATCGCGGCGCACCGTCCCTGACGATCCCGACCGGCCGGCGGTCGGCGGAGCCGCACCGGCGCATCGACGGCCGGTCCACGCCGCCCTGCGGCCGAAGCGACCAGCGCCTCCGCGCGGGCAGTCAGGAACCCGTGACGGGCCTCCCGGTCGGACCGGCGTCAGCCGTCGCCGCGCTTGCCGCCGTCGCCCTTGCCGCCGTCGCTCTTGCCGCCCGAGGAGTCGCCGGGTGACGGCTGCTCGGTCTGCGGCGGCTGCGCCGAACCGGCGCAGTAGGTCAACGTGACGGTGCTGCCCTGCGCGATGTCGCCCGCGGGCTGGTCCTGCTGGGTCACCAGGCCGCCGGTGCAGGAGTACGACGGGTTCTGCCCGACCGTCAGGCCCAGGTTCTGCAGCGTCTGGTTCGCGGCGGTGAACTGCTGGTTCGTGACGTCGGGCAGCTGCACCTTGCCGTTGGACACCGTGAGGTTCACGACCGTGCCCTTGGTGGCGGTCGAGCCGCTCCCCGGGTCGCTGCTCAGCACGGTGCCCTCTGGCACGCTCGACGAGTAGTCGGAGCTGACGGCACCGACCTCGAGCCCAGCGGCCTGGAGTGCCTGTTGGGCGGCGTCCTGCGTCTGGTTGGCGACGTCGGGCACGGTGACCTGGGCCGGCCCGGAGGACACGACCACGTTCACCTTGTACTTGCGTGCGACGGTGTTGCCCGAGCCGGGCTCGGTCCGGATGACGGAACCGCGTTCGACGTCGTCCGAGGCCTCGGGGACCTTGACCGGGACGAGGTCGTCCTTCTCCAGACGCGACGCCGCCGAGTCCCAGGTGGCGCCGACGACGTTCGGGACCGTGACCGAGGACGACACGGGCGCCTTTCCGGGCTGCAGGTTGGCGACGAAGAAGACCGTCGCGGCGATGATCGCGACGATGAGGACGATCCCGACCCAGATCCAGGCCACCGGGGGGCGGTTCTGCGTGCGCTGCGGCCGGTGCTCGGCGGTGTCGTCGTCGAGTTCGCGGAACGCCACAGCCGGGTTCGACGTGGTGCGCGGGTTGACGCCGAACAGCATGGTCGACGCGTCGTTCGCGTGCTGTTGCTGGAGCTTGCGCGTCGACGACGGCACCTGTCCGGCGGCGGCCTGCTGGAGGTCGGTCCGGAACTCCGCGGCGCTCTGGAAGCGGCGGGTGCGGTCCTTCACGAGCGCGTGGAGGGTCACCGCGTCGAGGGCGGGCGAGACCTCCGCTGCGATCGTGGACGGTGCGGCCGGCTGCTCGCTCACGTGCTGGTAGGCCACGGCGACCGGGCTGTCGCCGATGAACGGCGGACGTCCGGTGAGCAGCTCGAAGAGGACCACACCGGTGGAGTAGAGGTCGGTGCGGGCGTCGACGGTCTCGCCGCGCGCCTGCTCCGGCGAGAAGTACGACGCCGTGCCGAGGATCGAGGTGGTCTGTGCGACCGTGGCGGAGGTGTCCGTGATGGCGCGGGCGATGCCGAAGTCCATCACCTTCACCTGGCCGGTGTGCGTGACCATGATGTTCGCCGGCTTGATGTCACGGTGGACGACGCCGGCGCGGTGCGAGTACTCGAGGGCGGTGAGGATGCCCTCGGTGATGCGGACGGCCTCGGCCGGGGCGACCGGACCCTCCGCGATGATGTCGGAGAGCGGGCGTCCCTCGACGTGCTCCATGACGATGTAGGGGACCTGGACCTCGGCGCCGGAGGTCTCCGTGACGGTCTCTTCGCCCGCGTCGTACACACGCACGATCGTCGGGTGTGCCATACGGGCGGCGGACTGGGCTTCCTGCCGGAACCGCGTCCGGAACGCCGGGTCGTTGGCGAGGCTCGGCTTGAGCAGCTTGACGGCCACCTTGCGGCCGAGCCGGGTGTCGTTGCCCAGGTGCACGGTCGCCATGCCACCACGGCCGATGACGTCACCGATCTCGTAGCGGTCGGCGAGGAGCGTGATCCCCGCGGTCACACCTTCTGGCACGTACTCCTCCGTCTGTTCGTCCGGCCAAGTGTACGGCAGGCAGACCTGGTGGGACGCTGGTGACGGGCGCTCGGACCGAACCGTTACGGAACGGTGTCGAGCCCCCGATCGGGGGTCAGTTCGAGTCCTGAGCGCCCTGGCTCGGGTTCGTGCCGGCCCCGGGGTCCGTGCCGTCGCTGGGGTCGGTGCCGTCTCCGGGGTCCGTCCCGTCGTCCGCGGTCCAGGTGACCGTGACGGTGTCGGATCCGGGGGACTTCTGCAGGTCGCTGCCGCCGGCGCCACAGGTCACCGAGTAGTTGAACGTGACCGGCTCGCCCTCCGCGTCCGCCTGGATGTTGACGGCCGTCGACGAGGTCGTACCGCTCGTCGCGCCGGAACTGTCGCGTCCGCCCTGCACGCTCCACGTGTAGGTGGAGACGGTGTACCCGGTCGGGCAGGTCGCCTCACCCCAGCTGAAGGTCACGGCGCCGCTGTCGGAGACGTCACCGGCGGTCGGCTTGTCCGGCTTCGACACCGTCGGGGGCGTCGTGTACTGCCGGATGGTGATCGTCGAGCCGGCGGTCAGGCTGCCGGTCGGGTCGAGCGACTGCACCGTGTTCGCCTGGTTCGTGCCGGTCGCGGGGTCGCCGTTGACGACGTTCGGGACCAGTCCGAGGTTCCGGAGCTCCGCCTCGACGTCACTCGTGGCACGTCCGACGTAGTCCGACGAGTCGATGTCGATCCGGCTCACCTGCGTCGGGGTGGGAGTCGGGGTGCTCCTCGTCGGCGTCGATCGCGGGGTCGAGCTGGTCGACGCCGGCGTCTCGGGTTCCGCGTTGCCGTTCAGGGCGACCGCCGCGATCACGCCGCCGATGGCGAGCAGGACGACGATGCCGACCAGCCACCAGATCCAGGCGCGCTTCTTCTTCGGTTCCTCGTCCTCCGTCGTGGGCGACGGCGGCGTCCGGGGGCCACCGACTGCCGCACCGGCCTGGGTGCCGAGGAGCGCGGTCGCTGCGTCGTCACCCTGCCGCTGCGGCGGGTTGAACGCCACGGTGCCGGCGTCGGCGAGCATCGGGACGGCGACCGTGGCCGCCGCGACGTCACCGCGGCGGAGTGCCTGGGCGGCACGGGCCAGGTTGGCCGCGGTCGCGGGACGGTCCGCCGGCTTCTTGGCGATGCAGGACATCACGAGGGCGGAGACCGGCTCCGGCACGTCGCCCGGGAGTGCCGGGGGCTGCTCGTTGATGTGCGCCATCGCGATCGCGACCTGCGACTCGCCCGTGAAGGGGCGCCGGCCTGCGAGGCACTCGTACGCGACGATGCCCAGCGAGTAGATGTCGGTCGACGGCGACGCGGGGTGCCCGCTCGCCTGTTCCGGCGAGAGGTACTGCACCGTGCCCATGACCTGGCCGGTCGCGGTCAGGGGGACCTGGTCGGCGATGCGCGCGATGCCGAAGTCGGTGATCTTGACGCGACCGTCGGGCGTGATGAGCAGGTTGCCGGGCTTGATGTCGCGGTGCACGAGACCGACGGCGTGCGCGGCCTGCAGGGCGTTCGCGGTCTGGGCGACGATGTCGAGCACCTTGTCGACCGGGAGGGTGTGCTCCCGTTCGATCATGGTGGAGAGGGCCTCGCCGGGGACGAGCTCCATCACGAGGTAGGCGCTGCCGTCCTCCTCGCCGTAGTCGAAGACGTTCGCGATGCCCTCGTGGTTGACGAGCGCCGCGTGCCGGGCCTCGGCGCGGAAGCGCTCGAGGAACCCGGGGTCGCCGAGGTACTCGTCCTTGAGGATCTTGAGCGCGACGGTGCGGCCGATGACCAGATCGGTCGCCTGCCACACCTCACCCATGCCGCCGATCGCGACGCGGGACGAGAGCTGGTACCGCCCACCGAAGGTGAGCCCGCTGGTGGGTCTCATTTGTTCAGCACCGCCTCCATGACCTTCTTCGCGACCGGGGCCGCGACCGTGTTGCCGACCCCGGACTGCCCGAGACCACCGCCGTTGCCGACGACGACCGCGACGGCGACCTCCGGGTCCTTCGCCGGAGCGAAGCCCGTGAACCAGAGCGTGTAGGGGTCACCGGTCCCGCCCTCGGCGGTCCCGGTCTTGCCTGCGACGTCGACCCCAGGGATCTTCGCGTTCGTACCGGTCCCCGCGTTGACGACGCTCTGCATCGCCTCGGTGAGGTCCCCGGCCTCCGAGGAGGACAGCGGGCTGCTGAACTCCTTCGGCGAGAACGACTCGACCGTCTTGAGGTCGCTCGTCGTGATCGAGTCGATCAGCGTCGGCTGCATCACCGTACCGCCGTTCGCGATGCCGGCCGACACCATCGCCATCTGGAGCGGGGTCACTCGGACGCTCGCCTGGCCGAACGCGCTGAGCATGAGCTGAGCCGTGTCGTCGCTGACGTCGGGGTACTGGCTCGCGGTGGCCTTCATCGGGACCTCGATCTGGTCGCCGAACCCGTACTTGTCCGCCATGTTCTTGATCGCGTCGTAGCCGAGCTTCTGGCCGAGCTCAGCGAACGGGATGTTGCACGAGTACTGGATCGCCGTGCGGAGCTTGACCTTGTCGCCGCCCCCGCACGTGCCGCCCTCGGCGTTGTTGATGTACGTGCTCGTCCCGGGGAGCTGCAGACGCGACGGGTTCGGGAACGTCGAGTCGAGGGTGTACTTGCCGCCCTCGAGCGCTGCCGAGGCCACGATGAGCTTGAACACCGAGCCGGGCGTGTAGAGGTCGCCCGCGATGGCACGGTTCTTCAGCGGCTGGCCGGCGGCCTGCTCGAGCGCCTTGTACTTCGCGACGACGTCCGCGGTGTCGTGCGAGGTCAGGACGTTCGGGTCGTACGACTCCTTCGACACCATCGCCAGGATCTTGCCGGTCTTCGGCTGGATCGCCACCACGGCGCCGGTGTTCGAGCCCAGGGCGTCGTACGCGGCCTTCTGCACGTCCGGGTCGATCGTCAGGTTGACGTTGTCGCCCTGCACGTCCTGACCGGTGAGGATCGCGTTGAGGTTCTGGAAGAACGACGCGTCGGAGTTGCCCGACAGCACCCCGTTCTCGGCGCTCTCGATGCCGGAGTTGCCCTGACCGATCGTGAAGTACCCCGTGACCGCCGAGTAGAGCTCGCCGTTCGTGTACTTCCGCTGGTACTGGTACTGGTCGTCCGAAGGCGAGGACTCCGCGATCGGGCTGCCGTCGACGAGGATCGCACCGCGCTTCGTCGAGTAGCTCGCGAGGATCGTCCGGGAGTTGCGGGGGTCCGCGCGGAGCTGTTCGGCCGAGAAGAACTGGATCGACGTCGTCGACACGAAGAGCGCGACGAACATGAGCACGATGACGGTGGACACACCGCGGAGTTGTCGGTTCACCGGGCACGCTCCTTCCGGTTCGCCCCTCGTCCGCGCGCAGCCGGGATCGACCCCTGCTGCACGCGCTGTTCGGCTGGGATCGAGTCCGTCAGGCGCAGCAGCATCGCGGCGATGATCCAGTTCGCGATCAGCGAGGAACCACCGGCGGCCATGAACGGTGTCGTCAGGCCGGTCACGGGGATGACGCGCGTGATGCCACCGACGACGACGAAGACCTGCAGGGCGATGGTGAAGCCGAAACCCACGCCGAGGAGCTTGCCGAAGTCGTCCTGCGCCATGAAGCCGACACGGATGCCGCGCGAGGCGAAGATGATGAAGAGGGCCAGGATCGCGAAGACGCCGATCAAGCCGAGCTCCTCGCCGAGGGACGCGATGATGTAGTCGGCGTTCGCCACCGGGGTGATGTACGGCCGGCCCTGCCCGAGCCCCGTGCCGGTGATGCCACCGTTCGCGAATCCGAACAGGCCCTGCACGAGTTGGTAGCTGGCCTGGGTGTCGGCGTTGTAGATCGCGTTGTCGAAGGGGTTCAGCCACTGCTCGAAGCGGCCGTGCACGTACACGAGGACGGACTGCGCGACCAGAGCGCCGCCGACGAACAGCACGAGCCCGATGAGCACCCAGCTGAGCCGTGCCGTCGCGACGTAGATCATCACGAGGAACAGGCCGAAGTAGAGCAGCGCGGTGCCGAGGTCGCGCTGGAAGACGAGGACGCTCATCGCCGCGGCCCAGATGATGAGGATGGGGCCCAGGTCCCGCGCCCGCGGGAGTGTCATGCCGAGGAACTTCTTGCCCACGATGGACAACGAGTCGCGCGCCGTGACGAGGTAGCCAGCGAAGAACAGCGCCATGGTGATCTTCGCGAGCTCGCCGGGCTGGAAGGAGAACGGACCGAGCCGGATCCAGACGCGCGCGCCGCCCGGCGCGTACCCGATCACCGGCAACATCGGCAGCAGGAGCAGCACGATCGTCAGCAGCATGAAGATGTAGCGGTACCGCTGCAGGAACCGGTGGTTGCGGACGACGAGCAGGACGATGATCGCCACCGCCATCGCCAGGATCGTCCAGACGATCTGCTTGACGCCGATCGCCGCCCAGCCGGTCAGACCGTTGTGGACGTCGATGCGGTAGATCTCGGCGATGCCGATGCCGTTCAGGGCCAGGGCGACCGGCAGGATGAACGGGTCGGCGTTCTTCGCGACGACCCGCAGCACGACGTGCATGATCAGCGCCAGACCGAGGATGGTCGCACCGATCCACAGCACGGAGGTGTCGAAGAGCCGCCCCTTCGTGCCGAGCTGCACGAGCACCATCGCGCCCGCGCAGATGCCGCAGGCGATGACGAGCAGCACGAGCTCGAGGTTCCGGGCCCGCGCGGGTTCGCGCAGCTTGATCGTGATCGCCTGCGTGAAGGACTGGGCGGTCGCGTTGCTCATCGCTTCTTCCCGGGGGTGGGTGACGGCGACGGCGTCGGGGAACCGGTCGCGGAGGGCGACGCCGACGGCGACGAGCCGCCGGTCCCCGCCTGGTCCTGACCGGTCTCCGCGGCCTTCCGCAACCGGTCGACGATCTCGCGGGCGTCGGAGAGCGACTGCGCGTTGATGGTCGAGCGGACGTTCTCGCGCGTGTACTCGGGCAGCCCGCTCACGCTGATGTCGGTGTCCTCGTAGACGTCGGAGAGCGCGATCGGACCGATCGACTGCTGGACGCCCTTGTAGATCGCCACCGTCCCGCGGTCGGACCCGACGTAGTAGTGGTCCTGCGTGATGCGCCAGCCGAGGAACACGGCGCCGACGAGGGCTGCGATCGCGACGACGAGTGCGATGCTCCAGGCCACGCGGCGACGGACCCGGCGACGGCGGTCCTCCGCGATGAGTTCGGCGAAGAACTGGTCCGACTCGGGCTCGAAGTGCGAGTCCTCCGGGGCCGTGGTGACCTTGAGCGGGTGCAGCAGGATCGTGGGGAGGCGGATCGGCTTCCGGCCGGTCGATGCCTCGAACGTCAGCGGTGCAGCGGCCGAACCGACCGTCGTGGCGGCGTCGTCCTCGTCGACGACGTCGGCGTCCGTGACGTCCATCACGACGACGGTGACGTTGTCCGGAGCACCGTGGTCCAGCGTCTCCTTGACCAGGCGCTGGGTGGCCTGGTTCGCGTCCATGTTCGACGCGAGCGCGTGTCGGATGCGCTCCTCGGCGAGGTAGGAGGACAGGCCGTCGGAGCAGAGCAGCCAGCGGTCGCCCGGCTGGATGTCCATGACCGCGGTGTCGACCTCGGGCGCCGCGTCGACGTCCCCGAGCACTCGCATGAGCACCGAGCGTCGCGGGTGGACCGCGGCCTCCTCCGGGGTGATGCGTCCGCTGTCGACGAGGCGCTGCACGAAGGTGTGGTCGGACGTGATCTGCTGGAGCTCGCCGTCACGGAAGCGGTAGATGCGGGAGTCGCCGATGTGCGCGATCGCGATCTGGTCGCCGACCCGGATGAGTGCGGACACCGTGGTGCCCATGCCGGTGAGCTCCTGGTGCTCGAAGACCGTCTCGGTGATGAGCTGGTTGGCCGCGATGAGTGCCGACTGCAGGGCGAACTCCGCGTCGTGCGCGGACGGGAACTCGCGGTCGACCTCGCGGATGCGGCGGATCGCGATCGCCGAGGCGACGTCGCCGCCGGCGTGCCCGCCCATGCCGTCCGCCACCGCGAACAGGTGTGCCCCGGCGTAGCCGGAGTCCTGGTTGTTCGCGCGGATGCGCCCCACGTGGGACACAGCGGCACTCAGCGTCCGTGCGGTCATCCGCGCCTACCGCCGCAGCTCGAACGTCGTCGTCCCGATCGTGATGGGCGTCCCCTCGGCGACGAGCACCGGGGAGGTCACCTTCTGACCGTTGACGAACGTGCCGTTGGTGGACTCGAGGTCGGTGACGACCCATCCCTCGGCACGCAGATCGAGTCGGGCGTGGTTGGTGGACGTGTAGTCGTCACGGATGACGACGTTGGACTCGCTCGAGCGTCCGATGGTGATCGGACCACCGCCGAGTGGCATCTCCATGCCCTCGCGCGATCCCTCGGTGATGACGAGTCGGGTGGCGACGGCGGTGTTCGACGCGGTGCCGCCCTGGTCGATGAGTTCCGTGAACGCCCCGGCCGAGGCGGGGGCGGTCATCGCGGCGCTCGGGACCGACGGGGTGGTCGGGCCGGACGGCGCTGCCTTCGGGTCGGTCGGGATCGTGCGGACGCGCTGGCCGAACAGGTCGCTCCGCAGGGCGAAGACGATCACGAACACGAACAGCCAGAGCACCGCGAGGAACGCGAAGCGCAGGACGAGCAGGGTCAGCCCCGTGGTCATCGAGCACCTCCGTCGTTCTCCGGGATCACCCGGAACACCATACGGGTACGACCGATCTCGATGGTGGAGTCCGGCTCCACGATCGCCTGCTGGAAGCGTTCACCGTTCAGCTTCGAGCCGTTCGTCGACCCGAGGTCGTTGGCCTGGGCGTGCTTGCCGTCCCAGATCACCTCGACGTGCTTGCGGCTCGTGCCGGTGTCCGCGACGGTGATGTCGGCGTCGGAGCCGCGCCCGATGACCGTGCGACCGCGCTGCAGCTTGTGCCGCTGGCTGCCGATGTCGAGGACCGCGACCCAGGCCACGTCACGCTGCACGGTCGAGGAGTCGATCTGCAGGATCCCGGTGGACAGCGTGCCGTCCTGCTTGAGCGTGATCGCCACGGGGCCGGAGAACGAGTAGTTCTGCGCCACCGCGTGCTGCTGCACCATCTGCCGCAGCTCGTCGATGAGCGGCTGCCCGATGTCCGCCATGCGCGTGCAGTCCGGCGGCGCGAGCCGGACGGTGAACTCGTTGGGGACGAGGATGCGCTCGCGCGAGACGACGGCGGCCTTCGTGTCGAGCTCGCGCCGGAGAGCGCTCGAGATCTCGACGGGCTGCACGCCGGAGCGGAAGGTCTTGGCGAACGCACCGTTCACGGCGCGCTCCAACCCCCGCTCGAAGCTGTCCAACAGGCCCATGGGTCTCCAGTGTTCTCGGTCAGGGACCCCTGCATGGTAGTGGCTGGCACCTGGGGGCGTCTGTGCATGGTAGTGTTCTGGGGCTGGCGCGAGTGGCGGAATTGGTAGACGCGCACGGTTCAGGTCCGTGTGCTGGAAACGGCGTGGGGGTTCAAGTCCCCCCTCGCGCACCAGACTGGGAACACCAGACAGGCAACAGGCCCCCGGAGGAATCCGGGGGCCTGTTGCGATCCGCGCGCGTCCGTTGCATTCCCTCCGTGTCCGTCCGTGCGCGGCGCGTGACCCGGCCTGGAGGCACGACTCGCCTCCGCCCCGCTGGCCGCGGCGCCCACGGCTGGCACGTGCTCCGGCGGACGACGTCCGGCGCCGTGACGGCCGTTGGACCGCCAGCAGCGCGGGAACACGACCGGGCGGACGGCGCCTCGGCGGTGCCGTGTCAGGCTCGCGCGCCGGACACGACCCCGCCTCGGCGCTCGCGCGCCAGACGACCCCGGTGCCTCGGCGCTGCCGTGTCAGGCGCTCGCGCGCCAGACGACCTCGGTCGGCAGGATCAGTCCGTGCGGACCGTCGTCGGTGCCGGAGATCTGCGCGAGGACCTGGCGTGCCGCGTGCTCGCCGAGGGTCTTCGCCGGCTGCCGAACGGTGGAGAGCGGCGGGTCGCAGCGGAGCGCCCAGGCGCTGTCGTCGAACCCGACCACGCCGACGTCGCCCGGGACCGAGCGCCCGGCACGCTGCAGGACATCCATCGCCCCCGCGGCGACGGCGTCCGACGCGGCGAACACGCCGTCGATGTCGGGGGCCCGGTCGAGCAGCTCGCGCATGCCCTCGACGCCGGCGGTGTAGCTGAAGAGCGGGTTCGGGGCGACGAGCGCGGGGTCGAAGCGGTCGCCGAGTGCGGCCTCGAAGCCCGCGAGACGATCTTGCCCGGAGTCGCGGTCGAGTCCGGACGCGAGCATGCCGATCCGCCGCCGTCCGGTCTCCACGAGTCGACTCGTGATCTCGAACGCGGCCGCGCGGTTGTCGATCGCGATGTACGAGGTGTTCGGCGCGTCCGACGGGTGGCCGACGAAGCACGCGGGCAGCCCGATCTCCTCGACGGCCCGGGTCACGGCGTCGCCGTCGCGGGCGGAGAGCACGATCGCACCGTCGACGAACCCGCCGCGGAGGTACTCGACCACGCGCTCGTTGTCGCGGGCGGAGTCGACCATGATCGTCACGAGCTGCTGGTCGGCCTCGGACAGCACGGAGTTCGTGCCGATGAGGATGTTCCCGATGTTCGGGTCGTCGAGCACCTGGACCGAGGGCTCGTGCACGATGAGCGCCACCGCTCCGGAGCGGCGGGTGACCAGGCTGCGAGCTGCGGCGCTGCGGACGTACCCGACGCGACGGACGGCTTCCTGCACCGCTTCGCGGGCCTTCGGTGAGACGTACGGTTCGTCGTTGAGGACGCGGGAGACCGTGCCCCGGGAGAGGCCGGCTTCGTCCGCGACGTCCTGGATCGTGGCGCGGGAACGGGCGGCACGGACGTCGGACATGCCGCAAGCGTATCCGGCCGCGACGGCGGGGACGACCGGTCGGTGTTGACATCGGCGGCGCGCTGGTGTTCACTCTGGGAGCGCTCCCAGAACAACTCGGACCCGCTCGTCCGCCGCGGGCTGGGAGCGCTCCCAGAATCCTGGGTGACCTTCGCCGTCGAAGGGGTCGCACGCGACCGGACGGCATGGCCGCCCCGACCAGCGAGGACGCCCGTGACCACCACCACCCAGCCGACCGCCGCCACCGGCGCGCTCGGCCTCGGCTCGACCGGCCTGGCGTTCGGGTGCGACTACAACCCCGAGCAGTGGGACCCCGAGGTCTGGGTCGAGGACGTCCGGCTCATGCGCGAGGCCGGCGTCAACCTCGTCGCGATCAACGTGTTCGGGTGGTCGCACGTCGAGCCGCGCCAGGGAGAGTACGACTTCACCGCGCTCGACCGCGTCATCGAGCTGCTGCACGGCGCCGACATCGGGGTCGACCTCGGCACCGGCACCGCGTCGACCCCACCGTGGCTGACCACCGCACACCCCGAGGTCCTGCCGGTCGTCGCCGACGGGACCACCCGCTGGCCCGGAGGACGTCAGGCGTTCTGCCCGAGCAGCCCGGTCTACCGCGAGCACGCGCTCGCGCTCGTCCGAGCCACCGCCGAGCGGTACGGCGACCACCCGGCCGTCAAGCTGTGGCACGTCTCGAACGAACTCGGCTGCCACAACGCGCACTGCTACTGCGACGTCTCCGCCGAGGCGTTCCGGACCTGGCTCCGGGCCCGCTACGGCACGGTCGAGGAGCTCAACGCAGCCTGGGGCACCGCGTTCTGGAGCCAGCGCTACTCCGCGTGGGAGCAGGTCCTGCCGCCGCGCGCCACGCTCTCGTTCACCAACCCCGGTCAGACGCTCGACTTCGACCGGTTCTCGTCCGACGAACTGCTCGCGCACCACCGCGCCGAGGCCGAGGTCCTCCGCGGCCTGAGCGACAAGCCCGTCACCACGAACTTCATGGTCGCCGCGCACATCACCGCGATGGACTACTGGACGTGGACGGGCGACATGGACGTCATCGCGAACGACCACTACCTCGACCACCGCCTGCCTCGGCCGCACGTCGAGCTCGCCTTCGCCGCCGACACGACGCGCGGCCTCGCCGGTGGCGCCCCGTGGCTGCTCATGGAGCACTCGACGGGTGCCGTGAACTGGCAGCCGCACAACGTCGCGAAGGCCCCGGGTGAGATGCTCCGGAACACCGCCGCGCACATCGCCCGCGGCGCCGACGGCGTGTGCTTCTTCCAGTGGCGCGCGTCCGTGCAGGGCAGCGAGAAGTTCCACTCCGCGCTGCTGCCCCACGCGGGCACGGAGTCCCGCACCTGGCGGGACGTCGTCGACCTGGGCGCACTCGTCGAGCGGCTCGGCGAGCTCCGCGGTTCCCGCGTCGCCGCCGACGTCGCCCTCGTCTTCAGCTGGGAGAACCAGTGGGCGGCCGACCTGGAGGCACACCCCACCACCGCGCTCCGCTACCTCGAGCAGGTCCACGCGTTCCACGGCGCGCTGTGGGACCTCGGCGTGACGGTGGACGTCGTCGCCCCCGGTGCCCCCCTCCACGGCTACGCGGTCGTTGTGGTCCCCGAGCTGTACCTCGTCCGCGACGAGCACGCCGCCGCGATCGCCGACCACGTCGCCGCCGGCCGCAGCGCGGTCGTCACCTTCTTCAGCGGCATCGTCGACGAGCGCGACCGGGTCCGCGTCGGCGGCTACCCGGGCGCCTTCCGCGACCTGCTCGGCGTCCGGGTCGACGAGTTCCTCCCGCTCGCCGCCGACCAGACCCTCGCGCTCTCCGACGGCACCCGTGCGCACACCTGGTCCGAACCGGTGGAGCTCCGCGGCGCCGAGGCCGTCACGCACTACGCGGAGGGTCCGCTCGACGGCTCGCCCGCGGTCACCCGCAACACGCACGGTGCCGGGAGCGCCTGGTACGTGTCGACCGTCCTCGACGACGAAGCACGGGCCGACCTGCTCCGCCGGGTGCTCGACGAGGCCGGCGTGACCCCCGACCCCGCCGCCCAGCCGGGCCTCGAGGTCGTCCGACGCCGTGATGACCAGCACGAGTGGGTGTTCCTGCTCAACCACTCCGGCCGGGCGGTCGAGCACCACGAGGCGGGCCACGAGCTCGTCGCCGACCGCGCCGTGGCCGGCACCACGACCATCGCCCCCGGTGGCACCCAGATCATCCGCACGGACAGGAAGCGTTCATGACCACCACAGCCCAGCGACCCCGGGTCGCCCGACGTCGACGCGGCGGGGGCTTCCGGTACCGTCGCGCGATCGCGGTCTTCGTCACGCCGTTCGCCGTGCTCTTCACCGCGTTCTACCTCGTCCCGATCCTCTACGCGGTGTGGCAGTCACTGCTGAAGATCGAGCGCCAGGGCACGTTCGGCGCCCCGACGCAGGTGTTCGGCGGCCTCAGCCAGTACGTGCTCGTCTTCCAGAACAGCGAGTTCTGGGGCTCGATCCTCCGCGTGCTGCTGTTCGGCGTCGTGCAGGTCCCCGTGATGCTCGCGCTCGCCCTGGTCTTCGCGCTCCTGCTCGACTCCCCGCTCCTGCGCGGCAAGCGGTTCTTCCGCCTGGCCTTCTTCGCGCCCTACGCCGTCCCCGGGGTCATCGCGGCGATCATGTGGGGCTACCTCTACGCGCCGAACCTCTCGCCGTTCTCCGCCGTCACGTCGAAGGTCGACCTCCTCGGGTCCGGGACCGTGCTCTGGGCCGTCGCGAACGTCGTCACGTGGGTCTACGTCGGCTACAACATGCTGATCATCTACTCGTCGCTCCTCGCGATCCCGACCGAGATCTACGAGGCCGCCAAGCTCGACGGTGCGTCGCAGTTCCGGATCGCCTGGTCCATCAAGATCCCGATGGTGATCCCCGCGATCGTCCTGACCGCCGTGTTCTCGATCATCGGCACCCTGCAGCTCCTGACCGAGCCGACCGTGTTCCGGCAGTTCACCTCGACGATCTCGTCGACCTTCACGCCGAACATGCTCGTCTACTCGACCTCCTCGGTGCCGAACTTCAACCTCGCCGCGGCGTTCTCGGTCGTCCTCGCCGTCGCCACGTTCGTCCTGTCGATCGGGTTCCTCCGACTGACCCAGCGGAAGGCCGCCCAGTGACCGTCAACGCACCCTCCCGACGTGACCTCGTGGCGGACGCAGGCCGTCCGCTCGACCCGAACCGTGCCTCCAGGCCGCACCAGCGTGGAGCGCGGGGACCACGCGAGAGCGTCATCTCGCGCGGCGCGGCGATGCTCGTCATGGGCGTCTTCACCGTCTACTTCCTGCTGCCGATCTTCTGGCTGCTGGTCTCGTCGACGAAGACGACCGCGAACTTCAACACGACGTTCTCGCTCTGGTTCAGCGCCTCGTCCGTGCAGGACTTCGTCGGCAACCTCGGCCGGCTGTTCACGTACCAGGACGGCGTCTACGTCCGGTGGATGCTCAACAGCATCGCCTACGCCGGCGTCGCCGGGCTCCTCGGCACCGTGCTCTCCGCGATGTGCGGCTACGCGCTCGCGAAGTACCGGTTCCGCGGCCGCGAGGCCCTCTTCAACGTGTTCCTCGGCGGCGTGCTCGTCCCGGCGACCGCACTGGCCCTCCCGCTGTTCCTCATCTTCAGCCAGGTGGACCTGACCGACACGTTCTGGTCGGTGTTCCTGCCGAGCATCGTCAGCCCGTTCGGCGTGTACCTGTCGCGTCTGTTCGCGGCGTCGAGCGTGCCCGACGAGATCATCGAGGCCGCGCGCATCGACGGCTCCGGTGAGGTCCGCACGTTCTTCACCGTGGCCGTGCGGCTCATGTCGCCCGCGCTCGTGACGATCTTCCTGTTCCAGTTCGTCGCGATCTGGAACAACTTCTTCCTGCCGCTCGTGATGCTCCGCGACTCGTCGCTGTTCCCCGTCACCCTCGGCCTCTACACGTGGAACTCGAGCGTGAACCAGTACCCGGACCTCCGGACCCTCGTGCTCATCGGGTCGTTCGTCTCGATCATCCCGCTGCTCGTCGCGTTCCTCTCCCTCCAGCGCTTCTGGCGGTCCGGCCTCGGAGCCGGCGGCCTCAAGTAGCAGCGACCCCGTCGCGGCGGTGACCTCCCGGCCGCGACAGCCTCCACCAGAACCTTCGACCCTCCACCCACATCCGAACGGAAACAGCATGAAGACAACGAAGTTCCTCAGCGTCGCCGCCGTGGCGGTCGCCGCGACCGTGGCCCTCGCCGGCTGCAGCGCCGGCGGCAGCGGCTCCGGGAGCGGTTCCGACACCGCGGCCGCGAGCTGCAAGCCGTCGAGCGGCAAGGTCACGCTCGACTTCACCACCTGGGTCCCCAACATGGACAAGGTCGTGGCGATCTGGAACAAGGAGAACCCGGACATCCAGGTCAAGGTCTCCATCGTCGCGAACGGCAACAGCGGGACGTACCAGAACTTCTTCAACCAGCTCAAGGCGAAGCAGGCGCCGGACATCGGCCAGGTCGAGTACGACACCCTGCCGGCGTTCCGGGTGCAGGGCGGCCTCGAGGACATCGGTGCCTGTGCCGGCATCAGCGACGCGAAGAAGGACTTCTCGTCCGGCCTCTGGAACCAGGTCACGTTCGGCGAGTCGAAGTCGGTCTACGCCGTGCCGCAGGACTCCGGCCCGATGGCGCTGTACTACCGCAAGGACCTCTTCGAGAAGGCCGGCCTCGACGTGCCGAAGACCTGGGACGAGTACGCCGAGGACGCCGTCAAGATCAAGGCGATGGGCGGCAACATCACCAACTTCGCCAAGGGCGACGTCAACCAGTTCGCCGGGCTCGTCTCGCAGGCCGGCGGCCAGTGGTTCTCGAACTCCGGCTCGGACTGGACGGTGAACCTCACCGACAGCGCGTCGAAGAAGGTCGCCGACTACTGGCAGGACCTCATCGACAAGAAGCTCGTCAACACCCTGCCGAGCTTCACCGACCAGTGGAACAACGCGTACGACAAGGGTCAGGACTGGACCTGGGTCTCGGCCGTCTGGGGTGCGAACACCATCTCGAGCGGTGCGCCCTCGACCTCGGGCAAGTGGGCCGTCGCGCCGATGCCGCAGTGGACCGCGGGTGAGACCAAGTCCGCTGCCTGGGGTGGCTCGTCCAACGTCGTCTTCACGGGCAGCAAGCACCCGGCCGAGGCGTCGAAGTTCCTGGTGTGGCTGAACACGTCGGAGGAGGCGCTCGCCGCCCTGAACAAGGAGGCCAACCTCTACCCGGCGTCCACCACCGGTGCCGACCTCCCCGCGCTGACCGAGGGGCTCCCCTTCTACGGCAACCAGAAGATCTACGAGGAGTTCGCGACCGCGGCGAAGGACATCCAGCCCTTCACCTGGGGTCCGACCATGACGCAGACCTACTCGGACGTGTCCGACGGGTTCGGCCAGGCGGCGTCCGGGAACGGCACGCTCCTCGAGGCGCTCCGGTCGGGGCAGTCCAAGACCGTCGCGGCGCTCAAGGCGCAGTCGATCCCGGTCAAGGGCTGAACGCCCTGACGGGCTGAGGCGCTGACGCGCTGACGGACGGGAGGCACGGTACCGGCTGACACCGTGCCTCCCGTCCGTCGTGGGGTCACGGCGAGGTCGCACCGCGTCAGTGGGCGGCGCGCTTCTGCCGCGCCGCTGGGCGCTCGCAGGAGTGGCCGAGTTGAGGTCATCACCGATATGACATGATCAATTCTCAATCCGGCGATCGCCGGGTCCACGAAGGGTGCGCATGACAGTTCAGCGGGCAGAGAACGAGGAGTCCGGAAGTGGTCGGGTGATGGCCCCCCGCCCGAGTCGGAGCGGCCCGGGATGGTTCCGGCTGCAGATGATCCAGGTCACCCCGACCCTGCTTCTCATCGTCGCTGTCTGTGCGATGCTCTGGGGAATCGTGGAACGCTTCGCAGAGGCTGCGCAGCAACGCGACCTTGCCGGCGTCCTCTCGGTCTTCAACGGCTTTCCCGTGTTCCTGGGCCTGATCGGTGCGACGCTCATCACTCTCGCGATGCGGACGCGATCGCGGTCGCGATCCGAACAACGAGCGTTTCGCAAGGAGGCTCGCTGGGACCCGATTCCCTCGGCGTCCGAGATCGCTGAGCTGGATGATGCGTCCCGTCGCCTCCGTCATGCGCTCCGACGCGACCACCGTGAGGCCGTGCGGCGTGATGCGCGCGAACTCGGTTCGGCGCGGTCGGCGGCCGCTGCGTCGTACGAACGACTCGGAAACCTGTCGCTCTGTGCCGCAGCGGTGTTCGCGGCGATCAACTGGGTGTTCATCCGTTGAGCTGACTCGCTCCGAGGGCGGCTGCGTCGAGGCCGACGGCGCGGGCGGTCGTGCTCCGGACGAGGTCGTCGCGCGTCGATCGGTCGAGGTGGTCGACGAGGGCGTAGCCGTTCGTGGCGTCGACGAGGGCGAAGAGCAGCCGGCCGACGGCTGCAGGGTCCTCGGTGTGCATGACCCCGGCGCTCACCCCGGCCTCGACGACACCGGTCGCGAGTCGCTGCCACTCGTCCATGACGTCGCGCGCGGCAGCGGCGAGCACGTCGTTCGTCCGGCCGAGGCTCCAGGCGTCGGCCCAGAGGACGGCGACGTCGTCGCGGGCGGGATCGGTGACGGCGGCGAGCAGGACGGACAACTGCGCGACGGGGTCGGACTCACGGGCCACGAGCCGGGTCACCTCGGCGACCTCGTCGGACGCGATCGCCCGGAACGTGTCGCCGACGAGGTCCTCCATCGCGGGGAAGTAGTGCGCCACGAGCGACGGCGCGACACCGACCGAGGCCGCGGTCCCGCGCAGCGTGACGGCGGTCAGTCCGTCAGCCCGCGCGAGCGCGATGGCAGCCTCGGTGATCTGGGCCTCCCGCTCGGCCGGGCTGAGGCGCCGGCGGGCCGGTGTGGTCGGCACGCGCACAGCCTAGACGGCGGCCACCCGGCCGGTGCCGGTGGCTCCGGTCGGGCCGTCGACGCCGGTCGGGCCGTCGACGCCGGTCGGGCCGCTGCTGCCGTCGACGACGAACGCGGCCCAGAGGTCGGCGCGGGTCGCGAAGGCGGAGAGGTCGCGGTCGAGCAGCCGACCGGCGTGCTCCACCCGGGCGCGAGCGGTGTGCCGGTGGACGCCGAGGGCCTGGGCGGTGCGGTCGTACTCGCAGTTCTGCTCGAGCCAGGTGCGGACCGTGCGGGTGAGTGCGGTGCCGGAAGCGCGGTCGTGGTCGAGGAGCGGGGCGAGGAACGCGCGGGCCACGGCCCCGGCGTCGACGTCGACGTGGGCGAGGTGGGCGAGCACCCCCTCGCGGGCGAGGTCCCCGAACTCGGTGGTGCCGGGGCGTCCCTCGCGGCGGCGGTCGAGCGCCTGCACGGCCTCGGTGCGGGCGCGGCCGAAGTACCGGTACGAGGCTCCGTCGGAGAGTCCGGCGTGCAGCTCGAACCGGTCGACGAGCTCCTCGACCACGGCCGTGTCCTCCGCGCCGACGCAGAGGAAGAGCGCGTCGTCGACGGCGAAGAACAACCGGCCGGGACGGTCCTGCACCCACAGCTCGAGCAGGTCGACGACGGCGTCGAGGTCCTGGTCGGCCACGTCGACGGCGGCGATCCGCACCGGCTCCGGTGGGAGTGGTCCCCACACCTCGCGCGAGGTCGAGTCCACCACGGCCGGGTCGCCGACCGACAGCATCGTGAGGAGCCCGGTGCGCAGGAGTCCCCGGGCCCGGGCGAGCTCGCGGTTCTGCTGCAGGGCGAGTCCGGCGAGGGCGATGACGGCGGTGACGACCTCGCGCCCTGCCCGGTCGAGCGCGCCGCCGTTCTGGATCGCCAGCACCCCGGCGAGGTGCCCACCGCTGCCGAGGGTCTGGAGCGTGTACCCGGTGCGGTGCTCGGTGGTGACCGGCAGGCTCGCCCGCTGCCCCGCCCGGAGCAGTCGGAGCGTCTCGGACCGCAGCACGTCGAGGTCGGCGTCCGGGACGGCACGGTCGGGGAACCCGCGGTCGAGCCTGCCCGTCAGGTCGAACAGCCCGACCCACCCGTCGAGCTGCCGGGAGAGCTCGGCGATCGTCGCACCGAGCCCGTCCGGTCGCATCGCCGCGAGTGAGATCGCCCGCTGCGCCGCGAGTGCCCACGCGTTCCGGGCGTTGGCCTCGCGCGACACCGCGTCGGCGTTCGCCTGCGCGACGGCGATGAACGACGTCTCGTAGGGCACCTCGAAGAGCGGCAGACCGTGCGCGTCGCAGGCCTCGACCAGCGACGCCGGGGTGCCGGCCCGGACGACCTCCGTGCCGAACCCGAGCGCGACCACACCGCGCCGCCGGAGCCGGTCGACGTAGGCCTCGGCGATCTCCGCTCCCACCTCGGCGTCCCCGAACTGCGTGCCCGTCGTGAGGAGGCCCTGTCCGTCGGCGAGGAACGGCGTCGGGTCCTCGAGGTCCGAGCTGTGCAGCCAGGACAGCGGGGCGTCCAGGTCGGGTGCATCGTCGCTCGTGAGCAGCCGGAGCCGGAGGTCGGCGCGGTGGAGCAGGGAGCGCAGCGTGGCGGGCATGGACGGATGCTATCCGCTGTGGCGAAGGGGAGCGGACCGGGTGTACGCCGTGGACGGTGGGGCTCCCGGCGCGAGGCTCCTACGATCGCCGCATGACCTCCACCGTCGCACCCTCGACCAGCGCCGCCACGGGTGGCCCCTCGCTGCCGCAGGAGCGCCGGCTCGTCACCGAGGTGCCGGGTCCCCGCTCCCGGGAGCTCATGGACCGCAAGCGCGCCGCGGTGGCCGCCGGCGTCGGGGTCGCGGTGCCGATCGCGGTCGTCGCTGCCGGCGGCGGCGTGGTCGTCGACGCGGACGGCAACTCCTTCGTCGACCTGGGGTCCGGCATCGCCGTCACGAGCGTGGGCAACGCCCACCCCCGCGTGGTCGAGGCCGTGCAGCAGCAGGTCGCGTCGTTCACGCACACGTGCTTCACGATCGCCGCCTACGACGGGTACGTCGAGGTCGCGGAGGCGCTGAACCGACTGACGCCCGGCGACCACGAGAAGCGCACGGCCCTGTTCAACTCCGGTGCGGAGGCCGTCGAGAACGCGGTGAAGATCGCCCGGAAGCACACCGGCAAGCAGGCGATCGTCGTGTTCGACCACGCGTACCACGGCCGGACGAACCTCACGATGGCGCTGACGGCGAAGAACCAGCCGTACAAGAACGGCTTCGGACCGTTCGCCCCCGAGGTGTACCGCGTCCCGATGTCATACCCCTTCCGCGACGGCGGCCTGACCGGGGCCGAGGCCGCGAAGCGCGCGATCACCCAGATCGAGAAGCAGGTCGGCGCCGAGAACACGGCCGCGCTCCTCATCGAGCCCATCCAGGGCGAGGGCGGCTTCGTCGTCCCTGCGCCCGGCTTCCTGTCCGCCCTGTCCGAGTGGGCGACGGCGAACGGCGTCGTCTTCATCGCCGACGAGGTCCAGACCGGGTTCGCGCGCACCGGTGCGATGTTCGCCAGCGAGCACGAGGGCGTCGTCCCCGACCTCGTCACGACCGCGAAGGGGATGGCCGGCGGCATGCCGCTCTCCGCAGTGACCGGGCGGGCCGAGATCATGGACTCAGCCCACGTCGGCGGCCTCGGCGGGACGTACGGCGGCAACCCCGTCGCGTGCGCCGCAGCGCTCGCCGCGATCGACGCCTTCGAGCACGACGGGCTCGTGGAGCGTGCCGCGGCCATCGGCGACCTCCTGCTCGGTCGCCTCCGTGCTGCACAGGCCGAGGACCCCCGCATCGGCGACGTCCGCGGCCGCGGTGCCATGGTCGCGATCGAGCTCGTCGACCCGGAGACCGGCGAACCCGACGCCGCGCTCACCGGTCGTGTGGTCAAGTACGCGTACGAGCACGGCGTGATCGCGCTCACCGCGGGGACGTACGGCAACGTCCTCCGCTTCCTCCCCCCGCTCGCGATCGACGACGCACTCCTCGGCGAAGGCCTGGACGTCGTCCTGGAAGGACTCGCCGCAGCATGACCGACACCCGGACCGACCACAGCACGACCGACACCCGGCAGCCCGCCGGCCGCACCGACGCCGAACGCGAGCTGCTCGCGAAGGTCCCCACGGGCCTCCTGGTCGACGGTACGTGGCAGCAGGCGGCCGACGGCGCGACGTTCCCCGTCGTGGACCCGTCGACGGGGGAGACGCTCCTCGAGATCGCTGATGCGACCCCCGAGGACGGTGTCCGCGCCCTGGACGCCGCCGCGGCCGCCCAGCAGGCGTGGGCTGCCACCCCGCCGCGGCAGCGCGCCGAGGTGCTCCGGAAGGCGTTCGACCTGCTCCAGGAGCGACGCGCGGACTTCGCGCTCCTCATGACGCTCGAGATGGGCAAGCCCCTCGCCGAGGCGAACGGCGAGGTCACCTACGGGGGCGAGTTCCTCCGGTGGTTCTCCGAGGAGGCCGTCCGGATCGGTGGCTCCTACGGCACCAACCCCGAGGGTTCCGGCCGAGCGATCGTGACGCACAAGCCCGTCGGGCCGACGTTCCTCATCACCCCCTGGAACTTCCCGCTCGCGATGGCGACACGCAAGATCGCCCCCGCGCTCGCCGCCGGGTGCACCGCGGTCGTGAAGCCGGCCGAGCTCACCCCGCTCACGACCCTGCTGTTCGCGGACCTCCTGCTCGAAGCCGGGGTGCCCGCCGGGGTCGTGAACGTCGTCCCGACGAGCCACGCGGGAGCGCTGTCGGAACCGATCATCAGCGACCCCCGGCTCCGGAAGCTGTCGTTCACGGGGTCGACCCCCGTCGGCCGGACGCTCCTCGCGCAGGCCGCGCAGAACGTCCTCCGCACGAGCATGGAACTCGGCGGCAACGCGCCGTTCCTCGTGTTCGAGGACGCCGACCTCGACCTCGCGGTGGAGGGCGCCCTCGCGGCGAAGTTCCGCAACACCGGACAGGCGTGCACCGCGGCGAACCGGTTCATCGTGCAGGAGTCGGTGGCCGAGGAGTTCGCCCGGCGTCTCACGGAACGCGTCGGGGCGATGACCGTCGGCCGCGGGACCGAGGACGGTGTCGCGATCGGACCGCTCATCGACCAGCGCGCGGTCGACAAGGCGCACCGGCTCGTGACCGACGCCCTCGACCGGGGTGCCACCCTGTGCACCGGTGGGCAGC
Organism: Curtobacterium luteum; assembly: GCF_001475545.1. Taxonomy (GTDB): domain Bacteria; phylum Actinomycetota; class Actinomycetes; order Actinomycetales; family Microbacteriaceae; genus Curtobacterium; species Curtobacterium luteum_A. Next base: position 45,012 of record NZ_LDQC01000022.1, on the reverse strand, counting down.
CCGTCGAGGGCCCCGGGACGTTCTACGCGCCGACCGTCATCACGGACGTGCAGCCCGGGAGCGACCTGCTCCGCGACGAGATCTTCGGCCCGGTCCTCGCGATCCGCACGTTCTCCTCCGAGGACGAGGGCATCGCAGCGGCGAACGACACCGAGTACGGCCTCGTCGGGTACGCCTTCACCGAGGACCCCGCCCGCGGGCAGCGACTCATGGAGCGGCTCGAGACCGGCATGCTCGGACTGAACACCGGCATCGTGTCGAACGCGTCCGCACCGTTCGGCGGCGTCAAGCAGTCCGGCCTCGGGCGCGAGGGCGGCGGCGAGGGCCTGCACGAGTACCTCGAGACCATGTACACACTGACGCCCGACCCGTTCGGGCGCACGAAGGGAACGCAGCGATGACCATCGAGAAGGACGTCGTCGTCATCGGCGCCGGGGTGACCGGCCTCGTCGCCGCGAACCGCCTCGTCGCGCAGGGCCGGAGCGTCGCCGTGCTCGAGGCCCGCGACCGCGTGGGCGGTCGGACGTGGACGAACGACATCGAGGGCGTCACGCTCGAGATCGGCGGGCAGTGGGTCTCCCCGGACCAGACGGCCCTGCTCGAGACCCTTGACGAGCTCGGGCTCGCAACCTACGACCGGTACCGCGAGGGCTCGAGCGTCTACATCGACCAGCACGGCTCCCGCACCGAGTACACGGGCGACATCTTCCCGCTGCCCGAGGCCACCGCGACCGAGATCGAGCGGCTCGTGGCGGTCGTGGACGAGTACGTCGCGAAGGTCGACCCCTCGCGGCCGTGGGAGACCCCCGACGCCGCCGCGCTCGACGAGGTGTCCTTCCGTGGATGGCTCCGGCGGCTCAGCGACGACCGGGTCGCGACCGAGAACGTCGAGCTCTTCATCGCCGGCGCCATGCTGACGAAGCCTGCGCACACCTTCTCCGCGCTGCAGGCCCTGCTCATGGCGGCCTCGGCGGGGAGCTTCTCGAACCTGGTCGACGCCGACTTCATCCTCGACAAGCGCGTCGTCGGAGGGATGCAGCAGGTCTCCGAACGGCTCGCGGCGAAGCTCGGCGACGACGTGCACCTGAACGCGCCGGTCCGGACCCTCCGCTGGGACGACGAAGGCGTCCTCGCGATCGCCGACGGCGGCGTCGAGGTCCGCGCGAGGCAGGCCCTCGTGGCCGTGCCGCCGCCCCTGTACTCCCGGATCTCCTACGAGCCGCCGCTGCCCCGACGGCAGCACCAGCTCCACCAGCACCTCTCGATGGGTTTCGTCATCAAGGTGCACGCCGTCTACGACCGGCCGTTCTGGCGCGGCGCCGGACTGTCCGGCACGGCGTTCAGCCCGTACGAGCTCGTGCACGAGGCGTACGACAACTCGATGCACGGCTCCGAGCAGGGCACGCTCGTCGGCTTCGTCTCCGACCAGCACGCGGACGACGTCTTCGCCCTGTCGGCCGAGGAGCGCAAGGCCCGCGTCCTCGAATCGCTCGCGCACTACTACGGGGACGAGGCGCGACGCCCGGTCGTCTACTACGAGAGCGACTGGGGGACCGAGGAGTGGACCCGCGGCGCCTACGCCGCGAGCTTCGACCTCGGTGGACTCGTCCGGTACGGCGCCGACCAGCGTGCGGCGGTCGGCCCGCTGCGGTTCGCGTCGAGCGACCTCGCCGGGCACGGGTACCAGCACGTCGACGGTGCGGTCCGGATGGGCCGCGAGGCGGCCGCCGACATCCTCGCGGCACTGCCGCAGCCGGTGGCGTAGGAGACGGGACCGGATGACGGCCGGGAGGCGCGGTGCGGGCCCGCAACGCGCCTCCCGGCCGTCTCCCGGTCACCTGGACGGACGCGGCGAAGGCCGCGCGTAGCGTCCCGGCCATGAGCGACACGAGCAGCAGCCAGCCGTCCGACGCCGAGCGCGAGTACACCGAGGACCTGCCGGACGGGTCGCCGTCGGGCGATGCGACCGAGGACCCGTCGCAGGACAGCGACCACGATTCGGGCGGTGAGCCCGAGGACCCGCAGTCGGTCTAGTCGGTCACTCGCTCGCCCGGATCGGTTCCCCGGTCTCCGGGTCCCAGCCGACCACCCGTGGCTGAGCGGGTCGCGAGACGCGGCGGACCCGCGGCGGGAACCAACCGCGTGCGCCCGGCAGGTACGGGAGCACAGCGGCGATGGTGGAGGCGATCCCCTCGGCCGTGGTCAGTCCGTACGGCGGTGCGAAGGACCCGATGAGGGAGACCGCGCCGAGGACGGCCAACCAGAAGCGAGCACGACCCGACCCGCGGGCGAGCCGCAGCGCCCCGAAGGCGAAGAAGCCGAGCACGGCGAACCCGAGGACGATCGGCACCACGGACCAGGGGCCGAACCCGCGGGCCTCGGCGCCGATCCGGACGGTGTGGGCAACGGTCTGCACGGCGAACACCACCAGCCAGAGCACGACTGCAGCGGTCACGACGGTGGGGCGGGAGCGAGGATCGCCGGTGGTCACGAGCCGATCCTAGGGCCGGCCGACGCGCCCGGGGTACGACGTCCGACCCGGGTCACAGCGGCCGACCGGTACAAGGACGACATGACCACTTCCTCCCGCACCCCGCTCGGCGTGACGCTCGTCGACGGAGGCGCGAACGTCGCCCTCTTCTCGAGCACCGCCGAGCGCGTCGAGTTCTGCCGCTTCGACGAGGACGGCACCGAGCACCGCACCGAGCTCCGGAACCGCACCGGCTACACCTTCCACGACGTCGTCCCGGACGTCACCGTCGGCACCCGCTACGGCTTCCGCGTCCACGGCGCCTGGGACCCGGCGAACGGCCTGCGGCACAACCCGGCGAAGCTCCTGCTCGACCCCTACGCCACCGCGATCGACGGCACCTACGAGTGGGGGCAGGCGCTCTTCGGCCACGACATGGAGCACCCGGAGCAGCAGGACGACACCGACTCTGCCTCTGCGATGCCGAAGTCCGTCGTCGCCGACCGCGACTTCGACTGGGACGGCGACAGTCGCCCGGGGACCTCCTACGCCGACACCGTCGTGTACGAGGTGCACGTCAAGGGCTTCACGAAGCAGCACCCGGACGTGCCCGAGGAGATCCGCGGCACCTACGCCGGACTCGCGCACCCGGCAGCGATCAAGCACCTCACCGACCTCGGCATCACCGCCGTCGAGCTGCTGCCGACGCACCAGTTCGTGCAGGACTCGACGCTCGCCGACAAGGGCCTCCGCAACTACTGGGGCTACAACTCCATCGGCTTCTTCGCCCCGCACGACGAGTACTCGTCGTCGGGGACCGCGGGCCAACAGGTGCGCGAGTTCAAGGAGATGGTCAAGGCCCTGCACGCCGCCGGGCTCGAGGTCATCATGGACGTCGTCTACAACCACACCGCCGAGGGCAACCACATGGGCCCGACGCTGTCCTTCAAGGGCATCGACAACCAGTCGTACTACCGGCTGGTCGAGGGCGACGAGGCGAACTACTTCGACACCACCGGCACGGGCAACAGCCTCAACGTGTCGCACCCGTCCGCGCTCGGCCTCATCACCGACTCGCTCCGGTACTGGGTCGAGGAGATGCACGTCGACGGCTTCCGGTTCGACCTCGCCACGACGCTGACCCGCCAGGACGGCGAGGCCGAGAAGCACTCCGCGTTCCTCGACATCATCCACCAGGACCCGGTGCTCCGCGAGGTGAAGATGATCGCCGAGCCGTGGGACACCGCCGGGTACCAGGTCGGTGGCTTCCCGGCGGACTGGTCGGAGTGGAACGGCAAGTACCGCGATGACCTCCGCGCGTTCTGGCGCGGCGACGAGGGCACCCTCGGCGACGCCGTCCAGCGCATCCTCGGCAGCCCGGACGTGTACGAGGGGTCCCGGCGCTCGCCGCTGTGCTCCGTCGACTTCATCACCGCGCACGACGGCTTCACCCTCGCCGACCTCACGATGTACGCCGAGAAGCACAACGAGGCGAACGGCGAGGACAACAACGACGGCGAGAGCGACAACACCTCGTTCAACGGCGGCATCGAGGGTCCGACCGACGACGGCGCGGTGAACGACTACCGGGACCGCCAGCGTCGGAACTTCCTCGGGACGCTGCTGCTCTCCGCCGGGGTGCCGATGATCCTCGGTGGTGACGAGATCGCCCGCTCCCAGGGCGGCAACAACAACGCCTACTGCCAGGACGACGAGATCTCGTGGTTCGACTGGGCCGCTGCGGATCGAGACCTGCTCGCGTTCACCACGGCGGCGATCGCGTTCCGCCGCGAGCACCCGGCGCTCCGACCTGAGTGGTACCGGACCGCGCCCGGTGACTCGGAGTCGACCGTGCAGGTGCTCCGCGCCGACGCGCAGGGCTTCGAGGACACCGACTGGGCTGACGGTGGGAACCGTGCCGTCATCCTCGTGTTGACGCAGGGCGACGACGCGGTGGCGGTGCTCCTCAACGCCTCGGACACGACCGTGGAGTTCACGCTCCCCGAGAAGCCCGGTGGCGGGAGCTGGGCGCTCGGGCTGTCGAGCGACCAGGAGCAGGCGGTCGGCGGCGACGCCGCCACGGTGCTGGTGCGGGACGCGTCGTTCACGGCGTTGGTCTAGACCGGACGACGGACGGGAGGCGCGGTGCCGGCTGGCACCGCGCCTCCCGTCCGTTGCTGGTCCGGTCGGACCGTCAGCCGATGCGGATGAGCTTCTTGTTGACGAACTCGTCGGCCCCGAAGGGGCCGAGCTCGCGCCCGAAGCCGCTCGCCTTGACGCCGCCGAACGGGAGCTCGGGGCTGTCCGCGCCGACGATGTTGACGTAGACCATGCCGGCCTCGATCCGGTCGGCGACCCGGAGCGCCTGGTCCGGGTCGGTCGTGAAGAGGTACGAGCCGAGGCCGAACGGGGTGTCGTTCGCGAGCTCGATCGCGGCGTCCTCGTCGGCGACGCGGTACACGGCCGCGACGGGGCCGAAGAACTCCTCGCGGTAGGCGTCGTTCTCCGGCGTGACGTCCGTCAGCACGGTCGGCGTGAAGGCGTTGCCGCGGCGCTCCCCGCCGGTGACGACCGTCGCGCCCTGCTCCTTCGCGGCCGCCAGCTGCGCCTCGAGCCGGTCGGCCGCGGTCGGGGAGGACAGCGGGCCGAGCTCGGCGCCGGAGACGCTCGGGTCGGTCGGCTCGACGGCGGACATCGCAGCGGTGAACTTCGCGAGGAAGTCGTCGTACAGGTGGTCGGCCACGAGGAAGCGCTTCGCGGCGTTGCAGACCTGGCCGTTGCCCTCCAGGCGGGTCGCGACGGCGGACTCGACCACGGTGTCGAGGTCGTCGGTGGAGAGCAGGATGAACGGGTCCGACCCGCCGAGTTCGAGCACGACCTTCGTGAGGTTGCGGCCTGCGATCTCCGCGACGGCGGCGCCGGCCCGGGCGGAGCCCGTGAGGGACACCCCCTGCACGCGCGGGTCGGCGATGACTTCGGCGACCTGCTCGTTCGTGGCGAAGACGTTCGTGTAGGCGCCCGCGGGGAACCCGGCGTCGTGGAAGACCGCCTCGATCGCGAGCGCGGACTCCGGGCACTGCGGGGCGTGCTTCAGCAGGACCGTGTTGCCGATGACGAGGTTCGGGCCGGCGAACCGGGCGATCTGGTACGCCGGGAAGTTCCACGGCATGATGCCGAGCAGCACGCCGACGGAGGACTTGCGGACGAAGGCGCTGCCCTCGCTGCCCTCCGCCAGGGTGATCGGCTCGTCGGCGAGGAACTCCTCCGCGTGCTCCGCGTAGTAGTCGTAGATGTCGGCGCAGAAGTCCACCTCGCCGTAGGCCTGGTCGATCGGTTTCGCCATCTCGCGGACGATCGTCGTCGCCAGGTCCTCGCGGCGTTCCCGGTAGAGCTCGGCGACGCGGTGCAGGAGTGCGGCTCGGTCGGCCACGGTGGTGGACCCGGCCCAGGTCGCGTGCGTCTCGTCGGCCGTCGTGATCGCCTGCCGGAGCTCGTCGTCGGTGATGGTCGGGAACGTGGCGAGGGTCTTCCCGGTGGCCGGGTCGGTGACCGCGTAGACGGTGGCCGTGTCGTTCATCGTGTCTCCTGTGTGGTTCAGACCTGGTCGGTCAGCTGCTTGTTGACGCCGGTCACGGGCTGGTTCTCGTCGAAGCCCCTGGGCTGGATCCGGAACCCCTTCGTGATGACCAGCAGGTACACGAACCCGATCGCGGCCCACACCCCGCCGGCGATGAGCGCGTCGGCGTGCAGCTGAGACCAGAGAACACCCGTCAGGAGCATCGCGACACCTGGCAGCACGATGTAGGCGAAGCGGTCGCGGGCGGTGTGCCGACGGCCCTGGCGCCAGGCGAAGTGCACGATGACGGTCAGGTTGACGAAGGTGAACGCGATGAGGGCGCCGAAGTTGATGTAGGCCGAGATCGTGTCGAGCGAGAAGGTCATCGCGAGGAGCGTGACCGCGCCGACGATGACGATGTTCGGGATCGGCGTGCGCGTCTTCGGGCTGACGTAGCCGAAGACCCTCTTCGGCAGGACGTTGTTGCGGCCCATCACGAGCAGCATGCGTGCGACGCTCGCGTGGGATGCCAGGCCGGACGCCAGGGCGGCGACGAAGCCCGCGGCGACGAGGATCGCCTGGAAGACCGGACCGCCCACGAGCAGGCCGATCTGCGGCAGCGGGTCGTCGGTGAACTCCCCGAACGGCGCGTTCGTCGGGAAGCGGAGCTGTGCGAAGTACGCGGACACCAGGAAGATCAGGCCGCCGAGCAGGACCGTGAGCAGGATCGCCTTCGGCATGATCCGGATGCTCTTCGCCTCCTCCGTGTACATCGTCACGGCGTCGAACCCGATGAAGGAGAAGCAGACGACGGTGGCCCCTGTGAGCAGCGCGGTCATCGTCACACCGTCGTGCACGAACGGTTCGGTGCTGACGACCGTGCCCGCGCCGGCCCCGCGCACGAGCTCGATCACCGCGAACACGACGAACGCGATCATCGCGAGGATCGCGCCGACGAGCAGGACCATGTTGAGGTTCGAGGTGCCGCGCATGGACAGGCAGATCACGGTCGTGACGAAGACCGTGTACACGACGACCGTCACCCAAGCCGGCAGCGCGGGGAACACCTGCTCGAGGTACAGCCGGATGATGAGCGCGTTGACCATCGGCAGCAGCAGGTAGTCGAGCAGGGAGGCCCAGCCCACCATGAAGCCGGCGTTGGGATGGATCGACTCGCGCACGTACGTGTACGCCGAACCGGCAGCCGGGTAGACCCGCACCATCTTCCCGTAGCTCACCGCGGTCAGGAGCATGATCACGAGCGCGATGACGTACGCGCTCGGCACGGCACCGTTCGTCTCGTCGGACACGATGCCGAACGTGTCGAACACGACCGTCGGGGTCATGTAGCCCAGCCCGAGTCCGACGATGGCCCAGAGGCCCAGGCTCCGCTTCAGGGAACCGCCGCGAGGGGTCGTGCCGGACGCCGCTGTGGCGAGGGTCGGTGTTGCCAAGGGTCGTTCCCTCCTGCTCGCGGCACTGCCGCGGGGCCGGGGCCAGGGCGACGGTGCCCCGACCGGTACGGGTACCGGGACACCCGTGCGGGTGGGCCGGTGCGCAGACGATACCGATGGTCACCAGCGCGCCGGACTCGCCGTGGAGTACACGGATCCGAGACCGGTTGTACGTCATGTCGCTTGCACAGAGGACGCCCGACGGTCGCTGTGGACGGGTGGGGAGGACGCTCAGCCGACCGGCGCCGGACGGCAGCGAGTTCCCGGACCCGGTCCCTACGCTCGCGGCCGGAGAGCACCTCCGACGAGAGCGCACGCAGGACGAGGACGACCGATGGCACGCACACCCAGCACCCCCCGGCAACGACGCGGTGGAGCCCTGCTCGCCGGTGGACTCGCGGGGGGACTCGTCGTCGGACTGGTCGTCGGAGGGCTCGGCGGGTGGAGCGCGAGCCACGCCACGGCAGCGGCCGGTGGGCAGGCAACGTCGGCAGCAGCTGGTGGGCAGAGCGCGTCGGCCACGTCGACACAGTCCTCCCCGCGACCCGTGCCCACGTACACCCCGGTGCCGACCTCGTCGCTCGGCATCCCCGCCAGCGAGGCACCCGGCGGCTCGACCGCGCCGGGCAGTGTCGACCTCGCGACCTCGTGGACGGCGCCCACCGGCATGCCGGACCAGGGGCGCCTGCTGCACGAGACGATCCCCGCGACGACGTCACACTTCGCGGCCCGACAGGCCCTGGTCTACCTGCCGCCGGCAGCCCTCACCGCCGACCCGCCGCACCTGCCGGTGGACGTGCTCCTCTCCGGGCAGTCCAAGGGCGCGGGACCGAACGACGTGCAGAGCGGAGGGCACGTCGAGCAGACGATGGACGCCCTCGCCACTGTCGACCGGGGGCTCGCGCCGATCGTCGTCGTGCCCGACCAGCTCGGCCCGCAGTCAGCGAACCCGATGTGCGTCGACGGGAAGCTCGGGAACAGCCGGACCTACCTGACGAAGGACGTCCCCGCCTGGATCACGAGTCACCTCAAGGTGCAGACCGCTGCGACGGCGTGGACGATCGGTGGGTTCTCCCAGGGCGGGACGTGCGCGATCCAGCTCGGTGCCGGTGACCCTGCGCGGTTCGGCAACATCATCGACGTCTCCGGCGAGGACGGCCCGACGCTCGGCAGCGAGGCGAAGACGATCGCTGACGGCTTCGCGGGCAGCCGGGCCGCGTACCTGGCCGCGCAGCCGTCGGCGCTGATGCGGGCGAACGCACCGTACCGGGACACGAACGCGTTCTTCGCGGTCGGGCGACTGGACTCGACGTACGGGCCGGTCATGCCGGTCCAGGCCGCGCGGGCGAAGGCAGCCGGGATGCACGTCGCGACGTGGGAGGTGCCGGGGGACCGACACAACTGGACGACCGCACGGGCTGCGCTCGCCGCGGGGCTCGCGTGGATGCAGTCGCGGATCGGGCTGGCGCCGTCCGGCGACTGACCGCGGCGCCCGCGGCGCCCACGTGCAGCCGCGTCAGTGCGGGCCAGCGCTCGGCTGCTGCTGCGTGATGCAGTGCAGCCCGCCTCCGCGCGCGAACACCTCGCGCGCGTCCACCGACCGCACCTCCCGCCCCGGGTAGACGTCCGCGAGGATCCCGCGGGCCCGGTCGTCGGCCGCGGGCTCACCGAAGGAACACGCGATCACGGCGCCGTTCACCACGACGTGGTTGACGTAGTTCCAGTCCACCGGACCGTCGTCGTCGGCGAGCGTCGCCGGGGCCGGGAGCTCGACGACCGTGGCGTCCGTCACGCGTTCGAGCGCTGCCCGGACCTGCGGCATGACCAAGTGGTCCGGGTGGGCGGCATCCGGCTGTGCGTGCAGGAGCAGGACGTCCGGCGCAGCGAAGGTCGCCACCATGTCCACGTGTCCACGGGTCCCGAGCCCGTCGTAGTCGCGGGTCAGTCCACGCGGGAGCCACACGACCTCGGACGCGCCGATGGTCCGTGCGAGTTCCTCCTCGACGCGGGCGTGGTCGGCGTACGGGTTCCGCCGCGGATCGAGCTGCACGGTCTCGGTCACCAGCACCGTGCCCCGACCGTCGACGTGGATCGCCCCGCCCTCGTTCACGAGGAGCGACGGGATCCGTTCGGCCCCGGCGGCCTCGGCGACCGTGGCGGCGATCTGCGAATCACGGGTCCAGGTCGACCACGCGTTCGCGCCCCATCCGTTGAACACCCAGTCCACCGCACCGAGTCGTCCGTCGTCGTCGCGCACGAACGTCGGCCCGATGTCCCGCATCCAGAAGTCGTCGAGCGGCGCCTCGAGGACGTCGACCTCTCTCGAGAGCAGGCGTGCGGCGTCCGCCCGGGCGACCGGGTCGACGACGACCGTGACGGGCTGGTGCTCCGCGATGGTGTTCGCCGTCGTCGCCCACGCGGTGCGAGCAGCCTCGGCGCTCGCCGCGTCGTCGCCGAGGGTCGAGCCCGGCCGGGGGAACGCCATCCAGGTGCGGTCCTGTGGTGCCGTCTCCGCCGGCATCCGCCAGGTCACGCGCGTGCCGCCGCGGTCTGCGGGCCGTCGGCCCGGTGCGGGGCAGTGGTGTTCGCCAGGGAGGCACGGATCGCCTCGTCAGCGCCGTACCCGTCGCGCAGGCGGTCGACGGGTACGGTCAGGGCTGCGTAGAGGTCGGGGCGCCGGGTCACGTAGAACGGGAAGAGCCGCAGCCACTCGGTCCTGGCGTCGAGGTCGAGGTCGGCCACGAGCACGGAGTCCGTGTCGCGCGGAGCCTCGACGAGCACCCGGCCGAAGGGGTCGGAGATGAACGACGAGCCGTAGAACGTGATCGCGCCCTCGTCGCCCCAGCGGTTCGGCACGACCATGAACTGTCCGGCGGTGATGCCGTTCGCGACGATGACCTGCCGCCAGATCGGAGCGGTGTCGAAGTCGGGGAAGGTCGGCTCGGAGCCGATCGCGGTCGGGTAGGCGAGGACCTCCGCGCCGGCGAGCCCGTAGGACCGCGCGACCTCGGGGAACCACTCGTCCCAGCACGTCGGCAGACCGACCCGCACGCCGAGGCCTTCGGGGTCGTACACGGGGAACGCGTCATCGGCGGGGCCCGGCCGGAAGTAGGTGTCTTCGTGGTAGCCGGCGCTGATCGGGATGTGGGTCTTGCGCGTCCGTCCGACGAGGGAGCCGTCGGGGCCGACGAGCACCGCTGTGTTGTAGCCGCGGGGGTCGTCCGGCTGGTCGTCGTCGGCAGGTCGCTCGTACAGCGATGCGTGCACGAACACGCCGTGGCGCCGGGCCTGGTCGCGGGCGAAGGTCACGGTCGGACCGTCCACGAGCGACTCCGCCCCGTCCTTCGGCACTCCGTCGGCCGGCACGTCACCGGGGTACCGGGAGAGCGTGAGCTCCTGCAGGAAGACGGCGGCGGCTCCGTTCGCCGCCGCGGAGGCGATCCCGTCGGCGAGTGCACGCTCGTGCTCGTCGGGGTCCTCGTGCCAGCGGGTCTGGACGAGGGCGACGCGGACCCGGCGACGGGCGGATCCGGCGTCCTCGCGGAGGGGAGACGGCTGGTCTGCGGCGGTGATCACGTCCATGCCGTCATTGTTGACCATGCGATCAACAAGCACAAGGGGTCAGGAGATGATGTTGACCGCGCGGGAGATGACCAGTGCGAGCAGGATGAAGCCGCCGATCGCCTGGTAGGCCATGATCATCTTCGCCCGGACGGTCAGCGGCATCGTGTCGGTCGGGCTGAACGCCACCATGTTCGTCATCGCCACGTAGAGGTAGTCGAGGTAGACGGGTCGCCACGACGCCTTGGTCGGATCGGACTCCTGCGGGAACAGGAAGTCGGCCTCGTCGCTCGCCCAGAGCTGCGGTCGGCGACGCGCCACCGGCCCACCGCGGTCGAGTTCCCAGTACACGAGCCCGAACGCGATGATGCTGCTCACCCACACCTGCAGGGCCGTGAGCAGCACTGCCCCGCCGTCGGGGTGTCCGTGCAGGAGCTGGTCGATCGTCTTCACGACGGTGAGCTGGTTCGCCACGGTGAGCAGCACCGCGAGGCCCGTGGACAGCCAGCGGGACCAGGTGGTCTCACGGGTGAGTCGCCGCGGGTTGAACACGATGAGCGGGGTGAGCAGCAGGACACCGAGCAGCGGCACGACCCACGCGGGGAAGAACAGCACCTCGTCGGGCAGGAGGAGGCTCAGCGCGAGGTTGACCAGCACGGCGACGGCGACGGGTGCGCGGTGCTCGTGCTGGTGGAGGGGCCGCGTCGACGTCACGGGTCGAGTGTGGCACCGCGACCCGGCTCGGCGGCCGTGCGACCCGTGCGGACCCTCTCAGCGCAGGACCCCGCCGAGCGTGAACCCGGAACTCAGCGTGAGGCGGGGAGCGGTTCGGCGAGGGACAGCGGCTCGACCTCGTGGCCGAGCAACCGCCCGGCCGCCCGCAGCCCGGACAGCAGCGCCCCGTGCACGGTCGCGGGGTCGTCGCCCCACGTGGCCTCCCCGGCGAGCTGCACCCGGCCGCACCGCGAGCCGAGCAGGTCGTGGTCATCGGGTGACGCCCCGACGTGCAGGTACGAGTACGAGCCCCGCGCGAACGGGTCCGCCGCCCAGCGGGTGATGCGTACGGCATCGGGCTCGGGGACCGATGACCCGAACATCCGACGGAGCGCCTCGAGCCCCTCGTCGACGACGAGCGCGTCCGGCAGCGACTCGATCCGCCGGGCGCCGGCACCACCGACGAGGGCCGCGAGCACCGGTTCGCCGGTCACCCGGGACATGTCGTACCAGGAGTGCCAGTCGACCCCGGCCGGTCCCTGCTGCCGGACGACCCAGTCGTCGCCCCAGAACCGCTCGGGGAACCGGAGGAACACCTTGTCGTAGACGCCCATCCCGAGCCGGCCCATCGCATCGAGGACGTCGGGGGCGAGCGGGGGCTCGAAGATGACGGCACCTGCCTGCAGGACACCGAGCGGGACCGTGACGACGACCTCGGCGGCGGTGGTGACCCGGCCGTCCGCGAGTTCGACCACCGCGCCGTCCGGGGACTGCCGCACGGCCCGGACCACCGAGGACGGCCGGACGTCGAGACCCTCGGCGAGGGCACGGGCGTACTGGCCGTAGCCGCGGGGGAAGACGACCTCGTCGCCGGGTACGTGCTCCTCGTCGAGGCCGTGTGCATCGAGCACGGTGACGGGCGCGCCGCAGAGGTCCTCGGAACGGTGCGCCGTGTACTCCCGGACGCGAGCGGCCCGGTCCCCGTCGATCCGCAGGTCGCGCAGGACGGCGTTCACGGCGCTGGCGTAGGTGGAGGGCGGCGGCGCGTGCTCGACCACCTCGGGCAGCGCGGCGTCGAGGGCGTGCAGGTCGGCGACGAACGACGCGGCCTCGGCTCCGGTGAGCCGGCGACCGGACGGTGCGTGCCAGCCGATCGGGCGACCGTCGAACTGGAAGCTGCCGACGGTGAACTCGACGGTGTCGATGCCGAGCGCGGGCGCGAGCTCCCACAGCGGGTTGCCGTCGACGCCGTGGATCCACGAGGCGCCGAGGTCGACCGGGACGCCGAGTGCGTCGTCGGTCCACGTCCGACCGCCGATGCGGTCCCGCGCCTCGAGCACGACGACACGCTTGCCGCCCTGCACCAGGGCGCGCGCTGCGGCGAGACCGGAGACGCCGGCGCCGACGACCACGACGTCGGCGTCCGGACCGGGAACGTCAGGCATCAGTGCCCTCCCGTCAGTGGTGCCATCACCCGTGCGGCGATGCTCGGCCGCCCGGTCAGTGCTTCCTCGCGGTCCGCCAGGTCGGTCGCCACGAGCCCGGCGTTCGCTCCGAGGAACCGCAGGGGCTCGGGCTCCCAGTCCGGCGAGCGGTGGTTCACCCACGGCAGCACGGTGAGCGACGACGAGACCCCGCGGACGAGGTCGGCGAGGGTCCGGCCCGCGAGGTTCGTCGTCGACAGACCATCACCCACGTACCCGCCGGCGGAGCCCACGTGGCCGTCCCACGTCACCGAGGCACACCAGTCGCGGGGGACGCCGAGCGGCCCACCCCACGAGTGCGTGACCGGAGCGTCGGCGACGGCGGGGAACAGGTCGATCAGCGATCTCCGGAGGTGGTCGAACACCCGCGGCACCCGATCGTGGCCCGGCTCGATCGACGAGCCCCAGTGGTAGCGGGCACCCCGTCCGCCGAAGGCGATGCGGTCGTCGGCCGTCCGCTGCCCGTACACGAGCAGGTGCCGGTAGTCCGAGAACGTCTGCCCGTGCTCGAGCCCGATCCGGTCCCACACGGCCGCGGGCAGCGGCGCCGTCGCGATCATGAGCGAGTACAGGGGCAGGACGCGCCGTCGGGTCTGCTCGAGCTGTGCACCGTAGCCCTCGACGGCGATGACGACGGCGCCGGCCGAGACGGTCCCGCGCGAGGTGACCACGCGGCCCTGGTCCCAGGAGGAGGCGGGCGTGTGCTCCGCGATCCGGACGCCCCGTGCCTCCAGGGTGGCCGCCAGGCCACGCACCAGCGCGGCGGGCTGCAGCCGCGCGCAGTCCGGCGTCCACGCGACCCCCGCGGAGCCGGCGGCGTCCCCGGGGCGCGCGTCGCGGTAGGTCATGTGGTCGCCCCACGCGGCGGAGGACGCGACCTCGTCGCGGGCGGCGCGCTCCTGCACGGCCGAGCGTGCGTAGAGGACGGTGCCGCCCTTGACGAAGTCGCAGTCGACCCCGGCTTCGGACGCTGCGCGTCCGACCTCGTCGACGGTGTCGCGCATCGCCGCGCGCATGGCGTTCGCCGCGTCCCACCCGTGGCGTTCCGCGATCGACGAGGCGGACGCCGGGAACAGGGCCGAGCACCAGCCGCCGTTGCGGCCGGATGCGCCGAACCCCGCGATCTCACGTTCCACGACGACGATCCGGAGGCGCGGATCGGCTTGGTGCAGGTACCACGCGGTCCAGAGACCCGTCAGTCCGGCACCGACGATGCAGACGTCGGCGGTCGTGTCGCCGTCGAGCGGGGGGCGGGGCGTCAGGTCGTCGCGACCGCTCGTGACGAGCGCGTCGAGCCAGAACGAGACGCCCCGGTAGCCCGTCATGGTCAGATCTTCGTCCAGGCCTCGGTCAGGACGCTCCGCAGGATCGACGTCATCTCGCGGAACTCCGGCTGACCGATGGTCAGCGGCGGCGCGAGCTGCACGACGGGGTCCCCGCGGTCGTCGGCGCGGCAGTACAGCCCCGCGTCGAACAGCGCCTTCGACAGGAAGCCGCGCAGGAGGCGCTCCGACTCGGCGTCGTCGAAGGTCGTCTTCGTCGCCTTGTCCTTCACGAGCTCGATGCCGTAGAAGTACCCGTCACCGCGGACGTCACCGACGATCGGCAGGTCGCGGAGCGTGTCGAGCTCGGCCTTGAAGAGCGGCGCGTTCTGCTGGACGTTCTGCAGCAGCCCCTCTTCCTCGAAGATGTCGAGGTTCTCCATCGCGACGGCCGCCGACACCGGGTGTCCGCCGAACGTGTAGCCGTGGTAGAAGGTCGTGTCACCGGTGGAGAACGGCTCGAAGAGCTTGTCGCTGATGATCGTCGCGCCGATGGGGGAGTAGCCCGAGGTCATGGCCTTCGCGCAGGTGATCATGTCCGGGACGAAGTCGTACGTGTCGCACGCGAACATGGTGCCGATCCGGCCGAACGCGCAGATGACCTCGTCGGACACGAGCAGCACGTCGTACTCGTCGCAGATCTCGCGGACGCGCTGGAAGTACCCGGGCGGCGGGGTGAAGCAGCCACCGGAGTTCTGCACCGGCTCGAGGAAGACGGCGGCGACGGTGTCGGGACCCTCGAACTCGATCATCTCGCGGATGCGCTCGGCCGCCCAGAAGCCGAACTCCTCCTCCGAGCCACCGGCGAATCCCATCTCCTCGGCGCGGTAGTAGTTGGTGTTCGGGACCCGGAAGCCGCCGGGGGTGAGCGGCTCGAACATCTGCTTCATCGCGGGGATGCCGGTGATCGCGAGGGCACCCTGCGGTGTGCCGTGGTACGCGACCGCACGCGAGATCACCTTGTGCTTCATCGGCTTGCCGCGGAGCTTCCAGTAGTACTTCGCGAGCTTGAACGCGGTCTCGACGGCCTCGCCGCCGCCGGTCGAGAAGAACACCTTGTTGAGGTCGCCCGGGGCGTGGTCGGCCAGCCGGTCGGCGAGCTCGATCGCGGCGGGGTGCGCGTACGACCAGATCGGGAAGAACGACAGGGTCTCGGCCTGCTTCGCGGCCATCTCGGCCAGACGCTTGCGGCCGTGCCCGGCGGCGACGACGAACAGGCCGGAGAGCCCGTCGATGTACTCCTTGCCGTGGCTGTCGTAGACGTGGTGCCCCTCGCCCCGGACCATGATGGGGACGTCGGCACCGGCCTGGTTCGCGCCGTGCCGGGCGAAGTGCATCCAGAGGTGGTCGCGCGACTTCTGCTGCAGTGCGGCGTCGTCCACCGGGGCGAACGGGTCGTAGGACCCCAGGCGTGCACGTGGTTCGGAGATGGTCATCGCGTTCCCCAGTCGTAGAGCTGTTTGCGGAGTTGCAGGTAGACGAAGGTCTCGGTCTCGGCGACGCCCGGGATCGCCCGGATCGTGCCGTTGAGCAGTTCGATGAGGCCGTCGTCGTCCTCGCAGACGACCTCCACCATGAGGTCGAAGCTCCCGGCGGTCATGACGAGGTAGTCGACCGCCGGGAGCCGTTCGAGTTCGTCGGCGACGGTTCGGGTGTCACCGCTGACCCGGATGCCGATCATCGCCTGCCGGTGGAACCCCAACTGCAGGGGATCCGTGACCGCGACGATCTGCATGACGCCGGTCTCCGTGAGCTTCTGCACCCGTTGGCGGACCGCCGCCTCGCTGAGACCGACCGCCTTGCCGATCTCACCGTACGGGCGGCGTCCGTCTGCCTGGAGTTGCTCGATGATCCGCTTCGAGGTCTCGTCGATCGGTCCCGGACGTCGTGGTGCTGCCGCCATGCCGGACAGCATGGCAGCGGGCTCCGTGTGACGCAAGGGATTTCGTTGTGAACACGATGTTTCGCGACGATTTCCGTTGTTACGGTTCTCCTCAACCTGCGGATCCTTCTTCCGGAGCGGGGGATTCCGTGCCAGTATCGCCGCCATGCTGGACAGTGACACAGCGACGCGGGTGCTCCGGAACTTCGTCGGGGGCGAGCCGGTCGCGCCCCGCGGCGACGCGACGATGGACCTCGTCGCGCCCACCGACGAGCACGTGTACGGCACCTCGCCCGTCTCCACCGCCGAGGACGTCGACACCGCGTTCGCCGCCGCGAGCGAAGCCTTCACGACCTGGCGTCGCACCACCCCCGGCGAACGCCAGCTCGCCCTGTTCCGGATCGCCGACGCGATGGAGCAGCGTGCCGAGGAGTTCGCCGACCTCGAGTCCCTCGACACCGGCAAGCCCCGAGCGACCCTCGTGCAGGACGAGATCCTGCTGTCGGTCGACCAGATCCGCTTCTTCGCCGGGGCCGCGCGGAACCTCGAGGGTCGGAGCGCCGGCGAGTACCTGGCGGACCACACGTCGTTCGTCCGCCGCGAGCCGATCGGCGTCGTCGCTCAGGTCACGCCGTGGAACTACCCGCTCAACATGGCGGTGTGGAAGTTCGCCCCGGCGATCGCCGCGGGGAACACCACGGTGCTCAAGCCGAGCGACACCACGCCGCTCTCGACGCTCCTGCTCGCCGAGGTCGCGGCAGAGTTCCTGCCGCCGGGCGTGCTCAACGTCGTGCTCGGCGACCGGACCACCGGCGCCGCGATGATCGACCACCCGACGCCCCAGCTCGTGAGCATCACCGGCTCGGTCCGCGCCGGCGTGCAGGTCGCCCGCGCCGCCGCGGCCGACCTCAAGCGCACGCACCTCGAACTCGGCGGCAAGGCCCCGGTCATCGTGTTCGACGACGCCGACATCCCGTCGGCCGTCGCCGGGATCGTCGCCGCGGGGTTCTTCAACGCCGGACAGGACTGCACCGCGGCGACGAGGCTGCTCGTGCAGGACGGCATCCACGACGAGTTCGTCGCGGCCCTCGTCGCCGAGGCCCGCACGAACGCCCGCACCGGCCCCGACCTGGCCGACCCCGCGTTCGGCCCGGTGAACAACGCCGGCCAGCTCGCCCAGGTCCGTTCCTTCCTCGACTCCCTCCCCGACCACGCCACGGTGGAGACGGGTGGCCACCGGATCGGCGACCGCGGGTTCCACCACGAGGCCACGATCGTGTCCGGGCTCCGGCAGGACGACCGCATCGTGCAGGAAGAGGTGTTCGGTCCGGTGCAGACGGTCCAGCGGTTCCGGACCGAGGACGAAGCACTGCAGCTCGCGAACGACGTCGAGTACGGTCTCGCGAGCTCGGTGTGGACGACCGACCACGCACGGGCGATGCGGTGCTCCCGCGACCTCGACTCCGGCTGCGTGTGGATCAACACGCACATCCCGATCGTCGCCGAGATGCCGCACGGCGGCTTCCGGCACTCCGGCTACGGCAAGGACCTGTCCCAGTACGGGTTCGACGACTACACCCGCATCAAGCACGTCATGTCCTACACCGGCTGACCACCGGATCCCGACCCGCGCACCAGCAGGAGGCACCATGGCAATGACCGGCACGTTCGCCGAATCGGGGGCCGATCTGCGGCTCGACCGGATCACCAAGGCCTTCCCGGGTCACACCGCGGTCGACTCGCTCGACCTCACGGTGCCCGCCGGGTCGTTCTTCGCCCTGCTCGGACCGTCCGGCTGCGGCAAGACCACCACGCTGCGGCTCGTCGCCGGACTCGAGGAACCCACGAGCGGCACGATCACGATCGGCGGGAAGGACGTCACCGACACGAAGCCCTACCAGCGGCCGGTCAACACGGTGTTCCAGAACTACGCGCTCTTCCCGCACATGAGCGTGCTCGAGAACGTCGCGTTCGGCCTGAAGCGCCGGCGCATCCCGGACCCGATGACGAAGGCGACCGAGGCGCTCCGGCTCGTCGAGCTCGAGGGCTCCGCGTCGAAGCGTCCCGCGCAGCTGTCCGGAGGCATGCAGCAGCGCGTCGCCCTCGCCCGCGCCATCGTGAACCGTCCCGCGCTCCTGCTCCTCGACGAGCCGCTCGGCGCGCTCGACCTCAAGCTCCGCCACCAGATGCAGTTCGAGCTGAAGTCGATCCAGGCCGAGGTGGGGCTCACCTTCCTGCACGTCACCCACGATCAAGAAGAGGCGATGACGATGGCCGACACGGTCGCCGTCATGAACGGCGGGCGCATCGAGCAGATGGGCAGCCCCCAGGAGCTCTACGAACTCCCGCGCACCGCGTTCGTCGCGAACTTCCTCGGTCAGTCGAACCTGCTCGAGGGCGAGGTCCGGGGCACCGACGGCGAGCTCCTGGTCGTGGCGACCGAGGCCGGCACCCTCGCGGTCCCGACCGCGCGCGCCGTCGCGACCTCCGGGCGCGTGGTCGTCGGCGTCCGCCCCGAGAAGCTCAAGATCCGCACGGCGGAGCCCTCCCCGGAGGCCGGCCGGAACATCCTCGGCCCCGGACGGGTCGTGGACGTCTCGTTCTCCGGCGTGAGCACGCAGTACCTCGTGCACGTGCCCGGCGCCGGGCAGGTGTCCGTCTTCGCGCAGAACTCGAAGGGTGGGCCCCGGATCGCCACCGGCACCGAGGTCTGGCTGACGTGGGGCGTCGACCACGGGTTCGGCCTGGAGGCGCACCACGCGTCCGACGCGACCGTCACCGCCCAGGGCGATCCGGGCCTCCAGTCCGCACCGGCGACCGCAGGAGCGGTCGCGTGAGCAGCCGACCCGACCTCGTCCGCGGACTGACGTCCGCGCGTGTCAGCCGGCGCGGGTTCCTCGCCGGCGGCGGGGCCGCCGCGGTCGCCGCGCTCCTCGCCGGGTGCAGCATCAAGGGATCAGCCGCATCGGTCGCGGACACCGAAGTGGACTGGGAGCGGTTCTGGGCCGACGCGAAGGCGACCAAGCAGCTGAACTTCGCGAACTGGCCGCTCTACATCGACTCCGACAAGGGCAAGTCCGAGTCGATCCAGCTCTTCGAGCAGGCCACCGGGATCTCGGTGGACTACCAGGCGGTGATCCAGGACAACGCGACGTTCTACGCGACCGTCTCACCGATCCTGCGCGCGCGGGGTGCGACCGGCTACGACCTCGTCGTCATGACGAACGGGTTCGAGCTCACGCAGATGATCAAGAACGGGTTCGTGTGCGAGCTCGACCACGCGCGACTGCCGAACTTCGCGAAGTACGCCGGTGACTCCGTGAAGGACCCGACGTACGACCCCGACAACAAGCACTCCGTGGTGTGGCAGACCGGGTTCACCGGACTCGCCTACAACCCGAAGTACATCGACCGCGAGATCAC
Source organism: Curtobacterium luteum (assembly GCF_001475545.1). GTDB lineage: Bacteria > Actinomycetota > Actinomycetes > Actinomycetales > Microbacteriaceae > Curtobacterium > Curtobacterium luteum_A. The sequence continues at coordinate 25,146 of NZ_LDQC01000022.1, read as the reverse complement.
GTCCTTCCAGGACCTCCTCGACCCGGCCTTCCGGGGTCGTGTCGGGCTGATGAGCGACAACACCGAGCTCGGGTCGCTCGGGCTCCTGGCGAACGGGATCAACCCCGAGACCTCCACGCCGTCGGACTGGCGGAAGGCCCAGGACTGGCTGCGGAAACTCCGGCCGAGCGTCACCGGGTTCTACGACCAGAGCTACATCAACAAGCTCGAGAACGGCGACACCTGGATCACGCAGGCCTGGTCGGGCGACGTCTTCCAGGCGCAGCAGTCCGGGTTCGAGCACCTGGAGTTCGTCACGCCGGAGGAAGGCCAGATGATGTGGCACGACAACCTCATGATCCCAAGGCAGGCGGCCAACCCGGTCTCGGCGCTGGCGTGGATGGACTTCTACTACACGCCGAAGATCGCCGGGATCGTCGAGGACTACGTCAACTACGTGTGCCCGGTCCCCGGAGCCGAGGACTACGTGCGCGACGTCCTCGACGACCCCACCGTCGCGGACAGCCCACTCGTGTTCCCGTCGGAGGACGTCCTGGGCCGCTCCCACGAGTTCCGGGTGTTCGAGAACTACGACGAGTACTCGGAGTGGAACAGCATCTTCAACGCGGTGGTGCAGTCGTGACCGCCGTCGGGACCGCCGCGATCGCGGGGGTCGGCACCGGGCCGGGGCGACGTCGGCTCCGGGTGCCGTTCCTGCTCGGCATCGTCGGGACCGCCTACCTCTGCGTCTTCTTCGTCATCCCGCTCGTCTCCGGGCTCATCGTCTCGCTCATGTCGGGCAACCCGGACGACGGCTACACGTTCACGTGGAACTTCGGGATCTACTCGTCGCTCTTCATCGATCCGCAGGTGCCGTACCTGACGTTCCTGCTCCGGTCGCTCTGGTACGGCGTCGCCGCGACGATCGTGACGATCCTCGTCGGGTACCCGGTCGCGTACTTCATCGCGTTCCGGGTGTCCCCGCGCTGGAAGAACCCGCTGCTCATGCTCGTGTTCATCAGCTTCCTGGTGTCGTTCGTGATCCGCACCGACATGTGGGCGTTCGTCCTCGCGTCGCAGGGGCCGGTCGTCACGACGCTGCAGGCGATCGGCCTCGCGGGCAAGGACTTCCACATCCTCGGCACCTCGGGCGCGGTGATCTTCGGCAACGCCTACAACGACCTCGCGTTCATGGTGCTGCCGATCTACGCGGCCCTCGAACGGATCGACCCCCGGCTCGGCGAGGCCGCGAACGACCTGTACGCCGGGAAGTTCCGCGCGTTCTGGCACACCACGCTCCCGCTGTCCCGCTCGGGCATCTTCGCCGGGGTGCTGCTCGTGTTCATCGACTGCGTGGGCGACCCGGTGAACTCGGCGCTCCTCGGTGGGACGAACACGTACACGATCGGTCAGGCGATCCAGGACGCCTACTCCGGCAACCAGCAGTACAACGTCGCGGCCGCGCTCTCGACCGTGCTCATGGTCGTGCTCGGCATCATCCTGTTCATCTACGCCCGGGTGTCCGGCACCGACGACCTCGAGGACCTCGTATGACCGCCGTCACACCGACCCGTCCGGGGTCGACCGCTCCCCTGTCACCCGTCTCGCCCGGCACCGCTGCCCGATCGAAGCGCCGTCGTCGCGGTGCCCAGCGTCGCGGGCCGTGGCTCGCGATCGTCTACTGGGTCGTCATCGCGATCACCCTCGTGCCGATCGTCTCCATGGTCGCGTACTCGTTCAACGACGCCCCGACCAACCGCCTGACCTTCGCGTGGAACGGCTTCACGACGTACTGGTACCAGAACCTCTGGAACGTGTCGGGGCTCGGTGCGGCCTTCGGGACGTCGGTGCTCGTCGCGTTCCTCGCGGCGGTCGTCTCGGTGGCGATCGGTCTGCCGCTCGCACTCGCCCTCGAGCGCTACCGGTTCCCCGGTCGGGGCATCGTCAGCTCGATCGTGTTCGCGGACATCGCCGCACCGTCGATCGTCGTCGGGTCGGCATCGCTGTCGTTCTTCCTGTCCGTCGGACTCGGCACCGGGTTCTGGACGATCCTCATCACCCACGTGGCGTTCGACGTCGCCTACGTGGTGGTGGTCCTCCGAGCGCGGATCGCCGGGACGTCCAAGGTGCTCGAGGAAGCCGCGGGAGACCTCGGCGCGACGCCGTTCCAGGCCTTCCGGCTCGTCACCCTGCCGCTGCTGGCGCCGGGCATGCTCGCCGCGGGGCTGTTGGCGCTCGCGATGTCGATCGACGACTACGTCATCACGTCGTTCGTCGCCGGGCCATCGGTCACGTTCCCGCTGTTCGTGTACGGCGCCGCGAAGGCCGGGATGCCGCCGCAGGTGCTCTGCTTCGGGACGCTCGTGTTCGCCGTGGGTCTGCTCGTGGCCCTGCTGAACGGTGCACTGAACCGCCGACTGGCGCGCACCCGCGGCTAGGTCGGGGACGCGAAGCGCGCGTCCCGACGTCGGGCGCGTCCCGAGGTCGCACGTGTCGATCGAGGCGTGCTCCGTCTGGCCGGGCGCGCCTCACACCGGCGGGACCTTCCGACGCCCACTCCGCTCCGCGAACGAGTCCAGTGCCTCCACGACCTCGTCGTTGACCCAGACCCGGTTCCGCTGTTTCGAGTTCGCCGGCCGGAGCACGCCGCGTTCGACGAGCTGAGCGAACCCGTTCGCGACGGCCGGGGCGCTCGCCCCCGTCCGCTCGATCGCGAGACGTGCGTTCAGCACTGGGTGCTCGATCGAGAGTCTCGCGATGCGACGCGCGGTCGCGTCGGACCGGAGCCCCGACAATCGTTCGTCCCACTGCGCCTGCAGCGTGCGGATGTCACCGGCCAACGTGCTCGCGTTCTGGAGTCCGGCCAAGGAGGCAGAGGAGAAGACGTCGACGATCGGGTCGACGTCGCCGTCCCGGAAGGCATCGAGCGCCGCGAAGTAGCCGTCGACGTCTGTCAGGATCCCGCTGCTCACCGGGATGGTGAGGTGGCGCAGCAGCCCACCGCGACGCAAGACGGCTTGCACCAGAGCTCGCCCGATCCGGCCGTTGCCGTCGGGGAAGGGATGGATGGTCTCGAACTGTGCGTGCGCGATGGCGGCCAGGACGAGCAACGGCAGGTCCGTCCGCTCCGTGAAGGCGATCAGGTCGTCCATGGCCGCCGGGACGAGTTCGTGGTGTGGTGGGACGAACGCGGCGAGATGCGGCAGGGCGCCGCCGATCCACACCTGTTGATCGCGGAACTCGCCGACGAGGTGGGGCGTCTGATCGCGCAGGAGTTCCGCGTGCATCGCGATGATGGTCGCGTTGCTCAGGTCGTCCGCGAGTGCGACAGCGGCTTCCATCGCCCGGACGTTCCGGACGATCAAGGGTGCGTTGCCCTGCACGCGTTCGTCGATCTCTGCCTCGGCGACGGCGCGAGCGCCCGCAGTGAGGTGCTCGATCTCGGAGCTGGACGCGGACTCGCTCCGGAGCAGCACGGATGCGAACGGCGCGGGGAACGAGGCGTGCTCCGCGTCGAACCTCGCGATCGCCCGCGAGGCGTCGTCAGCGTCGGAGAGCGACCGTGGAGACACCTGGAAGTCGGCCGCCGCGATCGGCGGTGGAACGGCGGCACGGTACGGTTCCCTGCGCAGGGCACGAACCCGTCGGGAGTCGAAGTCGGGGTTCTCGGGGCTGGGGAGCCATCGCTCTTCCCACCCGGGTGTCGTCGGCATCACCACGGACCTTTCATTCGGATCTCCAGCGTGAAAGGTTACGCCACAACCTTTCACAAGGTGGTTTCGCAGACACGGTCCTGCGGCTACCGTTGCGAGCGCTACCGCCGGGTGAAGAACGCCCGGGCTGCGGGCACGAACAGCAGGACCGCAGCGACCACGGACAACGCGACGAGCAGGAGCGTCGTCACGCCGTCGCCGATGCTCAGGAGCGCGCGCGCCGCCGCGACCACCACCAGCACGATGCGCGCGGTCGCCGAGCCTCGCCACACCCGCAGTACCGCCCACGCCACGAGCGCCCAGATCACCAGCGAGAGCACGACGGAGATCACGGTCACGAGCACGCTCGCCGGGAACTCCACGAAGCCGATCACCGACGCGAGCACGCACCCCGCGAGCCAGACGATCCAGAGCACGACCGAGACCGTCACCACCTGCGGACGGGCCTGTTGCGAGGTCACGGGAGCAGCGTATCCGTCACGCACCGCAACGATGCGTCGGACACCACCATCCCGCCGGAGACTGGACGCATGACCGTCCCGTCCGTGACCGCCGTCCGCCGTACAGCTGCCGCCGACCCGCGCGCTGAACGCTGGACCGCCGACCACGACAGCGATCACGGACACCACGGAGCCGTCGTCGAGTCGAGCGCCCCCGGCGAGCACCTCAGCGAGCTGACGCGTCCGGGTGAGGTCGAACTGCGGGTGACCCACGACGGGGCGGACGACGGACCCGGCGACGACGGAGCACTCCCCGCGCTCGTCGACGCCGTGGTCGCGACGGCCACAACCCGGTACGCCTCCGCGGTCGTGGTCGGCGCGGCCGGACTCGCGGACGGCACCCGACGGCTGCTCGCGGACCGTGGCTTCGTGCCCGATCCCCGCGGCACCGCCGTCCACACCCTCGACCTGACGACCGCCGACGACGGCACCCCGACGCGGATGCTCGACAACCCCGCGCTCGCGTCCCTCAACGGTGCCCACGCCCGCTTCGCCGAACGTCGCGGCGAGATCGTGCGCTACCTGCCGGACGTCTCGGTGTGGACCGGCGTCCCGGTGCACCCGACGGAGCAGGACTGGGCGGACATCGCTGCCCTCCTCGGTCCCGGCGCCGGGTTCCGCGTGGACCCGTCCGCCGTGCTGCCGCGCGGGTGGCACGACCTGGTGGGCGCCGGAGGCGTGCAACTCACGGGCGAGGCCGTCCTCGGCAGACCCGATCCCGAGGCGGTCCTGCTGACTGCCGAGGACGTCCCCGCGATGCTCGACCTGGTGGCGCGCACGAAGCCCGGTCCGTTCCTCCCGCGCACGATCGAGCTCGGCACGTACCTCGGCATCCGCCGGGAGGGCCGACTCGTCGCGATGGCGGGGGAGCGCCTGCACCCGCCGGGCTGGACCGAGATCAGCGCGGTGTGCACGGAGCCGGAGTACCGCGGTCAGGGGCTCGGACGGCGCCTCGTGCTCGCGGTCGCGCACGGCATCCGGCAACGCGGTGAGACGCCGATGCTGCACGCCGCGGCGACCAACACGGGTGCGATCGCCCTGTACGAGCACCTCGGGTTCCGCCTGCGGGACCGCGGAGCGATCCGCTTCGCGCAGGTGCCGCAGCGGCTGGCGGTCTGACAGACCGCGGAACGGACGGGAGGCCCGTGGCGGCGCCGCCACGGGCCTCCCGTCCGTCCGACGGACACCCCGGGAGATCCTCGATTCTCTATGATCGGGGCATGACGAGCACCATGGCCGGCTTCGGCGACGAGCGGATCACGCAGCTCGGACTGCGCGACCGGGTGTACGACCGCGTGCTCGAGTTCCTGATGGGCCACGACGTCGAGCCGGGTATGCGCCTGTCGATCGACGGGCTCGCCCGGACCCTCGGCGTCTCGCCCACCCCGGTGCGCGAGGCGCTCGTCCAGCTCGAGCGGACCGGGCTGGTCACCCGAGAGGCGAACAAGGGGTACCGCGTGGCCCCGCCCCTCGCAGGCGACCAGCTCGAGGCCCTGTTCGACGCTCGGCTCATCGTCGAGAGCGGCGCTGTCGAACTCGCCGCTCGGGGTGACGTCGAGGCGCTCCGGAGCCGGCTCGACGCGGCGCTCGCAGTCCAGTCCGAGGTGGCCGCCGAAGTCGCCGCGATCGAGGTCGGGGCGGTGCCCGACGATCTCATGGCCCGCTTCTTCCGCAGTGACTGGGACTTCCACCAGGTGCTCTTCGACGCCACGCACAACCCGTTCCTCGAGGAGATGTCCGAGATCATCACCACGCGGGTGCACCGGATGCGGCAGATCGTCGGGGGCGGGGACGACGACACCTCGCGTGCCGTGGCGGAGCACCGGTCGATCCTGGAGGCGCTCGCGATCAGCCCGTCGGCCGCGGTGTCGGCGATGCGCGTGCACATCGACGCCGTCCGGGTCCGTTCGCGCGCCGACGCGTCGCACGGGGCCTGATCGCCGAGCACCGGGCGGTACGGATCCCGATCCCGCGGGTCGGGTTGCGCTCTGCATGTTTGCGAGTATCTTTCCTATAGGAAAGAGGTTCAAGGCTGAACCGCACGACTGCGAAGGAGCATGCACGTGGCATCACCACAGGACTGGGTCACCCAGGATTGGGACCCGACGACCTGGACCGACGAGACGTGGCCGATCGCCGCCTGCCTGCACGGCTTCGCCCAGGTCACCCGTGACGGGACCGCGTTCCACGACGCGCCCGCCGAGGTGTGGGACGACGTGTTCGCACAGATCGCGGCCGCGGGCTTCTCGCTGGCCGAGCTCGCCGACAGCCACATCCGCCCCGCCGACCTCGAGCGGTCCCGTCGCGACGAGCTGTTCGCGATCGCCTCGGCGCACGGGGTCGGCATCCCGTCGGTGCACCTGCAGCGGAAGAGCGTCATCCAGCCCGGCCACGAGGAGGAGAACCTCGCGTACGCGCACCGGACCATCGACGCCGCCGCCGAGTGGGGCATGCAGGTCTTCTCCACGGGCCTGCACCAGCCGTTCAACGACGCCCAGAAGCGGGCGCTGTGGTTCTGGACCGCCCAGGGCCCGAAGGACCCCGACGACCCCGAGGTGTGGGACGCCGCGGTGAAGCGACTCCGGGAGCTCGGCGAGCACGCCGCGAGCGTCGGACTGCCGATGGCGCTCGAGCTCTACGAGGACACCTACCTCGGCACCGCCGACAGCGCGGTCCGCCTGGTCGAGGAGATCGGCCTGGACACGGTCGGCCTGAACGCGGACGTCGCGAACCTCATCCGCCTGCACCGGCCGGTCGAGGACTGGAAGGAGCTGTTCGCGAAGACGATGCCGTACACGAACTACCTCCACGTGAAGAACTACACGCGGGACGAGGCCGGCGACGGCAGCTGGGCGACGAGTGCGCCGAGCACCATGGAGACCGGGCTCATCAACTACCGGCAGGTGCTCCGGGACGCCGTCGCCGACGGGTTCCGCGGCATCGTCATGACCGAGCAGTACGGCGGGGACAGCCTCGGCGTCTGCGCGACCAACCAGCAGTACATCCGATCCGTCCTCGCCACCTCGGTGGTCGGGGCGACGAAGCAAGGAGCAACTCGATGAGCACCCTCGACATCGCCGTCGTCGGGTCCGGCTACATGGGCGGCGGGATCGCCCAGGTCCTCGCCCTCGCCGGCCACACCGTCCGGATCGCGGACGTCTCGGCCGAGATCGCCGCGTCCAACCGTGCCCGGCTCATCGCCGAGACCGGGCAGTTCGTCGCGGACGGACTCTTCCCCGCGGACGCGGTGGCGCGCGTCGACGCCCACCTCAGCGCCGCGGAATCCATCGAGGACGCGGTCGCCACGGCCGACTTCATCGAGGAGGCCGTGCCCGAGAAGCTCGAGATCAAGCACGCCACCCTCCGCCGGATCAGCGAGGCCGCCCGGCCGGACGCCGTCATCGGCTCGAACACCTCGACCATCCTCATCGCCTCGCTGGCCGAGGCCGTCACCGGACCCGAGCGGTTCCTCGGCGTGCACTTCTCGAACCCGGCGCCGTTCATCCCGGGCGTCGAGCTCATCCCGCACCCGACCACGAACGAGCGCGCGATCGCGGTCGGCGAGACCGTCGTCGCGGCCACGGGCAAGCAGTCCGCACGGGTGAAGGACTCGACGGGGTTCGTGCTCAACCGGCTGCAGTACGCCCTGTTCGAGGAGGCGACGAAGATCGCGGACGAGGGCATCGCGAGCCCGGACGACATCGACACCATCGTCCGCACCACCTTCGGGTTCCGCCTGCCGTTCTTCGGTCCGTTCGCGATCGCCGACATGGCCGGTCTCGACGTGTACGCGTTCTGCTTCGAGTCGCTCCAGACCCGCTGGCCCGAGCGCTTCGCCACGCCGCCGTCGCTCCAGCAGCACGTCGACGCCGGCGAGCTCGGCACGAAGTCCGGCGCCGGGTACCTCGACGTGCCCGCCGACCGCACGCCCGAGCTCGTCGCCTACCGCAACAAGGCGTACGTCGCGATGCAGAAGCTCCTCGACGAGCTCGGCCCGGCGCCGATCCACTGAGGGGACCGAGCATGAGCACCGGACAGCAGACCGTCGTCCTCACCGGCGCAGCATCCCCACGGGGGATCGGTCGCGCCACCGCCCACCACCTCGCCGAGCAGGGCTGGAACGTCGGCATCATCGACCTCGACCAGGCCGCGAGCGACCAGGTCGCCGCCGAGATCCGCGACCAGCACGGCGTCCAGGCAGCGGGGGCAGGAGCGAACGTCGCCGACGAGGCCGCCGTCCGCGCGGCGTTCGACACGATCGAGGCCGCGCTGCCACCGATCGCGGCGCTCGTGAACCTCGCGGGCGTCTCGTCCGCGCACGAGTACCTCGATCTGCCCGAGGGGGAGTGGCACCGCGTCCTGAGCATCAACCTCGACGGCGTGCACTTCGCGAGCCTCCGGGCCGCGCAGTCCATGGTCGAGCACGGGTACGGTCGCATCGTCAACCTGTCGTCGGTCTCCGCCCAGCGTGGCGGTGGGACGTTCAGCAAGACGCCGTACTCGGTCGCGAAGGCCGGGGTCATCGGGCTGACCCGCGGGATGGCCCGCGAGCTCGGCCAGCGGGGCATCACCGTCAACGCGATCGCGCCCGGTCCGATCGACACCGACATCATGGGCGGCACGCTCTCCGAGGAACGCAAGACCGCGATGGCGGCCGACGGTGTGCTGCCGCGCATCGGCACCCCCCGCGACATCGCGGCGGCGATCGCCTACCTCATCAGCGAGGACGCCGGGTTCGTCACCGGGCAGACCCTCAACGTCGACGGCGGCCTCTACATGCACTGAGCGCGAACAGCGCACGCGCGCACCAGCGCAAGAGCACGTGAGCCAGCGCGAACGCGCACCGGGCCTGTACCGGCCCCGCGACCACAGCGAGCCGACGTGCTCGTCGTGTGCCGCGCCTCCAGGCCGTCACCGGCCCACGACCCACCCGATCGCGAAGGAGCGACCGTGTCCGCAACCAGCCCCGCCCTGGGGTCCACCCACGATCCCGCCCTGCGGTCGGCGATCGGCAAGGCGACGAAGCACCTCATGCCGATGCTCGTCATCCTGTACTTCGTCGCCTTCCTCGACCGCACGAACGTCGGGTTCGCCGAAGAGGCCCTGAGCGTCGACCGGAACATCTCCGACGCCGCCTTCGCCCTCGGCGCCGGCATCTTCTTCATCGGCTACGCGATCTTCGAGATCCCGTCGAACCTGCTGCTCAAACGGTTCGGCGCCCGCTTCTGGCTCGCCCGCATCGCCGTCACGTGGGGCATCGTCGCCGCGCTGTTCTCGTTCACGACGAACGACACGATGTTCATCATCCTGCGCTTCCTGCTCGGTGTGACCGAGGCCGGGCTCTTCCCGGGCGTGATCATGTACCTGTCTGAGTGGTTCCCGAACAAGGTCCGCGTGCGGATGTTCGCGATCTTCTACCTCGCCCAGCCGTTCTCGCAGATGATCGGCGCACCGCTCTCCGGCGGACTCATCAGCGTCGGCGACCAGGTGACCCCGTTCCACGGCTGGCAGGTCATGTTCTTCGGCGAGGGCATCCTCGCGGTGCTCGCGGGCGTCGCCGCCCTGTTCTTCCTGACGAACAGCCCGCAGCAGGCGAAGTGGCTCGACGACGGACAGAAGGCGTCCCTCACGGCGGCGATGGCGCGCGAGGACCACGCCCGGAACGAGGACGGCCCGAAGGGCATCTGGAAGGCCATGGCCAGCGGCCGCGTCTGGTACTTCACGATCATCTACTTCTGCCTGCAGGTCGCCGTGTACGGCACGACGTTCTACCTCCCGCAGCAGGTGTCGTCGCTCCTCGGGCAGGACGTCGGCTGGCAGGTCGGCCTCGTCGCCGCGATCCCGTGGCTCGTCGGCCTCGTCGCCTGCTACCTCGTCGGTTCGAAGGCGGACACCGTCGGGCGCCGTCGCCGCTGGGGCACCATGTTCTACATCACGACCGGCCTGTCGATCCTCGGGTCGGCGTGGGCGGGCGCGAACGGGCAGCCGATCCTCGGCATCCTGTTCATCACCCTCGCCGTCGCGAGCTTCCTCGCGGTCGGCCCGATCACCTGGGCCTACCCGACGGCGTTCCTCACCGGTGCCGCAGCCGCCGCGGGCATCGGCCTCATCAACTCGCTCGGCAACCTCGGCGGTTTCGTGGCCCCGATCATGCGGACCGCGATCAACGAGGTGGTCCCGACCGACAGCGGCGCGTTCGGCATCGTCTCACTCGGTGTCCTGGCGTTCGTGGCGGCCGTGATGATCTTCTGCACGAAGTTCTTCCGAGGTGCGAAGGCGGATGATCTGCTGGACACATCACACGTGGCGACGAGTGCGTCGAAGGAGACGACACGATGACCAGGCTCTTCAACGACCCCGCGGACTTCGCGGACGAGGCGGCGGACGGGTTCGTCCTCGCCAACCAGCGGTGGGTCCGCCGGGTGCACGGCGGCGTCGCCCGCGCCACGACCAGCCCGGACGGCACGGTCGCGGTCGTGATCGGCGGTGGCTCCGGCCACTACCCGGCGTTCGGCGGGCTCGTCGGGCACGGTCTCGCGGCCGGCGCGGCGATGGGCAACCTGTTCGCCAGCCCGTCCGCGCAGCAGGTCGCCGGGGTCGCCCGCGCGGCCGAGCACGGCGGTGGGGTGCTCTTCTCGTACGGCAACTACGCGGGCGACTGCCTCAACTTCGACGCCGCCGCACGAACGCTCGAGAGCGAGGGCATCCCGGTCCGGACCGTCCGGGTCACCGACGACGTCGTGTCCGCGCCCGCCGACCGCGCGGCCGAGCGTCGCGGGATCGCGGGGGACCTCTGCGTGTTCAAGGTCGCCGGGGCCGCGGCCGAGGAAGGTCGCACCCTCGACGACGTCACCGCGGTGGCGTCGCGGGCGAACGACCGGACGCGCTCGTTCGGCGTCGCGTTCTCCGGCTGCTCCCTCCCCGGTGCCGCCGAGCCGCTGTTCGAGGTGCCCGAGCGCCGGATGGCCATCGGCATGGGCATCCACGGCGAACGCGGCATCGACGAGACCGAGGTGCCCACGGCCGAGGGGCTCGCGTCCCTCCTCGTGTCGCGACTGCTCGACGAGCTCCCGACGGGCGTCACGGTGTCCGGCGCGCGGGTCGTGCCGATCCTCAACGGCCTCGGCAGCGTCAAGTACGAGGAACTCTTCGTCGTCTACCGCTCGGTCGCCCGCCTGCTCGAGGACGCCGGCGTCGTCATCGTCGAACCCGAGGTCGGGGAACTCGTCACGAGCTTCGACATGGCCGGTGTCTCCCTCACGTTGTTCTGGCTCGACGACGAACTCGAGCGGCTCTGGGCCGCGCCGGCCGACACCCCGGCGTTCCGGAAGGGCGGTGCGGTCAGCGCCGAGCGCCTGCCGGAGTCCGAGCTCGAGGCGTCCGACGGCATCGAGGTCGGCACCGGTTCCACGGAGTCGCAGGAGGTCGCGACCCGGGTGGCCGCAGCGCTCGCCGCGGCTCGTCGGGTCATCGACGAGCACGTCGACGAGCTGGGCGAGATGGACGCGGTGGCGGGCGACGGCGACCACGGCATCGGCATGCAGCGCGGCGTCCACGCTGCGGACGCGGCTGCCTCCGCTGCGGCGGGTCGCGAGGTCGGGGCGGGTGGACTCCTCGCGATCGCTGCGGACGCCTGGTCTGACAAGGCCGGCGGCACCTCCGGCGCGATCTGGGGAGCCGCCCTGGAGGCACTGGGTCGCGTCATCGGGGACGAGTCGCGTCCGTCGTCGGCGCGGCTCGCGGAGGCGGTGCACGCCGCGACGACGGCGGTAACGGCGTTCGGTGCCGTACCCGGGGACAAGACGATGGTCGACGCGCTCGTGCCGTTCGACGAGGCCTTCGGGTCCGCGGTCGAGGGCGGTGCGTCGACCCTCGATGCCTGGCGGACGGCCGCGGGTGCGGCCCGCGAGGCCGCGGACGCCACGGCGGACCTCGTGCCCCGCAAGGGACGCGCCAAGACCCACGCCGGCCAGGCGGTGGGGACGAGGGACCCCGGAGCGGTGTCCTTCGCGTTGATCGTCGAGACGGTGACCTCGGTCATCGAGGAAGGAGCAGCACGATGACGCTGCGACTGGTGGTCGGATCGGACGATGCCGGCTTCGAGTACAAGGAGGCGATCAAGGCCGACCTGCTCGCGGACGAGCGGGTCTCCGACGTCGCCGACGTCGGGGTGGACGCGGACGGGCACACTGCGTACCCGCACATCGCCGTCGACGCCGCTCGCATGGTGGCGAACGGCGAGGCCGACCGGGCGATCCTGGTCTGCGGCACCGGGCTCGGGGTCGCGATCAGCGCCAACAAGGTCCCCGGCATCCGAGCCGTGACCGCACACGACAGTTACAGCGTCGAGCGGTCGGTGCTCTCGAACGACGCGCAGGTGCTCTGCATGGGGCAGCGCGTGATCGGGCTGGAGCTCGCACGACGGCTCGCGAAGGAGTGGCTCGGGTACGAGTTCGACACCTCGTCCGCCAGTGCGGAGAAGGTCGCGGCGATCTGCGGGTACGACGGTTCGGCGGCCGAGGGACTCGACGCGGACGGGACCGACCGCGCATGACGCTCGTCGGGGTGTCGCTCAAGATGTACTTCTCCCACGCACGGACCCTCGCGTGGGTCCGGCGGGTGGTGGACATCGCCGAGCGGCACCCCGCCGTGCGGTCCGGGGCCGCGGAGCTGTTCGTGGTCCCGACGTTCCCGGCGCTCGTCCCCGTGCGGTCGCTGCTGGACGGGTCGTCGGTCTTGCTGGGTGCGCAGGACCTGTCGTGGGCGGACGCGGGGGCGTTCACCGGTGAGGTCTCCGGAGCGGAACTGCGTGAGATCGGGGTCGACCTCGTCGAGATCGGGCACGCGGAGCGGCGCTCCCTGTTCCACGAGACCGACGACGAGGTCGCGGGGAAGGTGCACGCGGCGTTCCGCAACCACCTGCGGCCGCTGGTGTGCGTCGGGGAGCCGACCCGGTCCTCCGGTGCGGACGCCGTGGCCGAGGTGACCGCGCAACTGGACCGGTCCCTGTGCACCGCGACCGCGGACGGGCTCGCCGGGCCGCTGATCGTGGCGTACGAGCCGGTGTGGGCGATCGGTGCACCGGCGCCCGCGCCGGACGAGCACATCGTGGAGGTGCTCGCCGGGGTCGAGGCGCACCTGGCGACGCGTCCGGAACTCGCAGGCAGCGCGGTGATCTACGGCGGCAGTGCCGGACCGGGCTTGCTGACCCGCGGGCAGGGCCGCATCGGCGGACTGTTCCTCGGACGGTTCGCGCACGACCCGGCCGCGATCGAGACCATCCTCGACGAGGTCCTGTCGCTGCCCGGTCAGCGCAGCGAGTAACCGCCGTCCATCAGCAGCTCGGTCCCGTGGCAGTACGAGGCGGCGTCGCTCAGCAGGAAGTGGATCGCCGCCGCGACCTCCGCCGGCTGCGCGAAGCGTCCCGGGACGATGTCCCGCATCCACTCGTCGAACTGGTGGTGCTTCTTCGCGAGGAGCGGGGTGTCCACGTAGCCCGGTGACACGCAGTTGACGCGGATGCCCTCCGGTCCCCACTCGACGGCGAGGGTCTTCGTGAGCGCGGTGACGCCCGCCTTCGAGACGTTGTACGCGACCTGCTTCTGCGGGTGGTTCACGACGTGGTTGCCGGACATCGACGCGATGCTGACGATCGCCGCCTCGCCGCGCTCCGCCATCACCCGGTGGAGGGCCTGGGAGGTGAGGAAGACTCCGACGAGGTTCACGTCGAGGACCCCGCGGAACTGCTCCGCGGACATCTCCGCCGCGGCGACGTCGTCCTCGACGATGCCCGCCGCGTTCACCAGGTCGAGGCGGCCGGGGTGCTCGGCGGCGACCCGGTCCGCGAACGCCCGCACGGACTCCGGGTCCGTGATGTCGACCGTCCCCGTCGTCACGCCCTCGGGGACGTCGCCCGGTTCGCGGAGGTCGACGGCGACCACGTGCGCGCCTGCCGCGTGGAGGCGGCGGACGACCTCCTTGCCGATGCCCCCGGCCGCTCCGGTCACCACCACCGTCCGGTCCGTCAGGTCGCGTGCCACGGTCGTCGTCTGGTCGATCGTCATCGATCGCCCCTCTCTGCCCGGCGCACCGGGCGTCGTTCGGTCGGTGTCCGGGACGGTACCCGCTGCCGCCTGGCGTCCGGTGTCCGCGGCCAGCGGCATCGGCGCCGACCACTCGCTGCTGCGCCTACCCGTCGTCCCGAGCGCCAGCGAGCCCGTGGTCGTGCGCGTAGACGACGAGCTGCACCCGGTCGCGGAGCTGGAGCTTGCCGAGGATGCTCGAGATCTGGGTCTTCACGGTGGACTCGGTGACGAACTCCTTGGCGGCGATCTCCGCGTTCGACAGCCCACGCGATGCCCAGCCGAACACGATGCGCTCGCGGTCGGAGAGCGTCTGGAACTCGTGCGGCTGCGGCTTCGGCGCGCGCTCGACGTCGGCACCGAAGAGCTGCGCGAGGTCATTCGGGGCGATGACCGAGCTGCCCTCGTGCACGGCGCGGATGGCTGCGAACAGGAACGGCGGGGTCGTGTCCTTGAGGAGGAACCCGCTGGCGCCGAGCCGGATCGCCGTCGCGGCTGCCGGGTCGAGCCCGAACGTGGTGAGGACGATCACGCGCGGGATCGGCCCCGCGACCGCGCCGGAGAACAGGTGTCGCACGGTCTCCACACCGTCCATGCCCGCCATCCGCATGTCGAGCAGCATGACGTCGGGGCGGACGGCGGGGATCGCGGCGAGGGCCTCCGCGCCGTCGGACGCCTCGCCCACCACGACCATGTCGTCCTGTGCGTCGAGCACGACCCGGAGTCCCGCACGGAAGAGCGCCTGGTCGTCGGTGAGCAGGACGCGGATCGGGGCGCTGACGCGTGCGCCGGTGTCGGCCGCGCCGCTGGCCGGGTCGGCGGCTGCGTGGTCGTTCGTCTCGGTCATCGGTGGTTCCCCCCTGGGATGTCGATCGGGATGCGGGCGCGGGCGACGAACACGTCGTCGAGGACCGCGGCGTCGAAGGAGCCGTCGAGTGCGGCGAGCCGGGATCGCATGCCGTCGACCCCGCGGCCGGAGCCTCCGGTGGCGCCACCGCCGACGACGTTCTCGACCTCGAGCACGAGGTCTGCGGAACGCCAGGTCTCCCGGACGGTGACGGGCATGCCCGGAGCGCCGTGCCGGAGTGCGTTCGTGAGCATCTCCTGCAGCACCCGTCGGGCCGCGGTGCCCGCGTCCGGACCGAAGGCGCGCGGGAGGCCGCGGACGGTGTGGTCCACGGTGACGCCGGCGTCGCGGATGCCCTGCACGATCTCGTCGAGCGTCGCCGGACCGGCGTCACCCGTGCCGTCGATCTGCCCGAGGACCTGCCGGACCTCCATGAGCGAACTGCGCGCGGTGCTGGCGATCGTGGCGCTGACCTCGCGGACCCGTGCCTCGTCCGCGAGGAACGGCACCGAGTCGGCCTGGGCGATGATCACGGCGAGGGAGTGGCCGACGACGTCGTGCACGTCCCGAGCGATCGCCGCGCGGATCCGCTCGGACTCCGCGACGTCGATGGCGCGCGTGGCGGTGGCCTCGGCCTCGGTGGCGACGGCCTCTGCCCGGGACCGGGCGGCCTCGGCGTGGGCACGTCGCTCGGACTCGCGGTCGCGGGAACGGAACGCGCGGACGGCCAGCCCGCCGGCCCACACCGCGAGGAGCGCTGCCGCGGGTGCTGCCATCGCCAGGAAGGCCTGGTCGCGCGGCCCGTTCACCAACACAGCGAACCGGAACCCGGTGACGGTGAGGTAGAGCGTCGCGCCGACGCCCGCGAAGAACGCGAGCAGTCCGGAGAGCACCACCTCGGCTCGGGTCCCCACGATCGCCGTCGTGCCGATGACGACGAAGATCGCGAGGTCGACGAGGGACGGACGCTCGCCGCCCGCCACCTGCACGAAGCCGAGCGCGACGATGAGGACCATCGCGACGGAGGGCGAGATGCGGCGCACGGCGATCGCACCGGCGGCTGCGACGACCGCGAGGACACTGGCGTGTTCGAGTTCGAGGTCGACCGGAGCGAGGAACGCGAGCGCCGCGACGACCGCCCAGACCACGTCGACAACGATCGATCGCGTGGGGAGCGGCCGGATGAACGTGCGCCCTTCCGTCACGGGTCCGATCATCGCACGGAGGGGTCCGTCGCATTGCCGCGGGTCGGGGTGGACCCGCGGCCGGAGGAGCGGTCGGCCCGGTGGCTCACGCCACGGGTGACATCGCGATGAGCGCCCAGGCGGTGACGACGACGATCCCGGCGCAGACCGACAGTGTGGCGATGACGTGCTTGATCGAGGAGTCCATGTTCCTCAGCCTCGACGAACCGGGGCGGGACGGCATCGGGCGGACGGCTGAAGCGCATCGGCCTGCGGGACGAACGACTCAGCGGGCGAGAGCGTCCAGGTCCGCGACCACGTCGTCCAGCGGTCGGGTCGCGTCGAGCTCGTGCGTGCACCCGGCGCGGAGCAGCGGCAGCACCTCGGCGTGGTCGGCCGCGATCATCGCCCGCTCCACCGCGGTCTTCCCGTAGGGGTTCGTCGTCCGCCGTGCGACCCGCTCGAGCAGGACGTCGAGGGGTGCGCTGAGGAGCACGATCGCGTCGAAGCGGTCGTACCAGCGGCCCTGGTTGCGGACGCAGCCCTGCACGAAGAGCGACCGGCCGTCCGCTTCGTCGAGCAGCGCGGTCATCCGCTCCTCGACCCAGAGCCACTCGCCGCGGTGTGCGTCGTCGGTCGGGTGCGGGTGAGGGCGGTACTCGCGCCAGCCCGGGTCGTCGGTGTCCACGACCCGGTGCCCGAACGTCGCCAGCCGCTCCAGCGCCGAGGACTTGCCCGTCCCCGACATCCCGGTGATCAGCACCTTCGCCACGGCAGCCATGGTACCGAGGGCCACGGGACGGGCGGGAGGCACGGGTCGGGTCCGCCACGTGCCTCCGGTCCGCCGCGACGCGGCTTCAGACGACGACGGTCCCGAGCATCCGGTGCGCGATCGAGACGGACTCCCCGCTCAACGCCGACAGGGGCGACGACAGGAACGCCACGAGGTCCGCGATCTGCTGCGGGCTCGACTCGCCGCCGGCGCCGTGCGGCACCTCCGACGAGGGCTCGTCGGTCACGGTCCCGGGGTTGACCACGTTCACACCGACGCCGGTCCCCGCGAACTCGTCGGCGAGGTTCTTCGCGACCACGTTGGTGGCGGTGTTGCGGAGCGAGGCGGTGATGTTGCCGGAGATGTACGCGTTCTGACCGCTGACCACGACGACGCGGCCGAACCCTGCCTCCCGTTGGTGGGGGAGGACAGCGTTCGCGACCCGGAGGAAACCGAGTGCCTTGCCGTCGATCGCCTCGGCGATCTGCTCAGGGTCGGACTTCCGTGACGGGTCGAGGGTCTGCGCGCTCGGAGCCGCGGTCACCACCAGCACGTCGATCCGTCCGTGCCGCCCGAGCACCGACGCGACAGCGGCGTCCACCGACGCCTGCGACGCGGTGTCCATCGACACGCTGTCCTCGTCGTCCCCGGCGCTCCTGGAGGCCACCACGACGGTCGCCCCCTCTGCCCGGAGCCGGTCGACCACGGCGCGGCCGATGTAGCCCTTCCCCCCGACGACGAGTGCGACACGATCCGACAGCTGCAGGTCCATGCCGGCCACGCTACGCGCGGGTCGCCGCGCCGGCGCCCCGCGTGATCCGGCCACGTCCGCCGCGCGATCGGGCCACTCCCGGACGACCGCCCAGAGCGGCACGCCGACCATCGGCCAGACCGAGCGGTCCGCGGACGAGGCGGATCGCGGACCACCGATCAGGAGGCGACATGACCGACGACCAGCAGCCCCCGGGCAGCGACCAGGAGCTCAGCCCCACGGCCGACCACGGAGAGCGGTCGTACCGCGGGTCCGGCAAGCTCACGGGGAAGCGGGCGGTCATCACGGGCGGGGACAGCGGCATCGGCAAGGCCGTCGCGATCGCGTTCGCCCGCGAGGGTGCCGACGTGCTCATCAGCTACCTCCCCGACGAGGAGGACGACGCCCAGGACACGAAGCACTGGATCGAGGAGGCGGGGCGGAGGGCCGTCCTGCTGCCCGGCGACGTCAGCGACCCGGCGTACTGCCGTTCGGTCATCGACACCGCGGTCGACCAGCTGGGCGGACTCGACGTGCTCGTGAACAACGCGGCGTACCAGATGACGCACGAGACCATCGAGGAGATCAGCGACGAGGAGTGGGACCACACGCTCGCGACCAACCTCAGCGCCTACTTCCACCTCGTCAAGGCCGCGCTCCCACACCTCGGCCCGGGGTCGGCGATCATCGGGTCGAGCTCGGTGAACTCCGACAACCCGAAGCCCGACCTCGCGCCGTACGACGTGACGAAGGCGGGCGTCGCGAACCTCTCCGCAGCGCTGGCGCAGTTGCTCGGTCCGCGTGGCATCCGCGTCAACAGTGTCGCGCCCGGGCCGATCTGGACGCCACTCATCCCGTCGACGATGCCTCCGGAGGAGGTCGAGCAGTTCGGGAAGCAGACCCCGCTCGGCCGTCCCGGGCAGCCCGCCGAGCTCGCCCCGGTCTACGTGCTGCTCGCGAGCGACGACGGCAGCTACGTGTCCGGCGCCCGCGTCGCCGTCACCGGCGGCACCCCGATCCTCTGAACCGAACCGACGAACGAAGACAGGAGCACGATTTGTACTTCCACAAGCAGGAACTCCAGTTCAAGTCCACACCCGACAAGCCCGACGCCGTGTACGCGCGCAAGCTGCAGGAGGTGCTCGGCGGCCAGTACGGGGAGATCACCGTCGCCCTGCAGTACCAGTTCCAGGCGTGGAACATGCACATGCCCGGCAAGTACCGCGACCTGGTGTTCGGCATCGGCGCTGAGGAGATGGGCCACGTCGAGATGCTCGCCACGATGATCGCGCAGCTGCTCGAGAAGAGCCCGCTCGGCATCACCGAGGACGCCGTGCAGGACGACCCGACCGTCGCGGCGATCGTCGGCGGGACGGACGTCCAGCAGGGCATCGTCGCCGGTGCCGGTGCCCGCCCTGTCGACAGCAACGGGAACCCCTGGCAGGGCTCGTACATCACCGCGAGCGGCAACCTGCTCGCCGACTTCACGGCGAACGCGAACGCCGAGATGCAGGGGCGGGTGCAGGTCGCCCGGCTGTACCACATGACCGACGACCACGGCATCCGGGATCTGCTGAGCTTCCTGCTCGCGCGGGACACGATGCACCAGAACATGTGGTCGACGGCCGCCGCGGAGCTCCGCGAGAAGGGCATCGAGGACTTCCCGGTGCCGAGCAACTTCCCGCAGGCGAAGGAGAACCAGGAGGTCAACTACCAGTACCTCAACTTCTCCGACGGCACGGAGGCGGCGAACGGCCCGTGGGCGAGCGGCCCCTCGTTCGACGGCAAGGGCGAGTACACGTACCACGACGGGCCGACGACCACGTCCCCGATGCCCCCGCCCACGCACCCGGACGTCCGCTTCTACGGCACGACCGAGCTCCCGAACGTCGTCGAGAAGACAGCCGGCACGGTGCAGGACAAGCTCAACAAGGAGTAGTCCACGGCACGGAACGGACGAACGGACGGGAGGCACGGTGCCAGCTGGCACCGTGCCTCCCGTCCGTCGTGCGGTCACCGCGCGATCGTCGCGAGCGTCCCGGTCTCGTCCGCCGGCTCCGGCGGCGGCGCGAAGACCCCGTCGTAGAGCCGGACGACGCTCCAGCCGGCCGTGAGCACCGCCGTCCCGAGGACCGCGGCGACCCACGGGAGGAACCCGGAGAACGCAGTCGGCGCGACCACCCACGCGAGGAACGCGCCGACCGTGCTGCCGGTCGCCCCGAGCACCAGGGCGACCCGCCGGTCCAGACTCGTCGCGGTGAGCGCTGCGGTCACGGCCCCGATCGCGAGCAGTGCGTTCAGGAGTGCTGCCATCGCGCCTCCCGGTTACTCGGCGGTCCCGCCACCGACGGCGAGCTGCTGCGTGCCGCTGCCCACGGCGACCTCGATCTTGCGCGGCTTCGCCGACTCCTTGACCGGGATCGTGATGCTCAGCACGCCGTTGTCGTACGTCGCGGTGATGCGTCCGGCATCGAGGTGGTCGCCGAGGGTCAGCTGGCGGACGAAGGTGCCGGGCTGCCGCTCGCGCGTGATCCACTGCGAGCCCTCGGGGGCGCCGAGGGTCCGCTCGGCGCGGATCGTGAGGACCGAGCCGTCCACGTCGACGTCGACGCTGCCCGGGTCGATGCCCGGCAGGTCGACGTCGAGGACGTAGTGGTCCCCGGTGCGGTACAGGTCCATCGGCATCGAACGCGGTCCGCCGGCGCTCCCGAGCAGGGAGCCGGCGAGGCGGTCGAGCTCGCGGAACGGGTCGAAGTTCATCGTCATCGTCGTCAACTCCTTCAGGTGATCTCCGTTGAGTCCCCTCGACTCAACTGCCATCCGTTTTAGCACTCGAACCCAGAGAGTGCCAACAGTGCGCTCGGAGATCCCTGGGGGCACCGTCCAGTTGGTTCAGTGCGCGAATCGTCCAGAACACAAACTGTTCGTTGCACAAACCGTTCACGTCGTGAAACAGTTCGGGTGTCCGCACCGGACACCTCGGTCACAGCAGGAAGGCGGGATCAGACATGCGCAGCACGTACACGGGGATGCCGCGACTCGCAGCCAGCGGCCGGAGCCACCCTCGCGTGGGCCTCACGGACCCGGCAGTGATCGACGCCTTCGTCCAGCGGCGGATCGAGGACCCGTCGCTGCTCTCGAAGCAGACCGAACCGTCCTACGCCGACTTCTTCTCGGCACCCCTCGTCTGACCAGGAGCGAATGACCGCATGCCGTTGACCGTCGTCCGCCGCGAGCACGCCCACCTCTACGCCCGCCAGCCCCGCTCGGCCGCTGCGAAGACCGCTGTCGACGCGCTGCTGCGCCTGCAGCACGCCGAGGAGCAGCAGATCGAGGCGGCACGGGTCGAGACCGGTCTGACGAAGAACGAGTCACTCGCGCTCCGGTACCTCCTGCAGGCGCACCGCGACCAGCGTCCGATGGGACCGAAGGACCTCGCGGTGATGCTGTCGGTGTCCAACGCCTCCGTCACCAAGCTCGTCGACGGGCTCGTCGCGTCGGGCGACCTGGTACGAGCCGCGCACCCGACGGACCGCCGGCAGCAGGTCCTCGAGCCGACCGACCAGGCGGCTGCGAAGATCGGGGCGTCCTACGCTTCGTTCCACGAAGCCGTGGTGCGCGTGCTGGACGGCCTGTCCGACGACGAGAACGAGGTGCTCACCACCACCCTCTCGGCGATCGTGGACGCGCTCGCGAACGGATCGCCCGCGCCGGTCGACGAGTACACGGTCCCTGCCGACGCGGACTGAACAGCCGGACGCGAGGAGCTGCGTGTGATCCCGGGCCGACCCGCGTCCACGACTGGTCGCGCAGAAAACCTTCCAGCGGTAAGTTGGCGGCGTGACCTCCCCGGCCGACGACGACACGGTCCCGCAGCGACGCGGGTACCGCAAGGGCGCTGAGCGGCGGGCGCAGATCCTCGACGAGATGATCCGCATGGTCGCGGCGCAGGGGGTCGACGCGTCGTCGCTCCGGTCGGTCGCCGACGCCCTCGGGATCACCCACGCGGCGCTCCGGCACTACTTCCCGAGCCGCGACGAACTGCTGCTCGCGGTCTACCACGAGCACGAGGTCCGGTCGCAGGCCGATCCTGAACGCGTCAAGTCGGCGGTCGGCGACATGCGGGACAGCGCCGTGCGGAACCGAGCGGTCCCCGGGCTCGTGCAGCTCTACACGACCCTGTCGGCCGACGCGGTCCAGGAGGGGCACCCGGCGACGCGGGACTTCATGCGCGAGCGGTTCGCGTCCCTGCGCGCCGAGCTCGCGGAGTGGATCCGGGCGGACCAGGCGGCCGGGCGCATCCGCGACGACCTCGACCCGGTGGACCTCGCGAGCCTCGGGATCGCGGCGTCGGACGGCCTCCAGGTGCAGTGGTTGCTCGACCCGGACGCCGTCGACGGTGAGCGAGTGCTCCGGATGCTCGAGGGACTCCTGCCGCCCGCGGGCTGACGAGCGGCCGGATCAGCGGTGTGCGACGACCGTCGTCGTCATCGTGACCAGCCGCGCCCCGGGGACGTCCTCGACGGCGATCGTGACCGCCGGGTCGACGAGGTCGGCGAGGGACCGGGGGTGCGTGCCGCCGCAGGGGATCGCCGCGGTCCCCTCGGGCAACGCGCACGTCCACTGCCGCCGCGCGGAGAGGCCGGGCCCCTCGGCCTCGACGTGGATCGGGCCCCCGCTGGCGGTCCAGGCGCGGAGCTGCTCCGTCACGCGGGCGGCGACCGCGTCGGCGTCGTCGAACGCGGCCGGGTCGAAGCCCTTCTTCCGGAGGGACTTCCCGATCCGGTACTCGTCCTCGGAGCGGTACTCGTGGATCGAGGACCGGACGATCGCGAGCGAGTCGAACGCCGGGTGGCCGAGCGCATCCGTCGACCCCGGCTTCGACCAGTGCTCGGCGAGGACGGCGTCGAGCGCCAGGGCGGCGAGGTGGCAGGTGCTGTGCGCGACGCTGAGGGCGACGCGGAAGTCCGGGTCGACGGTGACCGTGACGGGTCCGCCGATCTGCGGCGGGGGCCCGACGACGACGTGCGCGACGCCGAAGACCCACCCCTCGGTGCCGGTCCGCACGGGCAGGGCGTCGCCGATGTGCACGCTCCCGTCGTGGAAGCCGGCGACGCGCACCTCGACCGTCTCGTACGTGGCGTCGGGCGTCCGGAGGGTCACCCGGTCGGCGGGCTGGTCCGGCCAGGCGGTGTCGACCGGGTGCGCGGCCGTGCGGTCGAGGAACACGGCCCACCGGTCCGCGCCCGCGGGTTCGACGTGCACCACGGTCCCCTCGCTCGTCAGGGCGCCCGCGGGGTAGGTGACCTCCGTGTCGGTCGTCGGTACTGCCATGGTCGCGTCCTCCTGCTCGACCGCCGGCCGGCGGCGTCCCTCCATCTTGGCTGCGGACGCCGGCGACCCGGCGGAGGCGAGCCGTGCCTCCCGGCTGGTCACGCCGGACGGCGGACACGACGGAGGGGCCGGTCCCTGACGGAACCGGCCCCTCCTCGCGTGTGCGACTAGGCGTTCACGCCCTCGGCGAGGACCGCGGCCGCGGGGTCGAAGTCCTCGGGCAGCGGCTCCGGCTTCGCGATGCGCGAGGCGATCTCGACAGCCTGGCCGGACTCGGCTGCGTCGCGGATGCCGAGCATGACGTCGAGCGCGTGCGACGCGACGGCACCGGAGGCGCGCTCCGGGCGGCCCTCGGCGATCGCGCGGGCCATCTCGACGACGCCCGTGCCCCGGCCCCAGGTCGAGCCCTTGTGCTCGAGGGTCGTCGGCTCGTCCTTGCCGAGCGTCCACAGCGTGCTGTCGCCGTCGAAGACGTTCGGGTCCGGGAGCACGATCGTGCCCTCGGAGCCGTTGATCTCGACGAAGCCGTTGCGGGGCAGGGCGTGCTGGAACGACAGCGTCGTCTGCGCGGACTGGCCGTCGGCGAACGAGATGAGCGCGGCATGGTGCGTGGGCACCTCGACCGGGAACTCGGTGCCGGCACGGGGGCCCGATCCGATCACGCGGGTCTCGCGCGACTTCGACGACACGGCCTGCACGCGCGAGGCGGAACCGAACGCGTGGAGCAGGGTCGTGACGTAGTACGGGCCGATGTCGAACAGCGGGCCGGCGCCCTGCGCGTACAGGAACTCGGGGTCCGGGTGCCACTGGTCCGGGCCGGGCACGTGGAACATCGTCGTCGCGGTGAGCGGCGTGCCGATGTCCCCGCGGGCGATGGCGCGGATCGCGGTCTGGATGCCCGCGCCGAGCACGGTGTCCGGTGCGGTGGCGTAGCGGACGCCCGCGGCCTCGGCGGAGGCGAGCAGGTCCTGCGCGTCCTCGGCCGTGGTCGCGACCGGCTTCTCGCTCCAGGTGTGCTTGCCGGCGGCGATGATCTGCTGGCCGACCCTGGCGTGCTCGGCCGGGATCGTGATGTTCACCACGATCGAGATGTCGTCACGGGCGAGCAGCTCCTCGACCGTGCCGTACGACGGGACGCCGTACTTCTCGGCCTGGGACTTCGCGCGCTCCTGGATGAGGTCGGCGACGAACAGGACCTCGACGTCGGCGAACTGCGTGAGGTTGGTCAGGTACTGGTCGGAGATGTTGCCGGCACCGATGATGCCGACACCGACGCGGCTCACGCGGCGCTCCCGGCGGTGTCGTTCTCGCGCAGCCACTGCAGCGACTCGGTGATGCCCTCGAAGACGTCGCCGGCGTAGGCGTCGAACTCGACGACGCGGATGGCCTGCGGCGCGGCGGCGAGGATGCCCGCGACGTCGACGTCACCCTGGCCGGCCGGCTTCTGGTTCTCGAACGCGCGCTGGAGCGCCTCGGGGACGATCAGGGCGCTCTCGGCGGAGGGGAGGGCGGTGAGGATGTCACCGTCGACCTTGCCGTCCTTCACGTGGATCGCGACGACGCGGTCACCGAGGGAGCGGAGCACCGCGGGGGCGTCCGCACCACCGACGGTCGCCCAGAACGTGTCGACCTCGAGGACGGTCTCCGGCGCGAGCTGCTCGACGAACAGGTCGTACACGGTGCGGCCGTCGACCTTGTTCGTGAACTCCCACTGGTGGTTGTGGTAGCCGAACTGCAGGCCGTGGCCGGCCGCCTCGGCGGTGAGCTCGTTGACGCGGTCCGCGATCTTCTTCACGTCGTCGGCGGTCTGCCAGCGGTCGGTCGGGATGAACGGGTCGATGACGGTCCGGATGCCGAGGCGCTTCGCCGCGTCCCAGATCGGAGCGGTGTCCTCGGCGTCGATCACGGCGACGTGACCGGACGGTGCCGTGAGGCCGTTGGCCTGCAGTGCCCGCTCGAGGTCGTCGACGCGCTCGACGAACGC